>NZ_JBITDJ010000004.1:0-510970 GCF_044454085.1 Streptomyces sp. NPDC051569
GACCGCCTCCAGCCGGATCCGTTCCCTCGCCGCCCTCTTGGCGTCGGTCAAACCGCCGCCCTGCGCGTATCTCACACCACACAGCTACCGACCCGGCTCAGCCGCTGTCAGCCGAACGGCCCGACATCACCCAATCAAGTTCAGTAGCAGCAACAGTGTCGTAGGACGTCCGCGTGTCTTCGAGCCAGCCGTCAGTGTTCATTCCCATTCCCATGACCGCAGGCTACCCAACAGCCCAAGCAGGACGCCCCTTAGTTCAGAGAAGGATGCACGAGGCCAACAGCATGATCTCCCCGGTGGTCGGCCTCCCCGCCGACCTGCCGGTGATCGAGTGGCCCGAGCTCTTCGCGGAGGACCCCGACGGCCTGTGCTGGAAGACCCGTCCGCTGCTGGAGTGGGCGGCAGGCCGCCCCTTCGCCTGGGTCGACGACATGATCACGGGCCTGGACACGGCCCATGTGGCGGCGCACCACAGCGCTCCGGCGCTGCTCCTGCGGATCCACCCCGGGCGGGGACTGCGGGAGGCGGACTTCGCCACGCTCGCGCGGTGGGCGGAGGCAGTCCGCGCTTCCTGACAGCGTCCGCATCCGCCCGGTCCGGCCCGGGTCGGGCGCTTCGCCGCCCGGATCGCGCCCTTCCCCGCCCGGATCGCGCCCTTCCCCGCCCGCATCACACCGCTTCGCCAATTGGCATGGACCTGCCCAATATCCTCGGCTACGCTCCGCCTGGCACCGCCTGAGAGCGCTCTCCGGCGCCTGCTGTTCCACCCCCACATGCTGCTGGAACAACAGAGAGGGCCAATCCCTTGAGACGCATGACTGTCATACGTAGCAGCCTGTCCGCGCTTCTCGTCCTCGGAACGTGGGCCACGGTCGGTCTCGTCCCGTCCGCCGCCGCGGCTTCCCCCTCCGCCGCCGCCTCCACCGCCGAGGCCCCCGCGTCCGCGAGCCTGCTCGCCGCGATGCGCGAGGACCTGGGCCTGACGAAGAGCCAGGCGGAAGCCCGGCTGGCCGCGGAGAGGACCGCGACAGCCGTCGAAGGAAAGGCGCGGCGCGCGGCCGGCTCGTCGTACGGCGGCGCCTGGTTCGACGCCGGCAGCGGCACACTCACCGTGGCCGTCACCGACAAGCGCAAGGCCGACGCCGTACGGGCGGCCGGCGCGACCGTACATCTGGTGAAGCACAGCGCGGCCCAGCTCGGCGCCGCAAAAGCGAAGATCGACACACTCGGCGCACCGGCCGGGGTCAGCAGCTGGCACGTCGACCCCAAGACCAACCAGGTCGTGGTCGATGTCGTCGCTTCGCGACAGAACGACAGCGCGGTCCAGGACTTCCTCACCCGGGCCCGGCAGGCCGGACCCGTGACCGTCGAGCAGACCACCTCGGCCCCCCGGACCTTCGCGGCGGGGACCGTGGGCGGTGACCCGTACTACACGGGCAACGTCCGGTGCTCCATCGGCTTCTCCGTGATCGGCGGCTTCGTCACGGCCGGCCACTGCGGCCAGCCGGGCGCGGCGGTCAGCGGCTGGGACGGCTCGGCGATCGGCAACTTCCAGGGATCGACCTTCCCGGGCAACGACTACGCCTGGGTGAGCGTCGGCAACGGCTGGTGGACCGTCCCGGTCGTCCTCGGCTGGGGAACAGTCTCCGACCAGCTGGTCCACGGCTCGGCGGAAGCCCCCGTCGGCGCCTCCATCTGCCGCTCCGGATCCACGTCACACTGGCACTGCGGCAATGTGCTGGCGACGAACGAAACGGTCAACTACGCCCAGGGCGCGGTCTACGGGATGACCGGAACCAGCGTCTGCGCCGAGCCCGGTGACTCCGGCGGCTCCTTCATCAGCGGCGACCAGGCCCAGGGCGTCACCTCAGGCGGCTGGGGCGACTGCACCGGCGGCGGCCAGACCTGGCACCAGCCGATCAACCCGATCCTGAGCCACTTCGGCCTCACCCTCCAGACGGCCTGACCCTCAGGGCCCGACGGCATGCGACAAGCCGGGAGTACGGGGAGGCCGCCCAGGCGGCACGACACCACCGCCCCTTGCTCCCGGCTTCCGTCATGCACGTACGATCTTCGGCATGTCGTCCGAGCCACCGCACGAGCCCTCTTCTGCTCCGGCAATTGAGGAAAACCCCGCTCCCCGCCGCGCCGGACAGACTAGAATGAAGACTTACAAAGCGGGCAGCGGGCAGCGGGCAGCGGGCAGCGGGCAGCGGGCAGCGGGCAGCGGGCAGCGGACCGTGCTGTATGCCGTACGGTCGGCGACCGCGCTGAACCGGCTGCTCGACACCCTTCCCGTCTTCGCGGGGGATCACCGCGTGAGCCCGGTCTTCACCCTCGTCCCCGGCTCCGACTTCAGTACGGACGCGCTCGCCGCGCTCGACAGTGCGGGCGCTCGCACCATTCCGTGGCGGGAAGCGGTCCAGGGCGGGCATGACCTCGTGGTGGCCGCCAGTCCCAACGGGCCGCTTCCCGAGCTGTCCGGGCCACTCGTCCTCCTTCCGCATGGGGCCGGGTTCAACAAGCGGCTCCCCCACGCCCGCGCCGAGACCACGCCCTCCGCCAGCGCATCCGCGGCCGCGGCCGCATCGGATGTGGCTTCCGGACTGCACCCACGGCAACTCCTGCGCGGTCAGCTGCCGCTGGCCTCGGTGCATGCCCTCGCGCACCCCAGTCAGCTGACCCGGCTCGCACAGGGGTCACCGGTCGCGGCGGAACGGGCCGCCGTGGTGGGGGACCCGACACTGGACAGGATGCTGGCCTCCCGCTCCCGCCGGGAGCGGTACCGGGACGCGCTGCGCACCGGCGGGCGGCGGCTCGTGGCCGTGGTGTCCACCTGGGGCAAGGAGTCGTTGCTGAAGAGACGGCCCGAGCTGCCCGGGCGGCTGACCGCCGAGCTGCCGTACGACGCCTATCAGGTCGCCCTCGTGCTGCATCCCAACGAGCATGTCGAGCGGGGCGGTTTGACGCTCCATGAGCACATGGAGCCCGCGCTGGCCGCCGGGCTGCTGCTGCCCAGGCCGCACGAGGAGTGGGCGGCGGTCCTCACCGCGGCCGACTGCGTGCTGACGGACCACGGGTCGACCGCGCTGTACCCGGCGGCGCTGGACCGGCCTCTGCTCGGCTGCTACGACGGCGGTACGGAACTGCTGCCCGACAGCCCCATGGCCGAACTTCTCGCCCACGTACCGCGTCTGAGGCCGGACGAGCCCTTCGCCGCGCAGATCGACGCCGCCGTCGCCGCCCACCGTACGGGAGACACCAGCGCACTCGCCGCCACCGCCTTCGCCGAGCGAGGGCGTTCACTGGAGCACCTGCGCGACCACTGCTACCGGCTGCTCGAACTCGAACCACCGCCCGGCCGGCCCCGTGCCCGGCTTCTGCCCGTCCCCCGGACCGCCGCGCGGCGGCCGTCCGGGTTCGCGGCACGCGTCGACGTACGGGGGAACGCGGTGTCGGTGGCCCGCTATCCGCTGAACGGCGGCCCGCACGGGGGGCATGTGGTCGCCGAGGACGGTTTCTCGGAGCTCGGTGAGATGTGGAGCGCCGGGCTCATCGTCCGCTACGCACCGCCCCCGGCCGGGCGCGACCCCCGGGACGCCGTCTGGACGGCCGGCGGATGGACGGTCCACACACTGGCCGGGCATCCCGGATGCCGGAGCGCGGCCGCCATCCTCACATCGGAGCACTGCGTACTGAGGCGCCGCGAGCCGGAAGCCGACGGACCCCACGGACCCCACGGACCCGACGGACCCGACGGATCGTGTGCGCCGACCGGCCCGGAGCGCACGGTCGGACCAGCCGGACCGGACAGAACCGGGCGGCCGGACCGTCAGGGGCTGCTCTCGGTGCGTATCGGCATCGATCCGTCCGAGGGCGAGCCCTGGGTACGGCCCGATCCGGCGGCGGTCCTCTCCGGCGTCCACGAGTGGCTCGAATGCGGGGGTGGTCCACTACCCGCGATGCTCACCTGCACGGTCGGCGGCCGCCGGACGACGGTCCGGCTGGCGTACGCGACCGATGAGGACGCGTACGCCGAGCTGTGACCGTCAGTCGTCCGTCCCGACGCCCGCCTGGTCCCGCAATGCACGGGCGCGGGCGCGGTGCTCCTCGGCCGCCTCCGTGTCACCCGTCTCCCGGGCGAGCTCGGCGAGCTCCTCGTGCAGCGTGGCTTCGTCGTACGTGGAGCCGCGGCGCTCTTCGACGGCCAGCGCCTCACGCAGCGCCGCGACGGCCTGATCAGGACGGCCCAGGGCCCGCCTGACGCGGCCGAGTTCGGCCGCGGAGCGCGCGATCACCCGGCTCCTGTCCAGCTCCCGCGCCTGATCGAGCGCTCCCGTCAGCTCGCTCTCCGCCTCGGCCAGCCGGCCCGCGGTACGCAGGGTCCGGCCGAGCAGAAACCCTTGCAGCAGAGCGCCGTACGGGTTCCCGATCGCGAGGTGGATGGCGCGTGACCGTCCGAAGCACTCCACAGCCCCGTCCCACTGCCCGGTCCGCGCGAAATACTTCCCCCGGAACTCCAGGGCGGAGGCGTGCAGTTTGCTGTCCCGGACCACGGACTCGGCCGACCGCAGCGCCTGCTCGGTCTCCGTGTCCGCCTCCCGCGACCGGCCGGCGCTCCAGAGCGCCTGCGCCAGCTGGCAGCGCATCCGGATCAGGACGTCGGGCAGTTCGCAGCGGAGCGCGGCGTCCCGCCCCGCCCCGAAGGCGCGGATCGCGTCATCGTGATTGCCGTGGTCCTCGTAGTGCTTCCAGAGCGGTTCGCACAGCGACCAGGCGTGGGTGTCCTCGCCCAGATCACTCGCGGTCCGGACGAATCCGTACAGCGCCCTGCGTTCGGTGTCGAGCCAGCCCCGCGCGTCCGCCTCGTGTGTGAACGTCACGTCAGGGGCGTACGGCAGCTCCGGTACGGGGTCGGCCAGCCGCATCCTGGACCGTGCGATCGTCCGGTCGGCCCGCTCGGCCTGTCTGCGGTACCAGACGAGGAGCCGGCGCAGCCCCTCGTGAGTCTCGGCCGGGTCGTCGTGCCGGCTCGCGCAGCGCGTGGCGTGGGCGCGCAGCAGGCCGTGCAGGCGTAGCCGTCCCGGGCGGTGCGGCGGGGACGGGGCCAGCAGTCCCGCCCGCGTCAGATCGTCGAGGGCGTCTTCCGCGTCGTCGAGCCCGGCCCCGAGGAGGGCCGCGGCCGCTTCCGGAGTGATGTCGTGGCCGGGGTGCCGGGGCAGCAGCCGGTAGAGCTGGGCCGCCGGCGCGGCGAGCGCCTCGTAGGTGGCGTTCCAGACCGCCTCCACCACAGGCAAGCCCCTCTCGTCGAGTTCCGAGGTCAGGTCCGCGATGAGCCGTTCCGTACGTCTGCCCGGGTGTTCGCAGAGGTGGCTGCCCGCCGCGCGGAGAGCGGCGGGGAACCCTTCGCAGAGCCGCGCCAACCGGACGAGCGCCTGCGGGGACTCGTCAGGACGTACCGGGCTGATGATCTTCCGGAGGAGGTCGACGGCGTGGTCGTCCGACAGCCGGGGCAGCGGAAGTCCGATCGCGCCGCGCGCCTCCAGGCGCGGCAGCCGCTCCCTCGCGGCGATCAGGACCACCGAGTCGGCCGAGACCGGCAGCAGGGTGGTGACCTCATCGGCGGACCACACGTTGTCGAGGACGAGCACGAGGCGTGCCCCTTGCGTTTTCCGCTCGTACAGCCGCACGAGCGCGCGGTACTCCTCCGGCAGCCAGTTCTCCGCCACACCGAGCCGGACGAGGCGGTCCCTCAGGACCGCCGCGAGGTCGACGGACCCGGCGGTGCGCCATTCGTCGAGGTCGACGTAGCCGGCCGTGAAGTCGCTCTTCAGCTCGTGGGCGAGCCGGACGGCCAGCGCGGTCTTGCCGATGCCTCCCACCCCGCTGAGGACGAACGTCAGCGGGCGGACCGGGCCGGTGTACCGCTGCCGTTCCTCGACCCCGTGCCGCACCCGGTCCCGCTGGGGGTGCCTGTTCTCGAACGGGTCGTCCTCCAGGGGCAACTGGTGCGCCGGCGCCGGTGAGGAGGCGAATACCCCGGCGCCGTCCAGCAGGGCGCGCAGGTCCCCGGCGGCTGCCGGGTCGGCCCGCAAGGTGCGGTGCAGGCGGGAACGGAGTTCCGCGCGGAGGTCGTCCGCGGTCTCCTCGTCGTCGTCCTGCCGGGCCGCGACCAGATCGGCCCGCGTCTCCTCCAGATCCGCTTCGACGGATTCCGCCGACGCGGAGCCCCGTGCGGCGAGAAATCGAACGACCCGGTCGCGTGCCCGGGACCAGCCGTCCGTCGCCATCTGCTGGACGAGTGCCGTCGCTCCTGCCGCCGCCAGCGCCATCAACTCGGCTTCCACCGGGCCCCCTTCGACCGCTTCTCGGGTACGCCGGAGAGCCTACCGGTCACCTGCCGAGCAGGGCGGTGAGCGCGCCGACCGGGTCGGTGTCGGGGGTGCCGCGAGGCCACCAGTCCTCACGGTCGCGGTCGGATTCGTAGCCGTACCAGAGGCCGTCGCGGCCGAAGCGGAGCTGGAGGGAAGGCCCCGAGAGCTGATTGCGCCAGGGGCGGAAGGAGGGGAAGTCCGCTGCGACGAGGGCGGGGCGGGCGCGGTCGAAGGGGCCAGCTGGCGGGTCCCAGGGATCTTCGAGTACGGCGAGGCCGGCGAGCCCGCCCTGACGCCAGGCGGCGACCGCGCGGGCCAGGTCGGTGGGGGTGCGGTCGAGTGCGGCGGCCAGGTCACGGTAGAGGGCGCGGGTGGAGGCGGTCAGTCCGGAGCCGGGGTGGGCGGCGGCCAGGCGCACCGCGTCCTGCCAGGGGGTGAGGGCGGCGACCGGGTCGAGGCCGGTGGTGAGGAAGGTGTGGGCGCGCACGGCCGCTTCGGTGGCGAGGAGGTCGAGGGCGAGCGGGTCAGGGGCGCCGGGTGTCTGCGGGTAGACCGGTGGGCGGCCTGGCTGGGCCGGCACGCGGAACGGGGGCGGCAGCGCGGGCAGCGTGCGCGGGGCGAATGCGGCGCGGGCCGCGACCGTCGGCATGGCCGGTGCGGCCGTGGTCCGTTCGGCCGCCGAGCGGGTGGCGTTGCGCCGGGTCAGATCGGCCAGGACCTCGTGTTCGCCTCGGCCCCGCATGAGGAAGAGCACGAAGGGGTCCTCGTCGAGGAGCCTGGCCGTCTGGTAGCAGAGGGCGGCGGCGTGCTTGCAGGGGTAACCGTCGTCGGGGCAGGAGCAGTCGGGGGTGAGGTCGCCGCCGACGGGCAGGAGGTCGGCCGACGCGGCGAGCGCGTGCGGCATGTCCTTGTCCAGGAGGGCCGCGATGTGATCGGGGCGGGCCGCCGCCGCGTCGAGGAGCTCCTCCCAGTCGGCGTCGCCGAGGGTCCGCAGGCGGATTTCCGTACGGTACGGACGGGGCCTGGAGCCGTGGACGTACGCCGTGACGCGGCCGGGTGTCACGGTGATCG
Source organism: Streptomyces sp. NPDC051569 (assembly GCF_044454085.1). Classification (NCBI taxonomy): domain Bacteria; kingdom Bacillati; phylum Actinomycetota; class Actinomycetes; order Kitasatosporales; family Streptomycetaceae; genus Streptomyces; species Streptomyces sp. NPDC051569. The sequence continues at coordinate 7,446 of NZ_JBITDJ010000004.1, forward strand.
CGTCGACATGGCCCCGGCCCGCGTAGGCACGGCCGCGCTGGAGGCGGGCCGGGTCGAGGGCGGCCTCCTCCATGGACTCCACCCAGGCGTTGCCCCACCAGGTGGCGGCGAAGTCGCCGTCGCCGGCCGGGCGAGGAGGCAGGGCGGGGAAGGTACGGCGGCGGTCGTCGTGGCGGGGGGCGCGCGGGGCGGTCATGCGGGCCTGCGCAGGGAGACGAGATCGGCCAGTTCACGGTCGGTCAGCTCGGTCAGGGCCGCCTCGCCCGAGCCGAGGACGGCGTCGGCGAGCGCCCGCTTGGACGCCAGCATCTCGGCGATCCGGTCCTCGACCGTCCCCTCCGCGATCAGCCGGTGGACCTGCACATGCTGCGTCTGGCCGATGCGGTAGGCGCGGTCGGTGGCCTGCTCCTCCACGGCCGGGTTCCACCAGCGGTCGAAGTGGACGACGTGCCCGGCACGGGTCAGGTTGAGGCCGGTGCCCGCCGCCTTGAGGGACAGGACGAAGACCGGTGTCTCACCGGACTGGAACCGGTCCACCATGCGCTCGCGCTCCGCGACCGGTGTGCCGCCGTGCAGGAGCTGGGACGGGATGGCACGGGCGGTGAGATGGGCGGAGAGCAGGCGGGCCATCGACACGTACTGGGTGAAGATCAGGACCGAGCCGTCCTCCGCGAGGATCGTGTCGAGCAGTTCGTCGAGAAGGGCGAGCTTGCCGGAGCGGCCGGTGAGCCGGGCCGCGTCCTCCTTCAGATACTGCGCGGGGTGGTTGCAGATCTGCTTGAGCGCCGTGAGCAGTTTCATGACGAGGCCGCGCCGGGCGATGCCCTCCGCTTCCTCGATGGCCGCCATCGTCTCGCGGACGACCGCCTCGTAGAGAGAGGCCTGTTCCCGGGTGAGCGCGACGGGGTGGTCGCTCTCCGTCTTGGGCGGCAGCTCGGGGACGATCCCCGGGTCGGACTTCTTCCTGCGCAGGAGGAACGGCCGGACCAGTCGCGACAGCCGCTCCACCGCCTCCGCGTTGTCGGCGTCCTTGATGTCGGCGCTCTTCGCGTTCTCGACGTTCTCGACGATTCGTGCGTGGCGGGCCCGGAAAGCTTTGAGCGGGCCCAGCAGACCGGGGGTGGTCCAGTCGAGGAGCGCCCACAGCTCGGAGAGGTTGTTCTCGACGGGGGTGCCGGTCAGCGCGACCCTGGCGGGCGAGGGGATCGTGCGGAGCGCCTTCGCGGTGGACGAGAAGGGGTTCTTGACGTGTTGGGCCTCGTCGGCGACGACCATCCCCCAGGTGTACGCGGCGAGTTCGCCGGCGCTGCCGCGCATGGTGCCGTACGTGGTGAGGACGAAGCCGTCCGTCACCTCGTCCAGCGTGCGCCCCGCTCCGTGGAAGCGGTGCACGGGCACTCCGGGGGCGAAGCGGGTGATCTCGCGCTGCCAGTTGCCGAGGAGGGAGGCGGGGCAGACGACGAGGGTCGGCGCGGGGCGGCGCCGGTGCAGGTGGAGGGCGATGACCGTGACCGTCTTACCGAGGCCCATGTCGTCCGCGAGGCACCCGCCCAGGCCGAGCGAGGTCATCAGGTCGAGCCACGCGAGGCCGCGCAGCTGGTAGTCGCGCAGGGTCGCGGCGAGGGCCGGCGGCTGGGGGACGGTGGCCGGACCGGCGAGGAGACGGTCCCGCAGAGCGGCCAGCGCGCCCACGGGGACCGCTTCCACCGTCTCGCCGTCCACCTCGGCGGTGCCGCTGAGGGCGACGGCCAGCGCGTCGACCGGCTCCAGCAGGCCCAGTTCCCGTTTGCGCGCCTTGCGTACGAGGGCGGGATCGACGACCACCCACTGGTCGCGCAGCCGCACGATCGGCCGGTGCGACTCGGCCAGCGCGTCCATCTCCCGCTCGGTGAGGGGATCTCCGTCGAGTGCCAACTGCCAGTTGAACTTGAGCAGTTCTTCGCTGTCGAAGAACGGCGTGCCGTCCGTGGCGGAGCCGGGTGCGGGACGGACGACCGCCGCGGCGGTGAGCGTACGGGCCAGCTCCCTGGGCCAGTGGACGGCGACGCCCGCCGCGGCGAGCCGGGCCGCTCCTGGGCCGAGCAGCTCGTACAGCTCGTCCTCGGAGAGCGACAGCGCGTCGGGGACGTCCAGCTCCAGCAGCCGTGCGAGCGGGGTCCAGACGCGGGCCGCCCGGCGCAGGGCGAGCATCGCGTCGATCCGGGCGCGCGGCCCGAAGCTCTCGTCGCCGTCCCCCGCCCAGAGGCCGGCCGCGTCCATCACGAGGGTCGGGTCGGCGAGGCTGTGGATCTGGACGAGCGCGGCCCCGGCCCGCCGCGCCACGCCGGTCTCGCCGGTCTCGCCGGGGGCACCCTCCGCGCCGGTGTCCGTGGCCGTCCCGGCCTGGTCGAAGAGGTCGAACGCGGACAGATCGAGGCGCAGCGAGACCCGGACCCCGGCGTCCATCCCGGCCGCCGCCTCCGCGGCCCAGGTCCTGGCCCCGGGAAGATGCTGCGGGGCACGCGCGGCGAACGGCGCGCCCGCCGCGTACGCGGCGGCGGGGGTACGCGGCAGGGAATCGGCCACCGCGTCGAGGAATGCCCGCACCAGCGCTTCGGGGTCGGGCAGCCGCAGCGGGCGCAGATCCGGCAGTGGCACGGCGTGCGCTTCGGGAGGCATGGCCGCGGCGATCGCCCTCAGTTGCGCGATGTCATCGGCGTCGAGCGGTCCCGCCCGCCAGGCGTCATGGTCGGAGGCGGTGAGTCCGGGCAGGAGGCGGCCGCGCGCCGCCAGCTGGAGGGCGTGCAGCGCGGCGGCGCCCCAGCAGGCGGCGGCCGGATGCGCCGTCTTGTCGCCCCGGGCGCGGACGAGCAGGGGCACGGCGTCGGCGACGGACAGCAGCACGGCGGGGACGGTGCGGGTACGGACACCGGCCCCGTGGCGCCGTACGACCGTGACGTCGCCCCGGCCGAGCCGGACCGGACCGAACACACCACCCGCGGGCCCGCCCGCATCGCCCGTATCACCCGTCTCGCGCGCCGTACCCGTGTCGCTCATGCCTGACTCGCCGCCCGTCGGCTCGTCCTCCGCGCCGACGGGCAGCTCCCCCTCCGGCGCCCAGAAGGCGACCCGCCCCTCCCGTGGCAGTCCGGCGGGCAGGAAGACGGCCGCGCACCGCGAGAGCCCGGCGGTCATGTCGGACACCCGCGCGGGCGGCCGCACCGGGTTGTGTACGAATCGCGTCATGTCCGCCGCCTCCCTCCCGCCTCGGTCGGCCCAAGGTCCGATTACCTCTGCGAGTCTAGGCGGGGGGTCTGACAGTCGGCCCCGGAGTGACATCTGCGCAGGTCAGCGCAGTCAGCTCAGGTCAGGTCAGGTCAGGTCAGGTCAGGTCAGGTCAGGTCAGGTCAGCGCAGTCCTTCCCAGAGCTCCCGCTCCTGCGGCCGAAGATCCTGAGCGGTTCCGGACGCCGCCACGGAACGGGCTCCGGCGTCAGCCGCGGCGCCGAACACCATCGCGGTTCGCGTCCGGCGGTCGTACGGCTCCCAGCCCGGGTCTCCCGTCCCGGCGAACGCCACCCACGCCCGGTGCATCGCGTCCGCCACCTCCTGCGGCGGTCGCTCACCGATCATCGGGGTGTACGACGGGTCCCGGACCCGGTCGAAGACGAAGCCCAGCTCCGCCGCGTGGCAGGCTCCCAGCCGCCCGCCGAATCGCGGGGAACGCCAGGCGAACTCGTACAGGTACGAGCCGGGGACCGACTCGGCGAGGCGGATCGCCGGGATCCGGTAGAACCAGTCCGTCGACATCGCGTCGAACAGCTCACCCGGCGTCGCTCCCGGCCGCGCGCCGCCGTAGACGGAGAGCGCCCGGTCGGGGTCGAGTCCGTAGGCCATGGCGGTCGCGCGCAGCTTGGACCCGGTGAGCGCGTCCAGCCGCTCGGTGGGGACGAGGAAGAGGCGGTACTCCTCGCGGTTGCTGCCGACGAGCAGGTCCACGCCGCAGTCGGGGGCGGGCAGGGTCCGGCCGTCGAGCACCGGCTCGAAGGGCATCATGTTCAGCGCCGCCTCGCCCCACAGAGCGGGATCCGGGCGGGCTCCGATCTCCGACCGCAGTTCCGTCTGGGCGGGCAGCAGCCGGGTGGCGGGCACGGCGGCGAACGCCTCGGCGGTGGGAGCGATCGACAGCTTCCCGGCCAGCCTGGCCGTGATCAGGCGAGCCGAAGGCGGCCGCAGGAAGTGGTGGGCCCCACCGCTCTGCAGGATCGCCCGCCGGAACAGACCACGCGCCCGTTCCATCCCCAGCAGTACGCCGATACTCATCGCCCCGGCCGACTCCCCGAAGACCGTGATCCGCTCCGGATCACCTCCGAAGGAGGCGATGTTGTCCCGGACCCACTCCAGGGCGGCGATCTGATCGAGCAGCCCCCGGTTGTCCGGGACACCGTCCAGGTGGAGGAAACCGTCCACCCCGAGGCGGTAGTTGAGCGTCACGCACACCACGCCGTCCCGCGCGAACGTACTGCCGTCGTACGCGGAAGCCGATCCCGAGCCGTTCGCGAACGCCCCGCCGTGCACCCACACCATGACCGGAAGGCGGGCCTCCGGGCCGGGTGAGGGGGTCCAGACGTTCAGATTCAGACAACTCTCCGCAGGCCCTCCGGGGATGAAGTTCTCCGGGATGAGGGCGTCGAGGGGAGGTGCGTACGGGGCCTTGGACGCGGTCGGACCATACGCGACCGCCGGCCGTATGCCCTCCCACGGCTCGGCCGGGACCGGGCGGCCGAAGCGGGGCGCCGTCGCGTACGGAATGCCCAGGAACGCGGCCACGGGGGCCGGTTCCCCGGCCGACGTGCCGGGCGGTGGCGTGCGAAGACGGCCCCTGACCTGGCCCTGCCGGGTCGTGCACACCGGTTCCATACGCGTCGTGTCTCCTCGGCCGACCGCTCCGGCGGCACCCCGGCGGGTTCCTCCGCCGACCGGTGCGCGCCAGGTGCCCGGCATCGGGCACCGTCCCCTCTCGTACCCTGCCGCCGGCCGCGCGTAAAGATCTCGCGCAAAGATCACAGGACAGGACCCGCCGCGTCAGGCGTGCGGCGGGTCTCCGATGAATCCTGCGGGGCCTGGGGATGCGCACCGGGACTGAGACCGGGGACTGAGACCGGCGACTCAGGCCGGGGGATTCAGACGTGGTGCGACTCCCGCGCCGGCCTCCGGGCGGGCGGGGGCGGGGCGGGCGACGCCGGCGGGGCGGGCGCCCCGGCCGCCTCGGGCTTCCCCGGCGGTACGCCGGGCCCGGCCCCGGCGACGGCCTCCCCCTCGGCGGGCGTCGGCGTCGGCGCTCCGGCCACTCCGGGCGCCGCCTGTACGGCCCCGGAGACCGCCTCCACCGCGTGAGCGGCTTCGGACGGCGTGGCGCGTTCCAGGAAGCGGAGGAGCTCGACCGGGAAGGGCAGGACGAGCGTGGAGTTCTTCTCGGCCGCGACGGCCACGACGGTCTGCAGCAGCCGGAGCTGAAGTGCGGCGGGCTGCCCCGACATCTCCTTGGCCGCCTCGGCGAGCTTCTTCGACGCCTGGAGCTCGGCGTCCGCGTTGATCACCCGCGCGCGCCGTTCCCGGTCGGCCTCGGCCTGCCGTGCCATCGAGCGCTTCATCGTCTCGGGCAGCGACACGTCCTTGATCTCCACCCGGTCGATCTGGACTCCCCAGCCGATCGCCGGACTGTCGATCATCAGCTCAAGTCCCTGATTGAGCTTCTCCCGGTTGGACAGCAGGTCATCCAGGTCGCTCTTGCCGATGATCGACCTCAGGGACGTCTGCGCCATCTGCGAGACCGCGAAGCGGTAGTCCTCGACCCGTACCAGCGCCTCGGCCGCGTCGATGACCTTGAAATAGATCACCGCGTCCACGCGCACCGTCACGTTGTCCCGCGTAATGCCGTCCTGGGCCGGCACGGGCATGGTCACGATCTGCAGGTTGACCTTGCGCAGCTTGTCCACGAAGGGGACGATCACGGTGAATCCGGGCCCTCTGACGCCCTCGCGCAGCCGCCCGAGGCGGAAGACCACGCCCCGCTCGTACTGCTTGACGACGCGCGCGGCCGACAGTGCGTACACCCCGCACGCGCACACGAGCGCTATGACCAATATGACGAGACCTTCGACCATGATGGTGGCCCCCTGACGGCCGGCCCCCGCAGTGTTAATACCACGATATGCCTTGATTGTTCGGTCGGTCGAGACGCGCGGGGGAAAGGTACCCGCCCGTAGCCCGACCGGCCGCGCATCGGATGCCGCCCCGTCGGCGGTCCGGCAGGGTGGCGGACACCAGTCTTCTCCGCACAGACGAGGATCGCCCATGTCCGTGACCGATCACCGGCGCCTCGGCGTCGCCGCCGGGGCAGCACTGCTGACCCTCACCGTCGCGGGCTGTTCCGGCCTCGGCCGGACCGCGGTGGGCACCGTCGCTTACGAGACCGGGCGGCATCGCCATATCCAGGTGTCGAACCCGCTGGTCACGGGCTGCCACCGGCTCGCGCCCGCCGGGGCCGTCGAGATCTCCAACAGCACCCTGGTCGACATGGTGCTGTACCGAACGCCCGACTGCACCGGCCACGGGACCACGTACCTGGCCACCACGCTGGCCGACAGTCCCGCCCCCGGCGCCGGGCCGTGGCGCAGCTACACCATCGTGCACTGACGTTTCCCGGCGAATCCTCGCCCACTCGGGTCGCGGACCACTTCTGTGGGTACACCCCCATAAGGGAGGTATGGGAGGTGATGAGTGATGCGTACGGGGAATGAGCCCGCCACCGCGCGCAGTGCACTGCGCATGCGGTTCTGGCTGAGCGTCTGGGGCCTGATCTGGACCGCCTTCGGCACCACCGCGTTCGCGATGGTGGGGAGAACGGGCTGGTCCGTGGTGTGCGGTGTGCTTTTCTTGATCGTCGTGGTGGACCTGGTCATGGTGCTGCGCCACATCCGCCAGGGGCCGCACTTCCAGCCAGGGCGTGAGGTCCCGCCGTACGATCCGGTCCCCGGCCCGGGCGCGGACGCCGGACGTCCGGACGAGGGCGGCGACCCGGAGCACTACTGGCAGCACGGCGGTGGTCGTGGCCCCCGCCGGGATCCCGCACATCACCGATGAGCGCTCGTGCATCTGATCGCTCGCCGTGCGGTCACTCGCCGTGCGGTCCGGCGCCGTGGCGCCCGTCGTCGTGCGGTCAGTCGTCCTGGCCGCTCGCGCCGGAGTCGAAACGGGCCGCCTTCAGGTACTCCGGCCTGGGGTCCAGCGCGGCCGCCAGGCGGAAGTGCCGCTTGGCGGCCTCCGGCCGACCGGAGCGCTCAAACGTGCGGGCCAGCGCGAAATGCGCGAAGGCGTTGTCCGGCTCACGTTCCAGGACGAGTTCGAATTCCAGCTCCGCCGGGCGGAGTTGGGCCGCCGCGAAGAAGGCGCGCGCACGCAGCAGCCGGGCCGCCGTGTTCTCCGGGTGCGCGGCGATCACCGAGTCGAGCAGCTGAACGGCCCCGCGCGGGTCCCGCGCGGCCAGCAACTGCTCCGCGGCGCGATAGTCGATGACGTGGGTCTCCGGGCTCTCGGGCACGGTCGCTTCCTTCCCTCACTGCGCGCTGTCAACGCCGGGCGCGGTGACGCTATTCCGTCGCCGCTCCGCCACGGCCCTCATGGAGTTCCCGCCAGACCTTGCGGACCTGCGGTTCCAGGCGTTCCAGCGGACCGTCGTTGTCGATGACGATGTCCGCGACCGCCCGGCGCTGCTCGCGGGTGGCCTGCGCGGCCATCCGCCCGCGCGCCTCGGACTCCGCCATGCCCCGCAGCCGTACGAGCCGTTCCAGCTGCGTCCCCGGAGAGGCGTCCACCACCACCACGAGGTCGTACAGCCCGGCCATACCGTTCTCGACCAGCAGGGGTACGTCGTGCACGACGACCGCGTCGGTGTCCGCCGCCGTCTCCAGCTCGGCGGAGCGGGCCCGCACGAGCGGGTGCACGATCGCGTTCAGGGCCCGCAGTCTGCCGGGGTCGCCGAAGACGATGCCACCCAGTTTCGGACGGTCGAGGGCTCCGGTGCCGGTCAGTACCTCCGGGCCGAACTCGGTGACCACCGCCGCGAGTCCCGGTGTTCCTGGCTCGACCACTTCCCGGGCAATCCGGTCGGAGTCGATCAGCACCGCTCCGTAACCGGTCAGCAACCGCGAGACTTCGCTCTTGCCCGCACCGATTCCGCCTGTGAGTCCCAACCGCAGCATGAGGCCAGCCTAGGCCCTGTCCGCCGGTCTCCGCCGGGCCCGGCGGAACGACGAGGGCCCAAGCCCAGGAACCGGGCGAGGCAGGCGGGACAGGCGAGACAAGCGGGCGGGGAAACACAGTGCCGCACGGCTGAGCGGATCAGCCGTGCGGCCCGTACCCGCCCAGGGCCGAGGAGGCGCTTGAGGGCAGGTCTCGCGGGACGGCGGTTTACGCCCCCGTCTCGCCCTCGCGGTCCGCGAGGAACTTCTCGAATTCACGGCCGATCTCGTCGGCCGACGGCAGCTCCGCCGGCTCGGCGACCAGATTGCCGCGCGTCTCCGCGCCCGCGACGGCGTCGTACTGGTGCTCAAGTCCCTGCACCATCGTGACGAGTTCCTCGTCGCCCTCGCCGAGTTGCCGCTCGATCTCGGTCTGGGTGCGCTGGGCCTCCGTACGCAGGGAGTGGGCGACGCTCGGCAGCACCAGACCGGTCGCCGCCGTGATCGCTTCCAGCGCGGTCAGCGCCGCGTCGGGGTACGACGACCTGGCCACGTAGTGCGGCACGTGCGCGGCGACACCGAGGACGTCATGGCCCGACTCCATCAGCCGGTACTCGACGAGCGCCTCGGCGCTGCCGGGCACCTGCGCCTCGTCGAACGGGCTGCGATGGCCGGGCATGAGGTCGGTGCGGTTGCCGTGCGGGGTGATGCCGACGGGCCGGGTGTGCGGGACACCCATGGGGATGCCGTGGAAATTGACCGACAGCCGCACGCCGAGGCGTTCGACGATCTGGCGCACGGCCGTCGCGAAACGCTCCCACTCCACATCCGGCTCGGGTCCGGACAGCAGCAGGAACGGCGCGCCCGTGGCGTCCTGTACGAGCTTCACGTCGAGCGTCGGCGTCTCGTATCCCGCCCACCGGTCGCGGCGGAAGGTCAGCAGCGGGCGCCGGGCGCGGTAGTCGACCAGTCTGTCGTGGTCGAAGCGGGCCACCACCTGGTGAGGCAGCGACTCCAGCAGGTTCTCGACGATCTGGTCGCCGGTCTCACCCGCGTCGATGTAGCCGTTGAAGTGGTACAGCATGACAAGGCCCGCCGACTCCTGCGCGAGCGCCACGTCGACGACTCCGAGCCCCTTGGGCTCCCACTCGTACAAACCCTGCGGATCAAGCACGATTACCGCTCCTCCTCGTGTTCCTCCGCAAGAACACCCCGGGGGGCGCGGGCATTCCCGCGCCCCCCGGGCGGACTGCTCTCAGGCCAGGACGCGTTCGTGCAGCGCGGCCACCGTTTTGCGCGCGGAGGTGAAGGCGCCGTGCTGCCAGGCGTCGGCGTAGGACAGATAGTCACCGGCGAAGTAGACGCGTCCGGCGGCCTTGTTGAGCGGCGCGAAGACGGGCGCGTCCGGCCCACCGGACAGCGAGTGCCAGGATGCCTCCAGGTGGGGGGTCTGGCGCCAGTGGTGGGAGAAGGACGTGGCGAGTTCGCTGCGGTACTTCTCGCCGTGGATCTTCACGCCCTGGGCGACGGCCCGCTCCTCGCGCTCGCGCGGCGTGAGCTTGGCGTAGTTGTCGGCCTGGGAGCCGGTGTTGTAATAACCGACGATCAGACCGCGCTTGCCGTGGTGCCCGTAGGACGGGTACCAGATGTGGGCCAGGTCGAGATCGGTCTCGGTGATGCCCCCGTAGATCCGGTGGTCGCTCTCCCACCACCGGTTGCGGTACTCCAGCCCGATCTTGCCGGCCGACGACGGCGTGCACGCCTCCAGCGCGCTCTGCACGGCCGGGCCCAGATTGTGCGAGGTCTTGGCGAGGATGTTGGGCGGCAGGGCGGCGACGCAGTAGTCCGCGTCGAGGGTGTGGGTACGGCCCTGCTCGGTGTACGTGACGGTCACGCCGTGCGCCTTGTCGGTGATCTTCTGGACGACCGCGCCGGTCCGGATACGGCGCTTGCCGACTTCCCTGGTCAGCGCCGCGGGGATCCGGTCCATGCCGCCGACCGGCTGGAACATCAGCATCGCCTGGTCGTAACCGAATTCGAAGGAGAAGTAGCGGCCGACCCCGCTGGCGAAGACCTCGGACGCCGAGGGCACCGGACCCAGTTCGATGCCCGGCGTGCCGGCGGCGGCCGGGTCCACGCTGTAGCCACGGCGTTCGCTGCCGGTGTACGTCAACTTGCTGCCGATGTCCCCGAAGGACTTGAGGAATTCGAGCAGCCGCTCCTGGTCCTCGGCGGTGATCTCGCTGTCGAGCGCGCCCTTGCCGGTGGCCTTGGCGAGCAGCTCGGACACATAGCCGTACACATCGGCCTTGGCGGTGCGGTAGCGCACCGGGGCCGTCATGCCGGCCTTCTCGTTGAAGAGGTAGGCGTTGGCGTTGCTGTTGGTGAACACCTCGACGGGGACGCCCAGTTCGCGGCAGTAGTCCATGGTGACCATCCACTGCGGGATGCGGCCCGGACCCGCGTTCATGTACTGGCCGTCGCTGAAACGCGCCGTCTGGCGGTTGCCGTACAGATCGAGGTTCGTATCCCCGCCGCGTACGGTGAAGTTGCGCCCGCCGGTACGGTCCCTGGCCTCCAGGATCGTGCAGTCGTAGCCCGCCTTGCCCAGCTCGTACGCGGTGGTGAGACCGGCTATGCCGCCGCCGACTATGACGACCTTGGCGGCGCCCTTGCCTCTGAGGGTGAAGTCGCCCGCGCGGGGCGCTCGGAAGACGGGTTCTCGCCCGGCGGCCTCGGCGGTGGGGGCGAGGCCCAGGGCCCCCATGGTGGCGAGCATCGCTCCCGCTCCCCCGGTGACGCCTACCTGGCGCAGAAAGCTTCGGCGGCTGGTTCCCGTGGTGATGTTCGGCGCATGGCTCATGCCCGGTACCCCTTCCGGTCTTCAGGTGTGCCGGGATCGTGACAAGCGCGTGTTACGGCTCGTCAGGTGATCGTGTGTCCTGCGTGTTGCTCTCGGCTCGCCGCCCCGGGAGCGGGCACACAGCGATCGGCCGTCCGGACACCGGACACGCGTGAGGCCCGCTCCCCCGAAGGGGAACGGGCCTCACGTTCAGCCGTACTACCAGCTAACTACGGGGTCGGAGCGTCAGCTCTGGCCACCGGCCAGCTTCTCGCGCAGGGCAGCCAGGGCCTCGTCCGACGCCAGGGCGCCGGAGTTGTCCGCGGACTCCGAGGAGTACGAACCGCCACCGGAGGCGGCCGGTGCACTGCCACCGCCGGCCGGGGCGGCAGCACCCTCGGCCGCAGCGGCCTCGTCGGCCTCGCGGGACTTGATGACCTGGGCCTGGTGCTGCTCGAAGCGCTGCTGCGCCTCGGCGTACTGGGTCTCCCAGACCTCGCGCTGGGACTCGAAGCCCTCGAGCCAGTCGTTGGTCTCGGGGTCGAAGCCCTCGGGGTAGATGTAGTTCCCCTGGTCGTCGTACGACGCGGCCATGCCGTAGAGGGTCGGGTCGAACTCGACCGAAGCCGGGTCGCCACCGAACGCCTCGTTGGCCTGCTTCAGCGAGAGGCTGATGCGGCGACGCTCCAGGTCGATGTCGATGACCTTGACGAAGATCTCGTCGTTGACCTGGACGACCTGCTCCGGGATCTCCACGTGGCGCTCGGCCAGCTCGGAGATGTGCACCAGGCCCTCGATGCCCTCGTCGACGCGAACGAACGCACCGAACGGGACGAGCTTGGTGACCTTACCCGGGACGACCTGACCGATCTGGTGCGTCCGGGCGAACTGCTGCCACGGGTCTTCCTGCGTCGCCTTGAGCGACAGGGAGACACGCTCGCGGTCCATGTCCACGTCGAGAACCTCGACGGTGACTTCCTGGCCGACCTCGACAACCTCGGAGGGGTGGTCGATGTGCTTCCAGGACAGCTCGGAGACGTGCACGAGACCGTCGACGCCGCCGAGGTCCACGAACGCGCCGAAGTTGACGATCGAGGAAACGACGCCGGAGCGGACCTGGCCCTTCTGCAGGGTCGTGAGGAAGGTCTGGCGGACCTCGCTCTGGGTCTGCTCCAGCCAGGCACGGCGGGACAGGACCACGTTGTTGCGGTTCTTGTCCAGCTCGATGATCTTGGCTTCGAGCTCCTTGCCCACGTAGGGCTGGAGGTCGCGGACGCGGCGCATCTCGACGAGGGAGGCCGGCAGGAAGCCACGGAGGCCGATGTCGAGGATGAGACCACCCTTGACGACCTCGATGACGGTGCCGGTGACGATGCCGTCTTCTTCCTTGATCTTCTCGATCGTGCCCCAGGCGCGCTCGTACTGAGCACGCTTCTTGGAGAGGATCAGACGACCTTCCTTGTCCTCCTTCTGGAGAACAAGGGCTTCGATCTCGTCGCCGACCTTGACGACCTCATTGGGGTCGACGTCGTGCTTGATCGAAAGCTCGCGGGACGGGATCACGCCTTCGGTCTTGTAACCGATGTCGAGCAGGACCTCGTCCCGGTCGACCTTCACGATGACGCCGTCGACGATGTCGCCGTCGTTGAAGTACTTGATCGTCTCGTCGATCGCGGCAAGGAAGGCTTCCGCGTTACCGATGTCGTTGACCGCAACCTGCGGGGTGGTGGCGGTGGTCTCGGTGCTGCTCGTCATGTGGGAAAGGGCTCCGGTGCGGACAGTGAGTCGTAGGTACTGCTACGCCGGGAGCCCGTATCGCCTCTGCCGAAGCCGGACAGCCAAGGAAGCGCCGCCCCCGGACAGCAGGGAAAGCGCCTCGACAACCGAGGGGACCACAACAGATGCGAGCGCGGCTGCTACGTCTGAGGCGCGCAAGCCCGCAGCGCAACCTTTAGCATACGGGGGCAGCCGGGCACGGTCAATGCGCGAAGGCGCACACCCGGGGCAAAACGTCCCAATCCCGGCACAATCCACGTTTGATGAGGCCATGACGGCCCCATCGTGGCCTCCGCCCCCTGCGACCACGCGGTCTCAGCACACTACGACGACGGACAAGATGATCCAAGAGCACGAACCCGAAGCGACACGCCGCGACTCCGGAGACACGGAGAGCAGCCGGGCCAACCGCGGCTGGTGGGACCGGAACGCGGACGACTACCAGATCGAGCACGGCACCTTCCTCGGCGACGACCGTTTCGTCTGGGGCCCGGAGGGGCTCGACGAGGTGGAGGCCGGGCTGCTGGGACCGCAGGAGTCCCTGCGGGGCCTCGACATCCTGGAGATCGGGGCGGGCGCCGCGCAGTGCTCCCGCTGGCTGGCGGCCCAGGGCGCGCGCCCGGTCGCCCTGGACCTCTCGCACCGCCAGCTCCAGCACGCGCTGCGGATCGCCGAGGGCCGCTCCCTCACCTTCCCGCTGGTGGAGGCCGACGCGGGTGTGCTGCCCTTCCGGGACGGCTCCTTCGACCTCGCCTGCTCCGCCTACGGCGCCATCCCCTTCGTCGCCGACCCCGCCAAGGTCTTCCGCGAGGTGCGGCGCGTGCTGCGGCCGGGCGGGCGCTGGATCTTCTCCGCCACCCACCCGATCCGCTGGGCGTTTCCCGACGAGCCGGGGCCCGAGGGTCTGACGGTGACGGCCTCCTACTTCGACCGCACTCCCTATGTCGAGCAGGACGACCAGGGGAACGCCGTCTATGTGGAACACCACAGGACGCTCGGCGACCGGGTGCGGGACCTGGTCGGGGCGGGCTTCCGGCTGGTCGACCTGGTGGAACCGGAATGGCCGGCCTGGAACAGCCAGGAGTGGGGCGGCTGGTCCCCGCTACGGGGCAATCTGATCCCGGGCTCGGCGATCTACGTCTGCGAACGGGACTGACCCGGGACGCGCACCGACAGACCCAGGCAGGCTCAGGCAGGGCCAGGCAGGCTCAGGCAGGGCCAGGCACGGGCGAGCGCGGGGCAGTCGGGCGGCCGGGACGGGACAGGACCGAACACCGGTGAGCACCGTTACCCGGCCACGGCCGCGCCGGACCGGGTAACGGGCTGTCCGGCCCGCGTACGAGACTGGGCGGGTGATCCGCGACGACATCCTGGCCCGCCTGCCCGTACGTACCGCCGTCCCCGCGCTGGAGCGTGCCCTCGACGGGCACGGCAGCGCGGTCCTGTGCGCACCCCCCGGGACCGGCAAGACGACACTGGTGCCGCTGGTCCTGGCCGGGCTGCTCGGCGACGGACCCGTCCGGCGGGTGATCGTCGCCGAGCCCCGGCGGATCGCGGCCCGCGCGGCGGCCCGCCGGATGGCCTGGCTGCTCGGCGAACGCGTCGGGGAGCGCGTCGGCTTCACCGTGCGCGGGGAACGCGCGGTGGGGCGCTCGACGGTGGTGGAGGTGGTGACCACCGGCGTGCTGCTCCAGCGGCTCCAGCGTGACCAGGAACTGGCCGGGGTCGATGTGGTGATCCTCGACGAATGCCACGAGCGGCATCTGGACGCGGACACCGTGGCGGCCTTCCTGCTGGACGTACGGGCGGCCCTGCGGCCCGAGCTGCGTCTGGTGGCGGCTTCCGCGACGACCGACGCCGCCGGCTGGGCGCGGTTGCTGGGGGACGCGCCGGTGGTGGAAGCGCGGGGCGTCTCCTGTCCGGTGGAGGTGGTGTGGGCGCCGCCCGTACAGCCCGTGCGTCCACCGCACGGGATGCGGGTCGATCCGGCGCTGCTCACCCATGTCGCGTCGGTGGTGCGCCGGGCCCTGGCCGAACGGGACGGCGACGTGCTCTGTTTCCTGCCGGGCGTGGGCGAGATCGCCCGGGTCGCGGGACAGCTGGGCGAGACCGGCGCCGAGGTGCTCCAGGTGCACGGGCGGGCACCGGCCGCGGTGCAGGACGCGGTGCTGGCCGGTTCCTCCGGCCGCCGCCGGATCGTCCTCGCGACGGCGGTGGCCGAGTCGAGCCTGACGGTGCCGGGGGTACGGATCGTCGTGGACGCGGGCCTGGCGCGTGAGCCCCGTACCGATCACGCACGGGGGCTGAGCGCCCTCACGACGGTACGGGTCTCGCAGGCGGGCGCCCGGCAGCGGGCGGGCCGGGCCGGGCGCGAGGCCCCCGGCGCCGTCTACCGCTGCTGGTCGGAGGCGGAGGACGCCCGGCTGGTCCGCTTCCCCTCCCCCGAGATCAAGGTCGCGGATCTGGCGGCCTTCGCGCTCCAGGCCGCCTGCTGGGGTGATCCGGACGCGAGCGGGCTCGCGCTGCTGGACCCGCCCCCGGCCGGGGCGCTGGCCGCCGCGCGCACGGTGCTGGCCGCGATCGGCGCGGTGGAGACGGTGCGGACGGTGGAGGCGCCGCGCACGGTGACGGCGGTCGAGGCGGTGGACGGCGGGGCGGCCGGGGGCGGCGGGGGCCGGGTGACGGACCGGGGCGTACGGATGGCCAGGCTCGGCCTGCACCCCCGGCTCGCGCGAGCCCTCCTCGACGGCGCCGGGCAGGTGGGGACGCGCCGGGCGGCCGAGGTGGTGGCGCTCCTGAGCGAGGAGCCGCCGCGCTCGTACGGGGACGATCTGGCGGCGGCCTGGCGTACCGCCCGCTCCGGCGGGGACGCGTACGCGGCCCGGTGGCGCCAGGAGGCGCGGCGGCTGGCCTCGGCGGCCGGCGAGGACACGGCGGGCCGGGAACCGGCCGCCACGGATGACGCCGTCGCCGGGCTCGTGGCCGCGCTCGCCTTCCCGGAGCGGGTGGCACGGGCGCGGGGCGCCGGGTCGTACCTCATGGTGTCGGGCACCGGCGGCGAACTGGCCGACACGTCCCGGCTGCGCGCCGCGCCCTGGCTGGCGGTGGCCGTCGCGGACCGGCCGGCCACGGCGGCGGCGGCGCGGGTACGGCTGGCCGCGGTCATCGACGAGGACACCGCGCGGGCCGCCGCCGGACATCTGCGGGTCGCGGGCGAGGAGGTGCGCTGGGAGGACGGCGATGTCGTCGCCCGGCGGGTCGAGCGCCTGGGCGCGGTCGACCTGTCCGTCAGGGCGCTGCGCTCACCCGATCCACGGCTGGTACGGGAGGCGCTGCTGGACGGGCTGGCGCGCGAGGGGCTCGGGCTGCTGCACTGGACGCGGGACGCGCGGGGGCTGCGGGAGCGGCTCGCCTTCCTGCACCGGGAGGTGGGCCGGGGCTGGCCCGACGTCTCGGACGACGCGCTGCTGGCGGACCCGGACGCCTGGCTGGAGCCGGAGCTCTCCCGGGCGCGGCGCCGCTCGGATCTGGGACGGCTCGACGCGGGACAGGCCCTGCGGCGGCTGCTGCCCTGGGCGACCGGCGAGGCGGCCCGGCTGGACGAGCTGGCGCCGGAGCGCGTCGAGGTGCCGAGCGGGTCGCGGGTGCGGGTGGAATACGGCGGCCCGCAGCCCGTACTGGCGGTGAAACTGCAGGAGTTGTTCGGCCTGCGGGAGACCCCGAAGGTCGCGGGTGTACCGGTGCTGGTCCACCTGCTCTCCCCGGCGGGGCGCCCGGCGGCGGTGACGGCGGACCTGGCGTCCTTCTGGCAGGAGGGCTACCGCGCCGTACGGGCCGAACTGCGCGGCCGCTACCCCCGCCACCCGTGGCCGGAGGACCCGTCCACGGCGGTGGCGACACGCCGTACGAACGCGCGGCGCTGAGAGGACGTCCCGCCGGGGCCGGAGCGCGAACCGCCCGTCGCCCTCCGGTCTGGCGGGACAGAGAACGACGGGCGACGCGCGGCGTGGCGTGGTCCGGCGGGGTCAGGCGACCTTCAGCTCGATGATCAGTGTCGCGCCGCCCTCGGTTTCGAGGCGGAGCAGGAACGTGCCCGTCGTGTCGTCCGCGTAGATCTTCGGAAGCCGGAGGACGCCGTCGGCGTCCGTCCTGAGATCCGTCAGGGACCGGACCGGGTTGCCCGCCGCGTCCTTGAAGCAGGGGCCCGTCACCGGCGTGGTGGCGTCGTCCGCGGACGTGATCATGGCCGCGGTCACCGCCACACCCGACGCGGCGGCCCCCTTGTAGGTGGCCTTGACCTCGACCGGGGCGGCGAACTCGGCGCCGGGCGCGGCGGTCAGCTCCTGGTCGGAGATCCTGGCGAGTCCGTCGGCCCGGGGGGCCGTGACCGTCGCGGCGTACTCGACGGGCGCGACTCCGCTGACGGCGACGGTGGCCCGCACCGTGAACTTCCCGGTCTGCCGGCCCGCCTGGACGGGCGGGGCGCTCGCCGTGCCGTCCTTGCCGGTGATGACGGTCAGCTTGGAGACCTTGAGCGCGCCGCCGACCGCGGTGAAGCGGGCGTCGGTGTCCCCGACGATCTCGAACTGGACGCGTACGTCGGCGACGGGCTTACCCGCCGCGTCCACGGCGCGCACGGACGTCCGCCCGGTGAACACGCTGCCCGCCACGGCGGTCAGCTCGCCCGCGCCGGTGTTCTCGATCCGCTTGACGACGGGCGCGGGCACGGGGGTGCCGGGGCCGTCGCTGTCACCGGGGGCCGGGGTGGGCTTCGAGGGGGCGGGGGTACCGGGCGTGGGCTTCGAAGGAGTGGGGCCCGGGCTCGGCGCGTTGCCGGGCGTGGGATTCGAGGGGACGGGGCTCGGGCTCGGCGTGGAACCGGAGTTCGCGGGTCCGGAGCCGACGGGCAGCACACCGGTGCCGTTCGGAACCTCGTGTGTGCCCTTCTTGTAGTACTGGAACCAGCTCAGGACCGTGTTCAGGTACTCCGTCGAGTGGTTGTACCCGAGGATCGACTTGTGCAGGTTGTCCTCGACCGAGAGGTCACGGTCGCCGGCGCAGAGATAGAGTCCGGCCGCCAGCGCCGCGTCGAAGATGTTGTTGGGGTCCTTGCGGCCGTCACCGTTGGCGTCCTGGCCCCAGGTGGCCCACGTCGACGGGATGAACTGCATCGGGCCGACCGCGCGGTCATGCGTCGAGTCGCCGTCGTACTCACCGTTGTCGGTGTCGGAGATGTTCGCGAAGCCGACGCCGTTGAGGACCGGGCCGAGGATCGGCGAGAGCGTCGTGCCGTTGGCGTCCACCCGGCCGCCCCGTGCCTGGCCCGACTCGACCTTCCCGATCGCGGCGAGGAGCTGCCAGGGCAGGTTGCAGCCGGGCTTGGTCCGCGCGATGGTCTGCTCCGCCTGCTTGTACGCGGCGAGGACCGAAGCCGGTATGCCGGCTTCCGCCGGGCCGGTGGCCGGCAGCTCGATCGAGGTACCCGGGCCGCCGGGTGTGATCAGCGGTGGGAGCTCCGTGTAGTACGGGGAGTTGCCGGTCACGGCGGTGTCGGCGCGCGGTGACGTTTCTTCGGGGGTGTCCTGCGATCCCCCGGCGTTGACGGTGACGGCGCCGGGCGCCTGTGATGCGGAGAGCGCCGCGATCGCGGCGACGGCCGCCGCCGTCGTGGTCGCTCCTCTGCGCAGTCGACGACCGAATAGCGCTGCCATACGTCTGGTCCCTCCCGGTGGCTGACTGTGCGCGCTCCCCGCGCGTGGACTCAGGCGACCCTACGTCAACTCCTGGCCTCAGCACACCGCCCGGTGACCGGTTTTCACCAGTTCGCCACCTGCCGGACGTCCGGGAAAGCGGAGTCCGCTCTGTCCCGTAACCGTCCCGTCAACTGACCAGCGCTTTTCCCCCTCGGACCGGCCCCGGCCGGGGCGTCCTTCCGGAACGCCCCGGCACCACCCGGTCCTCGTCGGCACTCACACTCGTACGTCACACTCGTACGTCGCGCTCGCGCGGGTCAGTGCGCCGCCGACTCCCAGTCAGCCCCCACACCCACCGAGACATCCAGCGGTGCGCGCAGTTCGACGGCGGCCGACATCTCGCGGCGGAGCAGCTCCTCCACCCGGTCGCGTTCGCCGGGGGCGATCTCCAGGACGATTTCGTCGTGGACCTGAAGAAGCATCCGCGAGGTGAGTCCCGCCTCGGTCATCGCCCGGTCCACGTTGAGCATGGCGACCTTGACGATGTCCGCCGCGGTGCCCTGGATCGGCGCGTTGAGCGCCATCCGCTCGGCCATCTCGCGGCGCTGCCGGTTGTCGCTGTTGAGGTCGGGCAGATAGCGGCGGCGGCCGAGCATCGTCTCCGTGTAGCCCGTGGCCCTGGCCTCCACGACGGCTCGCTGCAGATAGTCCCGTACGCCTCCGAAGCGCTCGAAGAACGTGTCCATCAGCCCGCGCGCCTCGGCCGCCTCGATGTTCAGCTGCTGGGAGAGGCCGAACGCCGAGAGCCCGTAGGCCAGTCCGTACGACATCGCCTTGATCTTCCGGCGCATCTCCGGGTCGACCGCGGACTTCGCCACACCGAACACCTGGGAGGCGACGGTGGTGTGCAGGTCCTCACCGGAGGCGAACGCCTCGATCAGGCCCGCGTCCTCGGAGAGGTGGGCCATCACGCGCAGCTCGATCTGGCTGTAGTCGGCCGTCATCAGCGACTCGTACCCCTCGCCGACCACGAAGCCCCGGCGGATGGCCCGGCCCTCGTCGGTGCGGACCGGGATGTTCTGCAGATTGGGGTCGGTCGAGGAGAGCCGGCCGGTCGCCGCCACCGTCTGGTTGAAGGTGGTGTGGATACGGCCGTCGGCCGCGATCGTCTTGATCAGGCCCTCGACGGTGACCCGCAGCTTCGCCTGCTCGCGGTGGCGCAGCATGATGACCGGCAGCTCGTGCTCGGTCTGGGCGGCGAGCCAGGCCAGCGCGTCGGCGTCCGTGGTGTAGCCGGTCTTGGTCTTCTTCGTCCTGGGCAGGCCCAGCTCACCGAAGAGGACCTCCTGGAGCTGCTTGGGCGAGCCGAGGTTGAATTCGTGACCGACGGCCGCGTGCGCCTCCTTCACCGCCTGCTGCACGGCGCCCGCGAACTGCTGCTCCATGGCCTCCAGATGGGCCCGGTCGGCGGCGATGCCGTACCGCTCCATCCGGGCCAGCAGGGTGGAGGTGGGCAGCTCCACGTCGTGCAGCAGCCCGGTGGCACCGACCTCGCCGAGGCGCTCGGTGAACGCGTCACCCAGATCGAGGACCGCGCGCGCCTGCGCCATCAGCGCATCGGCCTCGGCCTGCTCGTCACTGCCGAAGGCGAGCTGTCCGTCGGCGGAGGCCTCCGGGGCCAGTTCACGGCCGAGGTACTCGATGGCCAGGGCGTCCAGCGCGAACGAGCGGCGGCCCGGCTTGACCAGATAGGCGGCCAGCGCGGTGTCCATGGTGACCCCGTCGACCCGCCAGCCGTGCTCGGGGGCGACCCGCATCGCCCCCTTCGCGTTGTGCATGACCTTGGTCCGGGCGGCGTCTCCGAGCCACCCCGCGAACGCCTGCTCGTCGGCCTCGTCCAGCTGCGTCGTGTCGAACCACGCGGCGGCGCCGCCGGCCGCGGCGAGCGCGACCTCGGTGACACTTCCCGTACCCAGCGCCCAGGTGTCGACCGTGGCCACCCCGAGCGGCTGCGCGCCGTGCTCCGCCAGCCAGGGCGCCAGCTCGCCGGAGCCCAGCACCGCGCCGTCCAGCTCGACCCCGGCGGCCGGCGGCGGGGCCTCCTCCTCGGCCGCGCCCGGGTCCACGGCCAGCAGCCGCTCACGCAGGCTCGGGTTCCGGATCTCCAGCACGTCCAGCACGCCCTTCACCGCAGCACGGTCGTACGGGGCGCGCTCCAGGTCCTGCGGGGTCTTGGGCAGCTCGACGTCCCGCACCATCTCGGTCAGCCGGCGGTTCAGCCGCACCGAGTCCAGGTGATCACGGAAATTCTGCCCGGCCTTGCCCTTGACCTCGTCGGCGCGGGCCACCAGCTCGTCGAAGGAACCGAACTGATTGATCCACTTCGCGGCGGTCTTCTCCCCGACCCCCGGGATGCCCGGGAGGTTGTCGGACGGGTCGCCGCGCAGCGCCGCGAAGTCCGGATACTGCTGGGGCGAGAGTCCGTACTTCTCCCGCACCTTCTCCGGTGTGAAACGCGTCAGCTCCGAGACGCCCTTCGTCGGGTACAGCACCGTCGTGTGCTCGCTGATCAGCTGGAAGGAGTCCCGGTCGCCGGTGACGATCAGCACCTCGAAGCCCGCCGCCTCGGCCTGCGTGGCCAGGGTCGCGATGACGTCGTCCGCCTCGAACCCGTCGACCGCGAACCGGTCCGCGCGCATCGCGTCCAGCAGCTCGCCGATCAGCTCGACCTGGCCCTTGAACTCGTCGGGCGTCTTCGAGCGGTTCGCCTTGTACTCCGGGAACTCCTCGGAGCGCCACGTCTTGCGGGACACGTCGAACGCCACGGCGAAATGCGTGGGCGCCTCGTCACGCAGCGTGTTCGCCAGCATCGACGCGAAGCCGTAGATGGCGTTCGTCGGCTGACCGGTCGCGGTCGTGAAATTCTCCGCGGGCAGCGCGAAGAACGCCCGGTACGCCAAGGAGTGCCCGTCCATGAGGAGCAGGCGGGGACGGATGTCTGCGGTCTTCTTCGATGCTGTCTCAGCCACGGACTCGATCCTGCCACGCCCCACCGACAATCCCGACCGCCCCCGTCTCCCCTCCCGTCCGCCGGGGGCGCGTGACAGGATCGGGGGAGACACCCGGAAGAGCAACGTCCGAAGCGGATCCGCGTACGTGTCCGAGGGAGAACGCGATGGCCAGCAAGCCCCCCGCAGGCGATCCGGTCCAGGACGCGCCGCAGGTCCGGCCCCCCAAGCGCGCGGCCGCGGGCATCCCCGCCATCGCGCACACCCTCCGCATCGCCCACCAGCAGATGGGCATCGGCCGCACCGCGAGGACCCTGCTCAAGGTCAACCAGAAGGACGGCTTCGACTGCCCCGGCTGCGCCTGGCCCGAAGGCGACCACCGGCACACCGCGGAATTCTGCGAGAACGGCGCGAAGGCCGTCGCCGAGGAAGCCACGCTGCGCCGGGTCACCCCGGAATTCTTCGCCGCGCACCCGGTGTCCGACCTGGCCGACCGCAGCGGCTACTGGCTGGGACAGCAGGGGCGCATCACCCAGCCCATGCTGCTCGAACGAGCCGCCGGCACGGCCGCCGGTTCGCTATCGGGCGGCTCCCCGCCGCACGGGGCCCGGCACGACGGGGACCGGCACGACGACAGCGGGCACGACGACAGCGGGCACGACGGGGACCATTACCGGCCGGTCAGCTGGGAACGCGCCTTCGCGATCATCGCCGAGGAGCTCACCGCCCTCGACTCCCCCGACGAAGCCCTCTTCTACACCTCGGGCCGCACCAGCAACGAGACCGCCTTCCTCCTCCAGCTCTTCGCCCGCGAATTCGGTACGAACAACCTGCCGGACTGCTCCAACATGTGCCACGAGTCCTCCGGCTCGGCGCTCAACGAGACCATCGGCATCGGCAAGGGCAGCGTCTTTCTGGAGGACCTCCACCAGGCCGACCTGATCATCGTGGCCGGACAGAATCCCGGCACCAACCACCCCCGGATGCTCTCCGCCCTGGAGCAGGCCAAAAAGGCCGGCGCGAAGATCATTTCGGTCAATCCGCTGCCCGAGGCCGGCCTGGAACGGTTCAAGAACCCCCAGACCCCGCGGGGCCTCAGCAAGGGCGCCGCGCTCAACGACCTGTTCCTCCAGATCCGCCTCGGCGGCGACCAGGCCCTCTTCCGGCTGCTCAACAGGCTGATCCTGGAGACCCCCGGCGCCGTCGACGAAGCCTTCGTCCGCGACCACACCCACGGCTACGAGGAATTCACCGCCGCCGCCCGCGCCGCCGACTGGGACGAGACACTCACCGCCACCGGCCTGGAACGCGCGGACATCGAACAGGCCCTCACCCTCGTCCTCGCCTCACAGCGCACCATCGTCTGCTGGGCCATGGGCCTCACCCAGCACAAACACTCCGTGCAGACCATCCGGGAAGTCGTCAACTTCCTGCTGCTGCGCGGCAACATCGGCCGGCCGGGCGCCGGTGTCTGCCCCGTACGCGGCCACTCCAACGTGCAGGGCGACCGCACCATGGGCATCTTCGAACGGCCCGCCCCCGCCTTCCTCGACGCCCTCGACAAAGAATTCGGCATCACCTCGCCGCGCCACCACGGCTACGACGTCGTGCGGTCCATCGAGGCGCTCCGCGACGGCAGGGCCAAGGTCTTCATCGCCATGGGCGGCAACTTCGTCGCCGCCACCCCCGACACGCACGTCACCGAAGCCGCGATGCGCCGCGCCCGCCTCACCGTCCACGTCTCCACCAAACTCAACCGCTCGCACGTCGTGACCGGCACCCGCGCGCTGATCCTGCCCACCCTCGGCCGCACCGACAAGGACATCCAGGCCGGCGTCCGGCAGATCGTCACCGTGGAGGACTCCATGGGCATGGTCCACGCCTCCCGGGGCAACCTCCCGCCCGCGAGCCCCCACCTGCTCTCCGAGCCGGCCATCGTCGCCCGGCTGGCCCGCGCCGTCCTCGGCCCCGGATCCGCCACACCCTGGGAGGAGTTCGAGAAGGACTACGCGAACATCCGCGACCGGATCGCCCGCGTCGTCCCCGGGTTCGAGGACTTCAACGCGCGCGTGGCCCACCCGGGCGGCTTCGCCCTGCCGCACGGTCCGCGCGACGAACGCCGCTTCCCCACCGCCACCGGCAAGGCCAACTTCACCGCCGCGCCCGTGGAGTTCCCGTACCTGCCCGAGGGCCGCCTCCTGCTGCAGACCCTGCGCTCGCACGACCAGTACAACACCACGATCTACGGGCTCGACGACCGCTACCGGGGCATCAAGGGCGGCCGCCGCGTCGTCCTCGTGAACGCCCAGGACGCGGCCGGGCTGGGCCTCGCCGACGGCTCGTACGCCGACCTGATCAGCGAATGGAAGGACGGTGTCGAGCGGCGCGCGCCCGGCTTCCGGGTCGTCCACTACCCCACCGCGCGGGGCTGCGCGGCCGCCTACTACCCGGAGACCAATGTGCTGGTCCCCCTCGGTGCCACCGCCGACAGCAGCAACACCCCGGCGAGCAAGTCCGTCGTCGTGCGCTTCGAGCCGGCCGGCCGGGCCCCGTGACCACCCCTGAGCTGTCACTCGGCGATCTGGTAAGCACTACGGTGCACACACCGCACGAGCGCTGACGATCGGAGCCGGGCCCCATGGGTGACCAGTCCACCGCGAAGTTCCCGCAGGACATCATCGACGAGTACACCGCGCTCGGGGTGGACCTGCCGGCGCTCCTGTCCGCCGGACACCTCGGCACCCGTATGGGCGTGGAGATCGTCGAGGCGTCCGCCGACCGCGTCGTCGGCACCATGCCCGTCGCGGGCAACACCCAGCCGTACGGACTGCTGCACGGCGGGGCCTCCGCCGTCCTCGCCGAAACCCTCGGCTCCGTCGGGGCGATGCTGCACGGCCGCAGCGCCAAGATCGCGGTCGGTGTGGACCTCAACTGCACGCACCACCGCGGCGTCCGCGGCGGAACCGTGACCGGGGTCGCCACCCCCGTCCACCGCGGCCGCACCACCGCCACCTACGACATCGTCATCACCGACGAACAGGACAAGCGGGTCTGTACCGCCCGCCTCACCTGCCTCCTGCGCGACGCCGTACCCCAGAGCTGACCCACGCCCGGGAACGGCCGGATTCCACCCGACGGCGACACCCCCACCGCGTCACCCCAATGGTGACGAACGGTCACCCCACGGCCCCGTCCCGGTCCGATCGACCGGCCCGGGACGCCCGGTCGACCCCCGTACCGGGCCCGCAGTCGATCACCCCTTCCCCAGATGTAACACTGCGTAACATTCACGCAATGGGAAACAGCGCACCGCGGCCGACCCCGACCCACCCTCCGGGCATCGGCGCGACCAGCGGACTGTCAGCACCAAGATCACCCCAAGCGCCTTAGCGGAACTGGGAGTTCTCAGCATGTGAACACCGCGTCAGGTGCGGAAAACACCCATCTGTCCACACTGGCGCCCCCTCCTGTCCGTCCCGGCATAACAAGACAGTCACATCCTGACCTTCACCGCTCCCTCACCACTCTCCCTGCCCTTAGAGTCACGGCCAGTCACCGCGCCGCCGGGCGCGTCCACTGCACGACCCTGCATCACCCCGTACGGCCCGGCGAGACACATGGCACCTCAGCAGAGGCAGCCGCGCCAGGGAGAGGACACATCGTGCGACACCGTTCCTTGCTCATACTCACCTCCGTGCTCACCACGGGAGCGCTTACCCTCACCGCCTGCGGCTCTCGCGACGAAGGCAAGAGCACCGACGCGAGCGGCAAGATCACCGTCGTCATCGGCGTCGACGCCCCGCTCACCGGATCGCTCTCCCCGCTCGGCCAGGGCATCAAGAACTCCGTCGACCTCGCCGCCAAGACCGCGAACAAGAACAACGAGGTCCCGGGCGTCGAGTTCAAGGTCGAAGCCCTCGACGACCAGGCGGTCCCCGCCTCCGGCCAGGCCAACGCCACCAAGCTCGTCGGCGACAAGAACGTCCTCGGCGTCGTCGGCCCCCTCAACTCCGGCGTGGCCCAGTCGATGCAGGGCGTCTTCAACTCCGCCAACCTCCTCGAAGTCTCGCCCGCCAACACCAACCCGTCCCTGAGCCAGGGCGACAACTGGGGCAAGGGCGAATTCAAGCGCCCGTTCAAGACGTACTTCCGCACCGCCGCCACGGACGTCGTCCAGGGCAAGTTCGCCGCGCAGTACTACTTCAACGACGCCAAGAAGAGCAAGGTCTTCATCGTCGACGACAAGCAGACCTACGGCGCCGGCCTCGCCGCGATCTTCGCCGAGGAATTCAAGCGCCTCGGCGGCAAGGTCGTCGGCACCGACCACATCACGGTGAAGGAGACCGACTTCTCCAGCACCGCCGACAAGGTCAAGGCCTCCGGCGCCGACTCCGTCTACTTCGGTGGCCAGTACCCCGAAGGCGGCCTGCTCTCCGACCAGATCAAGAAGACCGGCGCGAAGATCCCCACCATGGGCGGCGACGGCATCTACGACCCCAACTTCATCGCCGCCTCCGGCGAATCGAACGAGGGTGACCTCGCCACCTCGATCGGCTACCCCGTCGAGAAGCTCGACACCGCCAAGAAGTTCATCGCCGACTACGCCGCCGGCGGATACAAGGACCCCTACGGCGCCTACGGCGGCTACTCCTACGACGCCGCCTGGACCATCATCCAGGCCGTCAAGGCCGTCATCGCCGACAACGACGGCAAGCTGCCCGACGACGCCCGCGCCAAGATCGTCGACGCCGCCTCCAAGGTCGCCTTCGACGGCGTGACCGGCGAGGTCGCCTTCGACGAGTACGGCGACACCACCAACAAGCAGCTCACCGTCTACAAGGTCGAGGGCGGCGCCTGGAAGGACGTCAAGAGCGCCACCTTCGAAGACTGACCCCCCACACACCCCCGCAGCACACGACCCAAGCCGCGCGAGGGCGCAACAGCGCCCTCGCGCGGTGTCATATCCGCCACGCACATCGGAGGCCCTGCGGTGAACGAACTGCCGCAACAGCTCGCCAACGGCCTTGCGCTCGGTGCCCTCTACGGCTTGATCGCCATCGGGTACACCATGGTCTACGGCATCGTCCAGCTCATCAACTTCGCCCACGGCGAGATCTTCATGATCGGAGGCTTCGGCGCCCTCACCACCTACCTGTGGCTACCCAGCGGAACATCCCTGCTGGTGTCGATACCCCTCATGATCATCGGTGGTGCCATCGCCTCGGTCGCCGTCGCGACAGCGGCCGAACGCTTCGCCTACCGCCCCCTGCGAACCGCCCCGCGCCTCGCACCCCTGATCACCGCGATCGGCCTCTCCATCGCACTGCAGCAGCTCATCTGGGCGTTCTACCCCGACGCCAAGAAAGCCCGCAGCTTCCCCGAATTCAAGGGCGACTCCTTCCAGCTGCTGGACAATCTCTACCTCCAGCGCGCCGACGCCTTCATCCTGATCCTCGCCCCGGTCTGCATGCTCATCCTCGGCCTCTTCGTCTCCAAGAGCCGCAGCGGACGCGCCATGCAAGCCACCTCGCAGGACCGCGACACCGCCAAACTCATGGGCATCAACACCGACCGCATCATCGTGATGGCCTTCGCCATCGGCGCCGCCTTCGCCGCGGTCGCAGCGGTCGCCTACGGCCTCGACAAGGGCCAGATCAACTTCGAAATGGGCTTCCTCCTCGGACTGAAGGCCTTCACCGCCGCGGTCCTCGGCGGCATCGGCAACATCTACGGAGCCATGGTCGGCGGAGTCGTCCTCGGCCTCGCCGAAGCCATGTCGATCGCCTACATCGAACACATCCCCGGCATGCAGCAACTCGGCGGCGGCGCCTGGGCCAACGTCTGGGCCTTCGTACTCCTCATCGTCGTACTCCTCGTCAGGCCACAGGGGCTGCTCGGTGAGCGCGTCGCGGATCGGGCGTGAGAACAATGACTGACACCACCTCCCGCACCACCCAACTGCGCCTCCTCACCCTCGGCGGCGCCATAGCCACCGTCGCCAGCGCCTTCCTCTCCTGGACCTACACCTCCGAATTCCCCGGCGACCTCACCGTCTACGGATACCCGGGCGGCCTCCAGGTCCTCACCCTCGTCGGAGGCATCCTCACCGCCCTCCTCACCCTGTCCGCACTGGACATCAAGGGGCTGCGCTGGCTCACCCCCGCCGGCTCCACCAACGCCCTCCGGCTGATCGCCCTCGGCACCTTCGCCACCACCTGGTTCACCGTCCTCGCCATCGCCATCGAGCTCGGCGGACTGGTCAACCTCGACCCCGGCGGCTTCGTCGCGGCGGTGGCCTCCGTCATCCCGGTCATCGGCGCCTACCTCCTCCCCGACGACACCCGCCAGGCCGACCGCCCCGGAGAACTCCCCTCCTGGGCCGAAATCCTCATCATCGTCGCCGCGTTCGGTACCGCCCTCTACATCTTCGCCTACGGCATCGGCACCGAATACGCCGAACTCTTCACCGGCTTCCTGCTCACCGTCGGCTTCACCGCCGCGGCACTCTCCAAAGCCGGCCTCATCGCACGGCTCAACGGCCTCACCGCCAAATACCGGATGATCGCCGTCACGGCCGCATTCGTCGCCGCCGCCGCGTTCCCCTTCACCCAGAACACCGACCAGTACACCCTCATCGCGGTCAACATCCTCATCTTCGCGACCGTCGCCCTCGGGCTGAACATCGTCGTCGGCCTCGCCGGCCTCCTCGACCTCGGATACGTCGCCTTCCTCGGCGTCGGCGCCTACACGGCCGCCCTCGTCTCCGGAACCACCGCCTCCGTCTTCGACATCCAATTCCCCTTCTGGGCCTCCGTCCTCACCGGCGCCGTCGTCTCCCTCGTCTTCGGCGTCCTCATCGGCGCACCCACCCTCCGCCTCCGCGGCGACTACCTCGCCATCGTCACCCTCGGCTTCGGAGAAATCTTCCGCATCGCCGTCGGCAACCTCGACGGAGTCTCCGGCCCCCGCATCACCAACGGCCCCAACGGCGTCCCGAACATCCCCGACCTCAACTTCTTCGGGTACAACTTCGGCGAAGCCCACACCATCCTCGGCATCGAGCTCGGCTCCTACGCCAACTACTACCTGCTCATGCTGCTCGCCATGATCCTCGTGGTCGTCGTCTTCAGCCGCGCGGGCAGCTCCCGCATCGGCCGCGCCTGGGTCGCCATCCGCGAGGACGAAACCGCCGCCACCGCCATGGGCATCAACGGCTTCCGCGTCAAACTCATCGCCTTCGCCCTCGGCGCCACCCTCGCCGGCCTCGCCGGCACCGTCCAGGCACACGTACAGCACACCGTCGTACCCGAGATGTACGTCTTCGCCGGACCCGTACCGCCCAACTCCGCCTTCCTGCTCGCCGCGGTCATCCTCGGCGGCATGGGCACCATCACCGGGCCCCTCCTCGGCGCCTCACTGCTCTACCTCATCCCCGCCAAACTGCAATTCCTCCAGGACTACCAGCTCCTCGGCTTCGGAATCGCCCTCATCGTCCTCATGCGCTTCCGCCCCGAAGGGCTCATCGCCAACCGCCGCGCGAAGCTCGAATACCACGAGACCAGCCAACCCGACATACCGGAACAGCCCGGCGCAACCGTCGGCACCGTCAAGGCCGGGGCGTGAAAGACATGACAACCGCGACCAGCACCAGCAGCGCCCCCGAAGCCGACAGCGTCCTCGAAGCCAGCGGCGTCACCATGCGCTTCGGCGGCCTCACCGCCGTACGCTCCGTCGACCTCACCGTCAACGCGGGCGAGATCGTCGGCCTCATCGGACCCAACGGCGCCGGCAAGACCACCTTCTTCAACTGCCTCACCGGCCTCTACGTGCCCACCGAAGGCAAGGTCACCTACAAGGGCACCGTCCTCCCCCCCAAACCCCACCTCGTCACCCAAGCCGGCATCGCCCGCACCTTCCAGAACATCCGGCTCTTCGCCAACATGACCGTCCTCGAAAACGTCCTCGTCGGACGTC
This sequence comes from Streptomyces sp. NPDC051569, assembly GCF_044454085.1. NCBI lineage: Bacteria > Bacillati > Actinomycetota > Actinomycetes > Kitasatosporales > Streptomycetaceae > Streptomyces > Streptomyces sp. NPDC051569. Next base: position 36,960 of record NZ_JBITDJ010000004.1, read on the forward strand.
ACACCAGGACCAAGGAAGGCCTCTGGTCCGCACTCCTGCGAGGCCCCGGCTTCAAGAAAGCCGAAGCCGCCTCCCACGAGCGCGCCATGGAACTCCTCGCGTTCATCGGCCTCCAGCACAAGGCCGACCACCTCGCCCGCAACCTCCCGTACGGCGAACAGCGCAAACTCGAAATCGCCCGCGCCCTCGCCAGCGAACCCGGCCTGCTGCTCCTCGACGAACCCACCGCCGGAATGAACCCGCAGGAAACCCGGGTCACCGAAGAGCTCGTCTTCGCCATCCGCGACCAGGGAATCGCCGTCCTCGTCATCGAGCACGACATGCGGTTCATCTTCAACCTCTGCGACCGCGTCGCCTGCCTCGTCCAGGGCGAGAAACTCGTCGAAGGCACCGCCGAGGTCGTCCAGGGCGACGAACGCGTCGTCGCCGCCTACCTCGGCACCCCCTTCGAAGGCGCCCCGGGCGCCGAAGAACTCGCCGAAGTCGAAGCGGCCGAAGCCGAAGCCGGCACCCAGAACCCCGCCGGGAACACCGGCACCGCCGGAACCGCCGGAACCACCAGCACGATCAGCACAGAGGAGGGCGCCCAGTGACCGCACTGCTGGAGGTCGAAGACCTCAAGGTCGCATACGGCAAGATCGAAGCCGTCAAGGGCATCTCCTTCACCGTCGAGGCCGGCCAGATCGTCACCCTCATCGGCACCAACGGCGCGGGCAAGACCACCACCCTGCGCACCCTCTCCGGGCTGATCAAACCGCTCAGCGGCGACATCAGGTTCAACGGCCAGTCCCTCAACAAGGTCCCGGCCCACCAGGTCGTCGCCCTCGGCCTCGCCCACTCCCCCGAGGGGCGGCACATCTTCCCCCGCATGTCGATCGAGGACAACCTGCGGCTCGGCGCCTTCCTGCGCAAGGACAGCGACGGCATCACCAAGGACATCCAGCGCGCCTACGACCTCTTCCCGATCCTCGGCGAACGAAGGAAGCAGGCGGCGGGCACCCTCTCCGGCGGCGAACAGCAGATGCTCGCCATGGGACGGGCCCTGATGTCCCAGCCCAAACTGCTCATGCTCGACGAGCCCTCCATGGGACTCTCGCCCATCATGATGCAGAAGATCATGGCCACCATCACCGAGCTGAAGGCCCAGGGCACCACCATCCTGCTCGTCGAGCAGAACGCCCAGGCGGCCCTCTCCCTCGCCGACCAGGGCCACGTCATGGAGATCGGCAAGATCGTTCTCTCCGGCACCGGCCAGTCCCTGCTCCACGACGAGTCGGTCCGCAAGGCGTACCTCGGCGAAGACTGAGCCGCACACACCGGCCGTACGAACAGACCGTACGAGCCGAGCGAACAGGCCGTACGCGGACGTCGTACGAAGGAGGCCCGCCCCGGTCGCACCGGGGCGGGCCTCCTCGCATCCTGACCTCCGGGCTACTGGCCCTTCGCGGCCTTCTTCTCCCGCTCGTCCTCGATGACCGCCTCGGCGACCTCCTGCATCGACAGCCGCCGATCCATCGACGTCTTCTGGATCCACCGGAACGCGGCGGGCTCGGTCAGCCCGTACTGCGTCTGAAGGATCGACTTCGCCCGGTCCACCAGCTTCCGCGTCTCCAGCCGCTGCGTGAGATCCGCGACCTCCTGCTCCAGCGTCTTCAGCTCCGTGAACCGCGACACCGCCATCTCGATGGCCGGCACCACGTCGCTCTTGCTGAACGGCTTCACCAGATACGCCATCGCCCCGGCGTCCCGGGCCCGCTCCACGAGATCGCGCTGCGAGAACGCGGTCAGCATCAGGACCGGCGCGATGGACTCCTCGGCGATCTTCTCGGCGGCGGAGATCCCGTCGAGAACGGGCATCTTCACATCGAGGATGACCAGGTCGGGCCGGTGCTCCCGAGCCAGCTCAACGGCCTGCTGCCCGTCACCGGCCTCGCCGACGACCGAGTAGCCCTCCTCCTCCAGCATCTCTTTGAGGTCGAGGCGGATCAGAGCCTCGTCCTCGGCGATGACGACACGCGTCGTCAGCGGCGGGACGTGCGACTTGTCGTCATCGTCGGCGGGCTGGGGAGACTCGGGGGTGGTCACGGTGACTCCTCGTTACAGACAGGATGCTGCTCCCCATGAGCCTACCGAGCCAATAGCCCCAGCGGTCACCCGGTATACTCTGACCAGCAACCTTGCCGGGTTGGCGGAATGGTATACGCTGATGTCTCAAACACATTTGTCCGAAAGGACATGCGGGTTCGAGTCCCGCACCCGGCACCAGAACAAGAAGTGGATGCTCACGTTCGCGTGAACATCCACTTTTTTGCACTCAGGGCGACATTCGATCACACAGAGTGTGTCCATGAGTTCTCATGGGACCGCCGTACGACAGGAAGCGCTCACGCTGCTGCGGACCGGGACGAGGAACGCGGACGTCGCCCGCCGGCTGGGCATACCCCCCGGCACCATCGCTTACTGGCTTCACGTGGACCGCGCCGAGCGCGGCGAATGCCCGGGATCGCACAACCCGAAGTGTCCGCGGTGCGACGGTCGCGCTCTGCACGAAGCCGCCTACGCGTATCTCCTCGGGCTCTACCTGGGCGACGGGCACATCATCCAGTACTCCGAGCACAGAGTGCCGAGCCTGATGATCACATGCGGTGACAACTGGCCAGGACTGATGGATCTGTGCGAGCACGCCATGCGGGCGGTTTTCCCGGACAACTCCGTCTGCCGCGTCCAGCGAATCGGCTGCCACAACGTCAAGGTGTACTCGAAGCACCTGTGGTGCATGTTTCCTCAGCACGGCCCTGGCATGAAGCACACGCGCCCGATCGTCCTCGAAGGCTGGCAGCGGGAAATCGTGGACGCACACCCCTGGGAGTTCGTCCGGGGACTCGTCCACTCCGATGGCTGCCGGAACATGAATTGGACGACCCGCGTCGTCAAGGGCGAGAGGAAGCGGTACGAGTACCCGCGCTACTGGTTCACCAACGTCTCGGACGACATCCGGAAGCTCTACACCGACACCCTCGACACACTGGGCATCGAGTGGAAGAACTGCACCCGGGCGGGGAAGCCGTACAACATATCCGTCGCCCGGCGCGCGTCCGTCGCCCTCATGGACGCGCACATCGGGCCGAAGTACTGACTCCGGCCCGATCCAGCGCCGTCCTTCGTCACTTCGGGCTGTCGTCCTCGCCCACGTGGTGCACCCGTACCAGGTTCGTCGAGCCGGACACGCCGGGCGGGGAGCCTGCCGTGATGACCACGATGTCGCCCTTCTGGCAGCGGCCGATCCGCAGGAGGTGCTCGTCGACCTGCGCGACCATCGCGTCCGTGGAGTCGACGTGCGGGCCGAGGAACGCCTCCACCCCCCAGGTGAGGCTCAGCTGCGCGTGCGTCTCCGGGTCCGGGGTGAAGGCCAGCAGCGGGATCGGTGAGCGGTAGCGGGAGAGGCGCTTGACCGTGTCGCCGGACTGGGTGAAGGCCACGAGGAACTTCGCGCCGAGGAAGTCGCCCATCTCGGCGGCCGCGCGGGCGACCGCGCCGCCCTGGGTGCGGGGCTTGCTGCTCGGGGTGATCTCGGGGAGGCCCTTGGCGAGGATGTCCTCCTCGGCGGCTTCCACGATGCGGCCCATCGTCTTGACGGTCTCGATGGGGTATTTTCCGACGCTGGTCTCGCCGGAGAGCATGACGGCGTCGGTGCCGTCGATGACGGCGTTGGCGACGTCGGAGGCTTCGGCGCGGGTGGGCCGGGAGTTCTCGATCATCGAGTCGAGCATCTGCGTGGCGACGATGACGGGCTTGGCGTTGCGCTTCGCCAGCTTGATCGCGCGCTTCTGGACGATCGGGACCTGTTCGAGGGGCATCTCGACGCCGAGGTCGCCGCGAGCGACCATGATGCCGTCGAAGGCGGCGACGATGTCGTCGATGTTGTCGACGGCCTGCGGCTTCTCCACCTTGGCGATGACGGGGAGCCGGCGGTTCTCCTCGTCCATGACGCGGTGGACGTCGTGGATGTCGGCGCCGCTGCGGACGAAGGAGAGGGCGATGACGTCGGCGCCGATGCGCAGGGCCCAGCGGAGGTCGTCGATGTCCTTCTCGGAGAGGGCGGGGACGGAGACGGCGACGCCGGGCAGGTTGAGGCCCTTGTGGTCGGAGACCATGCCGCCCTCGATGACGAGGGTGTGGACGCGGGGTCCTTCGACGGCGGTGACTTCGAGGGTGACCTTGCCGTCGTCGACGAGGATGCGTTCGCCGGCGGTCACGTCGGCGGCGAGACCGTCGTAGGTGGTGCCGCAGGTGTCGCGGTCGCCTTCGCAGGGTTCGACGGTGATGGTGAATTCGTCGCCGCGTTCAAGGAGTACCGGGCCTTCGCGGAAACGGCCGAGGCGGATCTTCGGGCCTTGAAGGTCGGCGAGGATTCCGACGCTGCGTCCGGTCTCGTCGGCGGCTTTGCGTACGCGGTGGTAGCGCTCCTCGTGTTCGGCGTAGCTGCCGTGGCTGAGGTTGAAGCGGGCGACGTCCATTCCGGCTTCGACCAGGGCTTTGATCTGGTCGTACGAGTCGGTGGCGGGGCCCAGGGTACAGACGATCTTTGCTCGGCGCATGAGTCGAGCCTACGACTTACCGGCCGGTAGAGAATTGGCCGTGCATGACTACTCAACAACCTTTGCGTGAAAGGTTGTTGACAAGTGTTGAAGTGTGCAGAGGCTTGCTCCGATGAGCATTTTTCAGGGTGGTCGGACCGGTGGCTGCCGGTCAGCCGGTGAGGTCGGGCGGGGTCATCGTGAAGCGGGCGTTCACCTGGGCGTAGACGGTCTGCCGCTGCGGTTCGAGGTCCAGGGCGGGGGCTGTGCTGTCCGCCGCGCCGTCGCCGTAGGCGACTCGGCTGCGCATGGCGCCGGGCGGCGGGACCATGCCGTATCCGGCGGTGTTCTCGGCTCCGAGGTCGGCCAGCTCGACGAGGGCGGCGAGGTGGGAGCCGAGGGCTCCGGCGTATTCGCGGGCGCGCTGGACGGCTTCCCGTACGGCTTGGCGGCGGGCTTCGCCGTGGGCCGGGGAGTCGGGGCGCAGGGCCCACCAGGGCCCGCTGACGTGGGTGAGGTCGAGGTCGGCGAGGCGGGTGGTGAGTTCGCCGAGGACGGTGAAGTCGGTGAGTTCGGCGGTGAGGTGGACGCTGCCGTGGTAGGCGCGGACGCGTTCGCCGTGGCCGCGCCGGGTGAGTTCGGGGCTGATGGAGAAGGCGCCGGTTTCGAGTTTTTCGACGGAGTCGCCGTAGGACTTGATGAGGGCGAGGACGTGGGTGTTGCGGCGGGTCAGGTCGTCGAGTGCGGCGCTGCGGTCGGGGCCGCGGGCGGTGACGGCGATGGAGATGCGGGCGATTTCGGGGTCGACTTCGAGGTGTGCTTCACCGCGGACGGCGAGCCTGGGTGTTTCGGGGGTGCCGTAGGGGGCCGCGGGGGTGGAGTGGCCGGTGGTCATGGGGTGACTCCCTCGGGGGTGTGGCCGGTGCTTCGGGCGCGGTGGGGCTCCACCACACTCTCGCACCCCGGTTCGACCGGTGGCGGTCATCCGATCGCAACCCGCGGGGGGTGTTGCGGCGGAGCGTTCTCGGCCAGAATCTACGCGCGTTGCCATGACATCGAGGAGAAGAAATGCCGTTGAACCGTAGGACGTTCCTGGGTCACTCCGCCGCCGCCGGCGCCGGTGCCGCGCTGGTGGCCGGGGCCGCTGTGCCGGCTGGGGCGACCGGCCACGATCACGGCCATGGCCACGGGCGTCCGCGGAAGCGGTACTCGTTCACCGTGATGGGGACGACCGATCTGCACGGCAACGTCTTCAACTGGGACTACTTCACGGACAAGGAGTTCGACGACGCGGCCCACAATGACATCGGGCTCGCGAAGATCTCCACACTGGTCGAGAAGATCCGCAAGGAGAGGGGCCGCCGTAACACCCTCCTGATCGACGCGGGTGACACGATCCAGGGCACGCAGTTGTCGTACTACTACGCCAAGGTCGACCCGATCACGGCGAAGCGCGGCCCGGTGCACCCGATGGCGCAGGCGATGAACGCGATCGGTTACGACGCGGCGGCGCTCGGCAACCACGAGTTCAATTACGGCATTCCGGTGCTGCGGAAGTTCGAGGAGCAGTGCGACTTCCCGCTGCTCGGTGCGAACGCGCTGGACGCGAAGACGCTGAAGCCGGCGTTCGCGCCGTACGTGATCAAGAAGCTGCGGACGCCGCACGGGCACGAGGTGCGGGTGGCGGTCCTCGGTCTGACGAATCCCGGCATCGCGATCTGGGACAAGGCGAACGTGCAGGGGAAGATGACGTTCCCGGGTCTGGAGGAGCAGGCGGCGAAGTGGGTGCCGAAGCTGCGGTCGATGGGCGCTGACGTGGTCATCGTGTCGGCGCACTCGGGGACGGACGGTTCCTCTTCGTACGGTGATCTGCTGCCGTACGTGGAGAACGCGGCGACGCTGGTGGCGGAGAACGTGCCGGGGATCGACGCGATCCTGGTGGGGCACGCGCACGCGGAGATCCCGGAGCGCCGGGTGGTCAACAAGAAGACCGGCAAGGAGGTCGTGCTCTCGGAGCCGGCGAAGTGGGGGCAGCGGCTGACGCTCTTCGATTTCGATCTGGTGTGGGAGCGGGGCGGCTGGTCGGTCGAGCGGGCCGGTTCGCAGGTGCTGAATTCGAACACGTCGGCCGAGGACAAGAAGATCACCCGGCTGCTCTCGGACGAGCACCGCAAGGTGGTGGCGTACGTCAATCAGGTCATCGGTACGTCGACGGCCGCGATGTCCACGGTGGACGCGCCGTGGAAGGACGAGCCGATCATCGATCTGATCAACCATGTGCAGACGGAGACGGTGAAGGCGGCGCTGGCGGGTGGCGCGTACGCGGCGCTGCCGGTGCTGTCGCAGGCGTCGTGTTTCTCGCGTACGGCGGCGATTCCGGCCGGTCAGGTGACCATCAAGGACGCGGCGGGGCTGTACCCGTTCGAGAACACGATGGAGGCGCGGCTGCTGACGGGGGCGCAGGTCAAGGATTATCTGGAGTTCTCGGCGCGGTATTACGTGCAGACGGCGGCGGGTGCGCCGGTGGACACGTCGAAGCTGACGAACGCGGGGAACACGCCGGATTACAACTACGACGCCCTGTCGGGTGTGACGTACGAGATCGACATCGCGAAGCCGGCGGGGTCGCGGATCGCGGATCTGCGGTTCGAGGGGAAGGCGCTGGATCCGGCGGCGACGTTCGTGCTGGCGGTGAACAACTACCGGGCGAGCGGCGGCGGGAACTTCCCGCATGTCGCCGCCGCTCAGCAGGTGTGGTCGAACTCGGACGAGATCCGTAACACGATCATCGGCTGGGTGAAGGACACGGGCACGGTCGATCCGGCGGTGTTCGCGTCGGTGGGCTGGAAGCTGACGCGGGACGGTTCGCCGGTCTTCTAGGGCGGGTCCCGAACGGCCTTCCGGTTCTGTCAGAGGACTTCGGTGAGAGGGACCAGGCCCCTCGGTGCGGGCATCGGGCGGGTCTGGTCCTGCGGGTCGAGACCGAAGCTGGTGAAGGCGGTGCGCCGGGGCAGCGGGTAGGGGTTGCCGCCGGTGAGGTGGTTGAGGATGGTGGCGCTGCGCCAGGCGGCGAGTCCGAGGTCGGGGGCGCCGACGCCGTGGCTGTGCCGTTCCGCGTTCTGTACGTAGACGGAGCCGGTGACGCCGGGGTCGAGGACGAGCCGGTGGTGTTCGTCGACGCGGGGGCGTCCTGAGGCGTCGCGGCGCATGTAGGGGTCGACGCCGGCGAGGATCCGGTCGAGGGGGCGTTCGCGGTAGCCGGTGGCGAGGATGACGGCGTCGGTGGTGAGGCGGGTGCGGGTGGCCTGCCGGGTGTGTTCGAGGTGGAGCTCGATCTTGGTGGTGGCGACGCGTCCCGCGGTGCGGACGGTGACGCCGGGGGTGAGGACGGCTTCGGGCCAGCCGCCGCCGAGGGTGCGCCGGTAGAGCTCGTCGTGGATGGCGGTGATGGTGTCGTGGTCGATGCCCTTGTGCAGTTGCCATTGGCGCGGGACGAGGTCGTCGCGTACGTGCTCGGGCAGGGCGTGGAAGTAGCGGGTGTAGTCGGGGGTGAAGTGCTCCAGGCCGAGCTTGGAGTACTCCATGGGGGTGAAGGCTTCGCTGCGGGCGAGCCAGTGGATCTTCTCGGCTCCGGTGGGGCGGGCGCGGAGCAGGTCGAGGAAGATCTCGGCGCCGGACTGTCCTGATCCGATGACGGTGATGTGTTCGGCGGCGAGGAGCCGTTCGCGGTGGTCGAGGTAGTCCGCGGAGTGGATGACGGGGACGCCGGAGGCCTCAGCGAGGGGTTTGAGGGCGTCGGGGACGTACGGCTCGGTGCCGATACCGAGGGCGATGTGGCGGGTGTAGGCGCGGCCGAGGGCTTCGGCTTCGCCGGCGGGGTCGAGTTGGGTGAAGTCGACTTCGAAGAGGTCGCGTTCGGGGTTCCAGCGGACGGCGTCGACCTGGTGGCCGAAGTGGAGCGCGGGGAGTTGTTCGCTGACCCAGCGGCAGTAGGCGTCGTATTCGGCGCGCTGGATGTGGAAGCGCTCGGCGAAGTAGAAGGGGAAGAGCCGGTCGCGGGCTTTGAGGTAGTTGAGGAAGGTCCAGGGGCTGGCGGGGTCGGCGAGGGTGACGAGGTCGGCGAGGAAGGGGACTTGGAGGGTGGTGCCGTCGATGAGGAGGCCGGGGTGCCAGTGGAAGGCGGGGCGCTGGTCGTAGAAGGTGGCGGCGAGGCGGCCGTGGATGCCGTCGGCGAGGGCCGCGAGGGAGAGGTTGAACGGGCCGATGCCGATGCCCACCAGGTCGTGGGGCTGGTCGAGGTCGGTGGGGGGCTGGGGGGTCATCGGCGGGTGCCGCCTTCCACGAGGGTGAGGAGTGCTTCCAGGTCGCCGGGGGTGGCGTGGGGGTTGAGCAGGGTGGCTTTGAGCCAGAGGCGGTTGTCGGCGTGGGCGCGGCCGAGGACGGTGGTGCCTTCGGTGAGGAGGGCCCGGCGGATGGCGGCGACGGTGTCGTCGGTGGCGCCGGTGGGGCGGAAGAGCACGGTGGTGAGGGTGGGCCGCTCGTGGAGTTCGAGGCCGGGGCGGGCGTCGATGAGGTCGGCGAGGCGCTGGGCGGCGGCGCAGGTGTGGTCGATGAGGGCGGCGAGCCCGGTGCGGCCGAGTGCTTTGAGGGTGACGGCCGTCTTGAGGATGTCGGGGCGGCGGGTGGTGCGCAGGGAGCGGCCGAGGAGGTCGGGGAGGCCGGCTTCGGTGTCGTCGTCGGCGTTGAGGTAGTCGGCGGTGTGGCCGAGGGGGGTGAGGTCGGTGGTGGCGGGGACGGCGAGGAGGCCGGCCGCGATGGGTTGCCAGCCGAGTTTGTGCAGGTCAAGGGTTACGGAGTGGGCGCGGTCGAGTCCGTCGAGCGCGGCGCGGCGGGTGGGGCTGAAGAGGAGTGGTCCGCCGTAGGCGGCGTCGATGTGGAGTTCCGCGCCGTGGGTGTCGCAGATGTCGGCGATGGCGGGGAGCGGGTCGATGCGGCCGGTGTCGGTGGTGCCGGCGGTGGCGGTGACGAGCAGGGGCGGGGTCAGCCGGGAGAGGGCTTCGTCGAGCGCGGCGGGGTCGATGACTCCGGTGGGGGTGGGGAGGGTGATCGGTGCGGGGAGGCCGAGGAGCCAGGCGGCGCGGTGGACGGAGTGGTGGGTGTGGGCGCCGCAGATGATCTGGACGCGGCCGTGGCGTTCGCGGGCGAGGAGCAGGGCGAGGTGGTTGGATTCGGTCCCGCCGGTGGTGACGAGGGCGTCGGGTGCGGGGTGGCGGGGGTAGACCTCGGCGGCGAGGGCCCGGGTGACGAGGGTTTCGAGCACGGAGGCGGCGGGTGCCTGGTCCCAGGAGTCCATGGACTGGTTGAGCGCGGACGCGGCGAGGTCGGCGGCGACGGCGAGTGCGAGGGGCGGGGTGTGCAGGTGGGCCGCGCAGTGGGGGTGGGCGGGGTCGGCGGCGCCCTGGGTGAGGGCGTGGACGAGGGTGCGGAGGGCCTGGTGGGGGCCGGTGCCTTCGTCGGGGAGTACGGGTTCGGCGGCGGCGCGCAGCTGTGCGGCGACGTGTGCGGGGCCGCCGGCGGGGATGGGTCCGCCTCGTCGGGTGGCTCCGTCGCGGAGGGCGTCGAGGACGGTGGCGAGAAGGGGCCGCAGGGCGTCGGGGCCGTGTTCGCCGCCGGCGAGGGGCGGGAGGGGGGTGCCGGTGGGCTGCGTCCTGGGTGGGGCGCTCGGCGGCGTACGCATAGGAGGTCCTTCGGATCCGCTTGGGGCAGATACACCAGGTTCTCCGGGGTTCGGCGGTGGTGCCCGTGGAGCACAACGATCGGAACCCGAAAGGGGTATTGCTGCGCGGTGAAGGAGAGTTGACGGCCCGCCGCCTGATATGACGGCGGCCGCCCCGGGGTCCGCGTACGCGCGTACGAAGGGTGCCGGGGCGGCCGGGTGGTGCGGATGGTCAGGACGTGTGGCTGACCGGCCGCACGTGATCAGGGGTACGGACGGTCAGGGCGTACGGACGGTCAGGGCGTGCGGATGGTGGTGTGGCGCGTACGGCTGGTCAGGCGCCACGGACCCGCAGGGCGCGGGCGAGGTCGTCGAGCTGGTCGACGAGCTTGCGGCGCAGCGCGGGGATCATGTCGGCGGTGTCGAGGTGCTCCTGGCCGAGGCGCAGGGATTCCGCGTCGACGGCGTGGAGCGGGAAGGCGTAGCGGCCCGCGGCGTCGGCGATGGCGGGGCCCCGGCGCTCGGCCACGGCGATCGCCTCGGGGTAGAAGCGGGGCACGTACTCCCTTACGAGGTCGGCTTGTTCGGGCTGCCAGAAGCCCTGGGCGGTGGCGGCGAACAGGTAGTTGGAGAGGTCGTCGCCGGCGAAGAGCCGGGCCCAGGCCTCGGCCTTCGCGGCCGGGTCGGGGAGGGCGGCGCGGCAGCGGGCCGCGCCTTCCTGGCCGGTGGCGCTGGGGTCGCGGTCGAGTTCGGCGTCGATGGCGGAGGCGTCGACGGCGCCGAGGACGGCGAGGCGGGTGAGGACGCGCCAGCGCAGCTCGGGGTCGAGTTCGGGGCCGCCGGGGACGCTGCCGGAGCCGAGCCAGTCCTGGAGGGGGCCCGGCTGGGTGGTGGCGTCGATGAGGTGGCGTACGGCGGTGAGGCGCAGCCCGGGGTTGTTGCCGTCCTCGGTGCGGCGGATGAGGTCGCGGCAGAGGGCGGTGAGGGTGGCGAGGGCGGTGCCGCGTTCCTCGGTGGTGAGGTAGCGGTCGGTGATCTGGCCGGCGGCGAAGGCGAGGACGCCCTGGACGAGGGCGAGGTCGGTCTCGTGCGGGAGGTGGGCGCGGGCGGCGTCGAGGTAGGCGGTGGGGGCGAGTTCGCCGTCGCGGACCATGTCGCGGGCCGCGTTCCAGATGACGGCGCGGGTGAGGGGATCGGGGATGCCGGCCAGGGAGCGCAGGGCGGTGTCCCATGATTGCGCGTCGAGGCGGACCTTGGCGTAGCTGAGGTCGCCGTCGTTGAGGACGACGAGGGCGGGGCGGTGACCGGGGTGGGTGGTGGCGCCGGTCAGCGGGAGGTCGAGGGGGATGCGGTCCCGCTCGACGAGGCGGTCCGGGTCGACGGGGTCGATGTCGTAGGTGCCGACGGTGATGTGGTGGGGGCGGCTGCCGTCCCGTACGACGTCCAGGGTCCATTCGGTGTCGGCGTCGCTGATGTGGGGGGTGAGGGTGTCGACGCCGGAGGTGCGCAGCCACTGGGCGGCCCAGGCGTGGACGTCGCGGTCGGTGGCGTGGGCGAGGGAGTCGATGAAGTCGGCGAGAGTGGCGTTGGCGAATTTGTGCCGGGCGAAGTGGGTGTTGATGCCGGCGAGGAAGTCCTTCTCGCCCAGCCAGGCGACGAGCTGGCGCAGGGCGGAGGCGCCCTTGGCGTACGAGATGCCGTCGAAGTTGAGGAGCGCGGAGGCGGTGTCGGGGACGGCTTCCGGGTCGGGGGCCACGGGGTGGGTGGAGGGGCGCTGGTCGGCGTCGTATCCCCAGGCTTTCCGGCCGATGCCGAATTCGACCCAGGTGTCGGTGAAGCGGGTGGCTTCGGTGAGGGTCTGGTAGCCCATGTACTCGGCGAAGGACTCGTTGAGCCAGATGTCGTCCCACCAGGCGAGGGTGACGAGGTCACCGAACCACATGTGGGCCATTTCGTGGGAGATGACCATGGCGCGGGTCTGGCGTTCGGTCTCGGTGACGGCGGAGCGGTAGATGAATTCGTCGCGGAAGGTGACCAGGCCGGGGTTCTCCATGGCGCCGGCGTTGAATTCGGGGACGAACGCCTGGTCGTAGGAGTCGAAGGGGTACGGCTCCGAGAATTTCTCGTGGTAGCGGTCGTAGCAGGCGCGCGTGATGTCGAGGATCTCGTCGGCGTCGGTGTTGAGGTGGGGGGCGAGGGAGCGCCGGCAGTGGATGCCGAAGGGGAGACCGGCGTGTTCGGTGCGGACGGTGTGCCAGGGGCCGGCGGCGACGGCGACGAGGTAGGTGGAGATGAGGGGCGTGGGGGCGATGGTCCAGCTACCGTCCGGGCTCTGTTCGGCGATGCCGTTGCCGAGGACCGTCCAGCTGTCGGGGGCGGTGACGGTGAGGGCGAAGACGGACTTGAGGTCGGGCTGGTCGAAGGCGGCGAAGACGCGCTGGACGTCGTCCATGAACAGCTGCGTGTAGACGTACGTCTCGCCGTCGGAGGGGTCGGTGAAGCGGTGCATGCCTTCGCCGGTACGGGAGTAGCGCATGTCGGCCTCGACGCGCAGCTCGTGCTCCCCGGCGGTGAGCCCGGTGAGCGGGAGCCGGTTGTCGGTGAGTGCGGCGGTGTCGAGGGCCTGCCCGTCGAGGGTGACGGAGCGCAGGGCTGCGGGCTTCAGCTCGACGAAGGTGTCTCCGGCCGCCCGCGCGGTGAACTGGATGACGGTGCGGGAGTCGAAGGTGTCCTCGCCGGTGGTCAGATCGAGGGCGATCGTGTACCGGTGGATGTCGAGGAGCTGGGCTCGGGTCTGCGCTTCGTCGCGCGTCAGTACGGACATGAGTGCCATGCTGCCTGATGGGCCGGGCCGGGCGCAGCAGGGTTCTTTGCGCTGTCAGCGCAGGGCCATGGTGTGCTGGGCGCCGGGGTGTGGACGGGCAGGTCGCGTTCGATCGCGGCTGCGGCCGGTCGCTTGTCGTAGGTGACGAAAGCGGTCAAGGCTTGTTCGAGTTGCTCCGCGCATGCCAGGTGGATGGCGTCAAGGCTACGCGGATGCCGCTGCGGCAGCATGCCTGCGGCCCGCAGGACGGGGTCGGAGAGCCGGATGCGCAGCACACGGTCAAGCTTCCGGTGCGGATGAGGTCTTCCATGACGCGTTGCTCAGGGTCCGGCGGGCCCAGGACGGCGATGAGACGCCCGTTCCGGGTGATCTCGACCCGCTCCCCGGCCACCACTCTCTCGATGAGCTCACTCGCGTGTTGCTGAAGCTGGCGAATCGGCACTCTTGCCGTCATAACGCCACGCTGGAGGCGGGCGTGCGGCACTTTCGCTCGTACGAAGTACGCAGGGGCCCGTCCGTTGGCGCGCCAGGGGGGGTCAACCGACGGAGGTTTCTCCGTCGTCGGCGTCACGAGCCTCGGTGGCAATCGTCTCGTGGTGCCGGATGACTTCCGCGATGATGAAGTTCAGGAGTTTTTCGGCGAAGGCCGGGTCCAGTCTGGCGCTCTCCGCGAGCTCGCGGAGCCGGGTGATCTGGCGGCCTTCGCGGGCCGGGTCGGCCGGGGGCAGGTGGTGTTCGGCCTTGAGGAAGCCGACCTGCTGGGTGCACTTGAAGCGCTCGGCGAGCATATGGACGACGGCCGCGTCGATGTTGTCGATGCTTTCGCGGAGGCGGTTCAGTTCGGCGCGTACGGAGTCGTCGATGCCGGTGTCGCTCGTGGTCATGGTCCCGGAGCTTAGACCGGCCGGGTCGCGGGCGGCAGTGCGTGGTCACGATGCGGGACCGGGACGCCGGACCGGCACGCGGAGGCGACGACCCGGAGGCAGCGACCCGGAGGCGGCGACGGGAGGCAGCGACCCGGAAGCGGCGACAGCCGGGCGGGGCCGGTGCCGGACCGCCGTGTCCGGCACCGGCCCCGCCGTCACCGCTACAGCCCTGCCGCCGCTGACGCGATGTCGGGGGCGAAGGTGGACACCTCGGTGTAGACACCGGGATACCCGGGCCGGGCGCAGCCGTTGCCCCAGCTCACGATGCCGACCTGGATGAAGGCGCCGGCGTTGTCCTCGCGGAACATCGGGCCGCCCGAGTCGCCCTGGCAGGTGTCGGTGCCGCCTTCGGCGAAGCCGGCGCAGATCTCCTCACCGGCTATCAGCTCGCCGTCGTACGACGCGTCGCAGCTGGCGTCGGAGACGAACGGCACGCTCGCCTTGAGGAGGTAGCGCTGCTGGCCGCCGCCCTCGGTGGCCGCGCCCCAGCCGGCGACGGTGAAGTCGCCGCTGTTGTACGCGGTCGTGGTGGCGATCTTCAGGGTCGGCTGGTCGATCGGCTCGGCGAGCTTGATCAGCGCCCAGTCCTTGCCCGCTCCGTCGTAGCCGGGGGCCTGGAGTACCTCGGTGGACCGGACGGTGACGGCGGCGGCGCTCTGCAGGTCGACGACGCCGGCGGTGGCGGTGATGCTGGTGTCGCTGCCGGATCCGTCCACGCAGTGCGCGGCGGTCAGGACGATGTCCTGGGCGTAGAGGGCGCCGCCGCAGCCCATCGAGAGCCGGATTATGAAGGGGAATTCACCCTGGGCGGCGCGGGTACCGCCGACGACGGGCGGTGCGACGGGCGCCGCGGCCCGGGTCAGGGCCTGGGGGGCGGCCGGCCCGGGGGCAGGCGCGGCGGAGGCGGAAGAGGGCTGGAGACTGACGGCGGCGAGGAGGACGGCGCTGGTGGCGGCACATCTTTTCAGGGCGCGCGGAAGCTGACTCAACAGTCTGCCTTTCGTGGGGGGTGTGGTGCGGTGTGGGGGGTGCGGTGCGGTGTGGGTGTGGTGCGGTGGGGCCGTACGTGGGGGGCCGTACGTGGGGGGTGGCGGTACGCGAGCCCGGTCCGGTCCGCCCGACAGATTTGACATGGACCCGACAAGCAATACCGTGCTCCGGATTATGCGGAGAGGATCAGCCTGGCCACAAGGGCCATGTTTCGGCCAGGCCGGAACAGCCCCCGCTCGGCCGCTGTCCGGCCATCGGACGGCCGGTCGGCTCGTCCCCGTAGAGTTGACGGCGGCCGACCGTCCTTGCAGGGGGTACGACGTGACGAACGGCGGCGAGGTCCTCCACGGCTATCCGCATCTGGCCACCGTGCGGGCGGCGATCACCGCGCTCTACCGGCGGCTCTCCCCCGACGGCGTCCGCGCGTACGCCCCCAGCGTCGCCCCCGCCGACGTGGCCTTCTCCGACCAGGACGACCTGCATCTGGGCACCCAGCGGGTGGCCGGCGCCCTGGTCCGGCAACTGCGGCTGCCGGACGCGCGGGTGATCGTGAGCTTCCGCGAGATGCGGCACGCGGCCGCCGTGGAGCTGGCGGCGGGACCCGAGTACTTCATCGAGCTGAACAACCGCTTCCGCACCCACCGCAGGGACATCGGCGCCGCCCTCGCCCACGAGATCACCCATGTCCTGCTGCACCGGCTCGGGCTGAGCTTCCCCGGCACCCGCGACAACGAGATACTCACCGACACCGCCACGACCTATCTCGGCGCGGGCTGGCTGCTGCTCGACGCGTACCGCGAGGACCGCGACTCCAGCCAGAAGCTCGGCTATCTCACCCCCGAGGAGTTCGGCTACGTCCTCGCCAAGCGGGCGCTCGTCTTCGACGAGGACCCCCGGATCTGGTTCACCAGTCCCCAGGGCTACACCTCGTACACGAAAGGCGGGGAGCGTGCCCTGCGCGACGAGCGGCAGCCGCCGCTGACCACGGCCGGACGGGTGGGCCGGCTCCGGTACGCGAAGGACCGCCGCCACGCGCTCGACCGTCCGGGCGAGGCCCCCGCCCGGGGCGGTGCGACGGGCCGGGACAGCGGCACGGACCCTGCCGCGCCCTACCTGTTCGAGCGGCTGCCGGACGGCCCCCGGGTCTCGTTCCCCTGTCCGACCTGCCACCAGCGCATCCGGCTGCCGGTCCGGGGGCGGGTGCGGGCGCGGTGCGGGCTCTGTCACACCGTTCTGGAGTGCGACACCTGACCGGGCGCCCCACGTAGGGTCCTGGCATGACCAATGAGTCGACAGCGGGCGTCGCGGACCTCTTCGAGGCGGTGCTGCATGGCGCGGAGGACACCGTGGTACGGCTGCTCCGGGCCGGGGTGTCCGCCGAGGCGGCCAACGAGGACGGCGAGACCGTTCTGTACGCGGCGGCGCTCAGCGACGAGCCGTGCGTGGTGCGGCTGCTGCTCGCGGCGGGCGCCGACCCCGAGCGGGCGAGCGGCCGGGACGGCGGGGACCTGTCGCTGTGCGGGGCCGCTTGCAGCGGGCACACCGAGGTCGTGCGCGCCCTGCTCGCCGCGGGCGCCCTGCCCGACAGCCGGGAGGCTTTCGGCTTCACGGCGCTCGCCTGGGCGGTGACCCAGGGGTTTCCCGACACGGTGGAAGCGCTGCTGGAGTACGGCGCCGATCCGGTCCTGCCTGGCCCGGGCGGTGAGCCGCCCCTGCTGCTGGCCGCCCGCCGCGGCTCCACGGCGACCGTACGGGTCCTGCTGCGGTACGGCGCGGGCGGGCACGACGCGGCGCTCGCCGAGGCCCGGCGCTGGATGGCTCTGGATGTGGAACAGGAGCTGCGGGACGGTCTCCTGGCCGCCCACGGTGACGGATACGAGACGGTGGTGCGCCGGATCGAGGCGGACGGTTCGGTGACCGTCGCCGTCGAACTGCTGCGGGACGGCGAGCCGATGGCCGGGCGGGAGCAGGACACCGGTCACGCGGCCGTCGCGACGATACTCGAAGCGGAGCTCGGCATCGCGACGCCGTACGAGGAGCTGGCCGGGCGGGCGCTGCGCTGCGGGGTCCCCGGGCGGGACGACTGGACGGAGTCCGTGGCGGCGCTGTGGCGGCGCGGCGACGAGGAGACGTTCCGGGCGGCGGCGGCCTGGTGCGCGAGCGGGGAGCCACCCCGGCAGGCGTTCGCCGCCGATGTCCTGGCGCGGCTGGGCGCGGTGGACGGGGACGGGGCGGGGCCTTTCACGGCCCGCGTGGTGCCGTTGCTGCGGGAGCTGTCGCGGCGGGCCACGGACCCGGCGCTGGTCCGCGCGGTCGTCGGGGCTCTCGGCCAGCACGGCGATCCGGCGGCGCTGCCGGAGATCCTGCGGCACACCGGGCATCCGGATGCC
The DNA here is from genome assembly GCF_044454085.1 of Streptomyces sp. NPDC051569. Taxonomy (NCBI): domain Bacteria; kingdom Bacillati; phylum Actinomycetota; class Actinomycetes; order Kitasatosporales; family Streptomycetaceae; genus Streptomyces; species Streptomyces sp. NPDC051569. The sequence goes on from NZ_JBITDJ010000004.1 coordinate 54,383, forward strand.
GGGGTGCGGCGGCGGGCGGCCCTGGCGCTGACGGGGCTCGTACCGGGTGACCACCGGGACGCGGTGTGGGCCCTGGTGCTGTTGAGCAGGGACGCGGACGCGTCGGTCAGGGGCCGGGCGGTGACGGCCCTGGCGAGTGTGGCCGCGAACACGCAGCCGCTGCGTGAGGCGCTGGCATCCCGGCTGACCGAGCCGGACGCGGCGACGGCCGCCGAGGCGGCGCGTGCTCTGGCGGCCCGCCAGGACCGGCGCGCGGTGGCGGCGTTGGCGCGGATTCTGGACGAGGAGCCGGGCGGGTACGCGCGGGCGACGGCGGTGGACGCGGTGCGGTTCGTACCGGAGGGGCCGGAGCGGCGGCGCCTGGAGCGGACGCTCCCGCGCCGCCGCTGAGAGAGCGGGCTCAGCGGAGCCGGAGGACGCCGGGCGCCTCTTCCTCGATGAGCTGGACCAGCTGGTCGAAGACCGTGGGTCCCCGGCCCGCCCGGGCCTCGTCCAGCTGGGCCTGGACAGCGGCGTTATCGCCGGGGTGCGTACGTTCCAGCCGGCGCCGGAGCGTACGCACGGTCTCGTCGTGACCGAGCGCACGGCGCGCCTCGTCGTGGCGGTGCCATTCGATGACGAAGTCGCCGTCGTCCGGTGTGCCGAACCCGCCGTGCAGACAGTCCGCGAGGGCGTCGAGATTGCTCCCGAAGTATCCGCCGGGCCCGTTCACGGCCGCACCGATCACCTGCCAGAAGCGGTCGAGGCTGGTGACCTCCGCCCCGTCGATCACATACGTCACCGTCATGGGACGGAGGTTACCTTCCGGTTCAGCGGCCGTGGTCGGCTCAGCAGCCGTGGTCGACGAGCTTGAACGACGCGTAGTGGTCGGCGGTGTAGTAGTCCTCGTCGGTCGTGTCGCCGGTGATGACGCGGCGGGCACCACGGTCCGGGGAGCCGGGGGTGACGACGGTGTACTCGTGGTAGTAACCGGCCGACCGGCTCGGGAGCAGGCCTTCGCGGTTCTGGAAGACGCCTCCGTCCTGGGAGTACGGGTAGGGCCCGCCGACGTCGATGAGGTCGAGGGTGTCGTGGGCCTGGGACGGCAGGGCGGAGTAGCAGACGCCGCCGACCGCGGTGGGGGCGGCGGAGGTGGCGGCGGCGGTGACTCCGCCGACGAGGAGGGTGGAGACCAGAGCGGCGAGGCCACCGAGGGCGGCGATACGTGGGGGGATTCGCATGAGCACCATGATGACGCGCGTAGACGTGTACGCGTCAATCCCAACTGCCCTGAGTTTCCTGGAAATTAACCCGCTCTCACGCTCCGGCCACACCTCGTGCGCCAGCCCTGCCGCGCGCGCCACAGGTGTGCCGTGACGGCGGAGTCGGAAACCGCGAACACCCCGGAGCACCGCCCCTTTTCGCGAGCACCCCCTTCGGAGCACCCTTCGCGAGCGCCCTCTTCGCGAGCAGGCCCAGGACAGCCGGAAGCCCGGCCCCGCGCTGGGCGCGGGGCCGGGCTCACGTGTCTGTCATGCCGGACGGAGGGCTCAGGCGGCGGTGCGGCGGCCGCCGCCCTCGCCCGTGGCTCCGCCGCCCGGGCGGCCGCGCCGGCCCCGGCTGCCGCGTGCGGCGCCACCGAGGCGGGAGGAACCTCCGCCGGAGCCGGAGCCCGTGCCTCCACCGCTGCCCGTGTTCTTACGGGCCGGGCGGGACGTCCGGGGCTTCTGCTGCTTCGCCTGGACGGTGGGCTGCTGCGGCACCTCGATGGTGACGGCCACCCCGGAGGGCTCCCGCGCACCGGTGAGCTGCGCCAGCTCCTCGTCCGTGGACTTGATCCGCGCGGACCTGGGGGCGATGCCCGCGTCCGACATCAGCCGGGTCATCTCGCGCCGCTGCTCGGGCAGCACCAGCGTCACCACACTGCCGGACTCCCCCGCGCGGGCGGTGCGTCCGCCGCGGTGGAGGTAGTCCTTGTGGTCGACGGGCGGGTCGACGTTCACGACCAGGTCGAGATCGTCGACGTGGATGCCGCGGGCCGCGACGTTGGTCGCGACGAGCGCGGTGACCTGGCCGTTCTTGAACTGCTCCAGGGTCCGGTTGCGCTGCGGCTGGGAACGGCCACCGTGCAGGCCCCCGGCGCGTACGCCGCTGGCCAGCAGCCGCTTGACCAGCCGGTCGACGGACCGCTTGGTGTCCAGGAAGAAGAGCACCCGGCCGTCGCGCGCCGCGATCCGGGTGGTGACGGCCTTCTTGTCGGTCTCGTCGAGGACGTAGAACACGTGGTGTTCCATCGTGACGACGGCGCCCTGGGACGGGTCGACGGAGTGCACGACCGGGTCCGTGAGGTACAGCCGTACGAGCTTGTCGATGTTGCGGTCGAGGGTCGCCGAGAACAGCATCCGCTGTCCGTCCGGCTCGACCTGCTTCAGCAGCGCGGTGACCTGCGGCATGAAGCCCATGTCGGCCATCTGGTCGGCCTCGTCGAGCACGGTGATCGAGACCTTGTCGAGGCGGCAGTCGCCGCGCTCGATGAGGTCCTTGAGCCGTCCGGGTGTCGCGACGAGAACCTCGGCGCCGCGCCGCAGCGCGCTCGCCTGCTTGCCGATCGAGAGACCGCCGACGACCGTGGTCAGCTTGAGGTTCAGGGCGGTGGCGTACGGGGTGAGCGCGTCGGTCACCTGCTGCGCCAGCTCACGCGTGGGGACCAGCACCAGCGCGAGGGGCGCGTGCGGCTCGGCGCGGCGGCCGGCGGTGCGGGCGAGGAGCGCCAGCCCGAAGGCGAGGGTCTTGCCGGATCCGGTGCGTCCCCGGCCGAGGATGTCGCGGCCGGCGAGGGAGTTCGGCAGGGTCGCGCCCTGGATGGGGAACGGGTCGGTCACGCCCTGGGCGGTGAGGGTCTTCAGCAGCCCAGCGGGCATGTCCAGCTCGTCGAACGACTCGACGGCGGGCAGTGCGGGGGTGATGGTCTCCGGCAGCGTGAATTCCTGCGGACGTGCGGCGGTGCGGCGGGCGGGTGCCTTCGCGGAGCCTTGCGCAGATCCTTGGGCGCGGGAATTCACCGGGCGCTTGCCGGCGGGTCGGGCAGCACGGGCCGGGCGTTCGGATCGAGTCATTCGGGAAAGAAGCCTTCCTGGGCCTGAGGACAGCGCGAGCCGGGGCCCGCACCTGCACGGTGCGGGCCCCGGCTGCGAGGTACACGTCCGGAAATTAGGCCGGGACGATGTTCTCCGCCTGCGGGCCCTTCTGGCCCTGCGTCACGTCGAACGAGACCTTCTGGCCCTCCTGGAGCTCACGGAAGCCCTGGGTGGCGATGTTCGAGTAGTGGGCGAAGACGTCGGCGCCGCCGCCGTCCTGCTCGATGAAGCCGAAGCCCTTTTCCGAGTTGAACCACTTCACGGTGCCAGTAGCCATGTCATTCTCCTAAAACAGGTGCAGAGCCGGAAATCCGCACTTTACGAATTCCTCGTCGCCGCATTGAGCCACCCATCCGGAGAAGCCGGCAAAAACAATAATGCGCCTGAGGAACATTCCCGTCAGGCGCACATAAAGTTCATGGGTACCAAAACTGCAACGACGTCAGCCTAGCACGCCCCGGCGGGGAACATCGAGTGGGACACGCCACATGATCACGACGCTCGATGATCTTGACTTTTACCGGATGCGGAGTCGCCCTCGCGGGGTGCGTCCGCACGGCCTCGGGACTGCGTGACCGCCAGCGTCTCGTCGCCGCCGGCGTTCGCCTGGAGGGCGCCTCGCGGGTCACCGGCCCGCCGGGGCTTCACCGGCCACATGCCACGGCGCCTGCCGTCGTCCGGTCGGGGACTGGGGGCAGGCGCCGCGCCTTGCGGAGGGCCCGGGAGTTGTTCTCCCCGGACCGACACCGCCCGTACGCCGTTGTACGGGACGTCTCTTGAGTTGTGCGCTCCGGCGGCCGGGCCTTGTGCGCTCCGGCGGCCGGACCGTCAGACCGTCAGCGCGCGGTCCGTCGGGCGGATCGGCGCCGGCAGGTCGCTCGCCCCGGTCAGGTGGCGGTCCACACCGCGCGCCGCCGAGCGGCCCTCGGCGATGGCCCACACGATCAGGGACTGGCCGCGGCCCGCGTCACCCGCAACGTACACGCCGGGGACATTGGTCGCGTAATCCTCGTCGCGGGCGATGTTTCCGCGCTCGTCCAGCTCCAGGCCGAACTGCTCGACCAGGCCGTTCCGCTGGTCCGTGCCGGTGAAGCCCATGGCGAGGGTGACCAGCTGGGCCGGGATCCTCCGCTCGGTGCCCGGCCGCTGTTCCAGCTTGCCGGCGACGAACTCGACCTCGATGAGGTTGAGGGACTGGACGTTGCCGTCCTCGTCGCCCTCGAAGTGGGTGGTGGAGACGGAGTAGACCCGCTCGCCGCCCTCCTCGTGCGCGCTGCTCACCTTGTAGAGCATCGGGAACGTCGGCCACGGCTGGTGGTCGGCGCGCTCGTCGCCGGGCCTCGGCATGATCTCCAGCTGGGTGACGGAGGCGGCGCCCTGGCGGTGGGCCGTACCGACGCAGTCCGCGCCGGTGTCGCCGCCGCCGATGACCACCACGTGCTTGCCCTCGGCGGAGATCGGGGAGACCGTCAGGTCGCCCTCCTGCACCTTGTTGGAGAGCGGCAGGTACTCCATCGCGAAGTGGATGCCGTTGAGCTCGCGGCCCGGGACGGGCAGGTCGCGGGAGATGGTGGCGCCGGCGGCGATGACCACGGCGTCGTACCGCTTGCGCAGCTTGCCCGCGTCGATGTCGCGGCCGATCTCGGTCTCGGTGCGGAACTTGGTGCCTTCCGCGCGCATCTGCTCGATACGGCGGTTGATGTGCGACTTCTCCATCTTGAACTCGGGGATGCCGTACCGGAGCAGTCCGCCGATGCGGTCGGCCCGCTCGTACACGACGACGGTGTGGCCGGCCCGGGTCAGCTGCTGGGCGGCGGCCAGTCCGGCCGGTCCCGAGCCGATGACGGCGACGGTCTTGCCGGAGAGGCGCTCGGGCGGCTGCGGGGTGACGTCGCCGCTGTCCCACGCCTTGTCGATGATGGAGACTTCGACGTTCTTGATGGTGACGGCGGGCTGGTTGATGGCGAGGACGCACGCGGACTCACAGGGGGCGGGGCAGAGCCGCCCGGTGAACTCCGGGAAGTTGTTGGTGGCGTGCAGCCGCTCGCTCGCCGCCGTCCAGTCCTCGCGGTACGCGTAGTCGTTCCACTCGGGGATCAGGTTCCCCAGCGGACAGCCGTTGTGGCAGAACGGGATACCGCAGTCCATGCAGCGGCCGGCCTGCTTGCTGATGATCGGCAGCAGCGAGCCCGGGACGTAGACCTCGTTCCAGTCCTTGACGCGCTCCTCGGCGGGCCGGGTCCTGGCGACCTCGCGGCCGGTGGTGAGAAAGCCCTTCGGGTCAGCCATGGGTCGCCGCCTCCATCATCTTCTCGGTGGTCTCGGTCTCCGAGAGACCGGCCAGCTCGGCGGCGTCCTTGGCGGCGAGCACTGCCTTGTACGTGGTCGGGATGATCTTGCTGAACCGGTCGGCGGCGATGTCCCAGTCGGCGAGGATCTTCTCGGCGACGGTGGAGCCGGTCTCCTCCTGGTGGCGGCGCACCACGTCGTGCAGCCACTGCTTGTCGGAGTCGGCCAGCGGTTCGACGGCCGCCAGGTTCCCGGCGTTGACGTTGTCCGGGTCGAGGTCGATGACGTACGCGACGCCGCCGGACATGCCGGCCGCGAAGTTGCGTCCGGTCTCGCCGAGGACGACGGCGTGGCCGCCGGTCATGTATTCGCAGCCGTGGTCGCCGACGCCTTCGGAGACCACGGTGGCGCCGGAGTTACGGACGCAGAAGCGTTCGCCGGTGCGGCCGCGCAGGAAGAGTTCGCCGCCGGTGGCGCCGTAGCCGATGGTGTTGCCGGCGATGGTGGAGTACTCGGCGAGGTGGTCGGCGCCCCGGTCGGGGCGGACGATGACCCGGCCGCCGGAGAGGCCCTTGCCGACGTAGTCGTTGGCGTCGCCCTCCAGCCGCAGGGTGATGCCGCTGGGCAGGAAGGCGCCGAAGGACTGACCGGCCGAGCCGGTGAAGGTGATGTCGATGGTGTCGTCGGGCAGGCCGGCGCCACCGAACTTCTTGGTCACCTCGTGGCCGAGCATGGTGCCCACGGTGCGGTTGATGTTGCGGATGGCGATCTGGGCCCGCACGGGCTGGGCCGCTTCGGCGCTCTCGGCGCTCAGCGCGTCGGCGGCGAGCTTGATCAGCTCGTTGTCGAGGGCCTTGGCGAGGCCGTGGTCCTGCTCGATCGTGCGGTGGCGCGCCGCCGTCTCCGCGAGGGCGGGCACGTGGAAGAGCGGCTTGAGGTCGAGGCCCTGGGCCTTCCAGTGGTTGACGGCCCGCTCGGTGTCGAGGAGTTCGGCGTGGCCGACGGCCTCTTCGAGGGTACGGAAGCCCAGCTCGGCGAGGAGTTCGCGGACCTCTTCGGCGATGAACTCGAAGAAGTTGACGATGTGTTCGGCCTTGCCGGTGAACCGTTCGCGCAGCACCGGGTTCTGGGTGGCGATGCCGACGGGGCAGGTGTCGAGGTGGCAGACGCGCATCATGACGCAGCCGGAGACGACGAGCGGCGCGGTCGCGAAGCCGAACTCCTCGGCGCCGAGGAGTGCGGCGATGACGACGTCGCGGCCGGTCTTGAGCTGGCCGTCGGTCTGGACGACGATGCGGTCGCGCAGGCCGTTGAGGAGCAGGGTCTGCTGGGTCTCGGCGAGGCCGAGTTCCCAGGGGCCGCCCGCGTGCTTGAGCGAGGTGAGCGGCGAGGCTCCCGTACCGCCGTCGTGCCCGGAGATCAGGACGACGTCGGCGTGCGCCTTGGAGACGCCGGCGGCGACGGTGCCCACGCCGACCTCCGAGACCAGCTTCACGTGGATGCGGGCCTTCGGGTTGGCGTTCTTGAGGTCGTGGATCAGCTGGGCGAGATCCTCGATGGAGTAGATGTCGTGGTGCGGCGGCGGGGAGATCAGACCGACGCCCGGGGTGGAGTACCGGGTCTTGGCGACCCACGGGTAGACCTTGTGTCCGGGCAGCTGGCCGCCCTCACCGGGCTTGGCGCCCTGCGCCATCTTGATCTGGATGTCGTCGGCGTTGACCAGGTATTCGCTGGTGACGCCGAAGCGGCCGGAGGCGACCTGCTTGATGGAGGAGCGGCGGGCCGGGTCGTACAGCCGGTCCGCGTCCTCGCCGCCCTCGCCGGTGTTGGACTTGCCGCCGAGCTGGTTCATGGCGATGGCGAGGGTTTCGTGCGCCTCGCGGGAGATCGAGCCGTACGACATGGCGCCGGTGGAGAAGCGCTTGACGATCTCGGTGGTCGGCTCGACCTCGTCGAGGGGGATCGACGGGCGGTCGGAGGCGAAGTTGAAGAGGCCGCGCAGCGTCATCAGCCGCTCGGACTGCTCGTTCACCCGGCCGGTGTACTTCTTGAAGATGTCGTAGCGGCGCGAGCGGGTGGCGTGCTGGAGCCGGAAGACGGTCTCCGGGTCGAAGAGGTGCGGTTCGCCCTCGCGGCGCCACTGGTACTCGCCGCCGATCTCCAGCTTGCGGTGGCTGGCGGAGATCCCGGAGGCGGGGTAGCCCTTGGCGTGCCGGGCGGCGACTTCCCTGGCGACGATGTCGAGGCCGGCGCCGCCGATCTTGGTGGCGGTGCCGTTGAAGTACTTGTCGACGAAGGCCTGGTCGAGGCCGACGGCCTCGAAGACCTGCGCGCCCCGGTAGGAGGCGACGGTGGAGATGCCCATCTTGGACATCACCTTGAGGACGCCCTTGCCGAGCGCGTAAATCAGGTTGCGGATCGCCTGCTCGGGCTCCAGGCCCTCGATGAACGTACCGGCGCGGACGAGGTCCTCGACGGATTCCATGGCGAGGTACGGGTTGACGGCGGCGGCGCCGTAGCCGATGAGCAGCGCGACGTGGTGGACCTCGCGGACGTCGCCGGCCTCGACGAGCAGGCCGACCTGGGTGCGCTGCTTGGTGCGGATGAGGTGGTGGTGGACGGCGGCGGTGAGCAGCAGCGAGGGGATCGGGGCGTGCTCGGCGTCGGAGTGCCGGTCGGAGAGCACGATGATCCGGGCGCCGCTCTCGATGGCGGCGTCGGTCTCGGAGCAGATCTCCTCGATCCGGGCGGCGAGGGAGTCGCCGCAGCCGCTGACCCGGTAGAGGCCGGAGAGGGTGGCGGCCTTCATGCCGGGCATGTCGCCGTCGGCGTTTATGTGGACGAGCTTGGCCAGCTCGTCGTTGTCGATCACCGGGAAGGGCAGGGTGACGCTGCGGCAGGACGCGGCGGTCGGGTCCAGCAGGTTGCCCTGGGGTCCGAGGGAGGAGCGCAGCGAGGTGACCAGTTCTTCGCGGATGGCGTCCAGCGGGGGGTTGGTGACCTGGGCGAAGAGCTGGGTGAAGTAGTCGAAGAGCAGCCGGGGGCGCGCGGAGAGCGCGGCGATCGGGGAGTCGGTGCCCATGGAGCCGATCGGCTCGGCCCCGGCCCGCGCCATCGGCGCGAGGAGCACGCGGAGCTCTTCCTCGGTGTAGCCGAAGGTCTGCTGGCGGCGGGTGACCGAGGCGTGGGTGTGCACGATGTGTTCGCGCTCGGGGAGATCGTGCAGCTCGATCTCGCCGGCTTCGAGCCAGTCCTGGTAGGGCTTCTCGGCGGCGAGGGACGCCTTGATCTCGTCGTCCTCGATGATGCGGTGCTCGGCGGTGTCGACGAGGAACATCCGGCCGGGCTGGAGGCGGCCCTTGCGGACGACCTTGGCCGGGTCGATGTCGAGGACGCCGACCTCGGAGGAGAGGACGACGAGGCCGTCGCTGGTGACCCAGTAGCGGCCGGGGCGCAGTCCGTTGCGGTCGAGGACCGCGCCGACCTGGGTGCCGTCGGTGAAGGTGACGCAGGCGGGGCCGTCCCAGGGCTCCATCATCGTCGCGTGGTACTGGTAGAACGCGCGGCGGGCCGGGTCCATGGAGTCGTGGTTCTCCCACGCCTCGGGGACCATCATCAGGACCGAGTGCGGCAGCGACCGGCCGCCGAGGTGGAGGAGCTCCAGGACCTCGTCGAAGGAGGCGGAGTCGGAGGCGTCGGGCGTACAGAGCGGGAAGATCCGCTCCAGCTTGTCGGCTCCGAAGAGGTCCGAGCCGAGCTGGGACTCGCGGGCGCGCATCCAGTTGCGGTTGCCCTTGACCGTGTTGATCTCGCCGTTGTGCGCGACGAAGCGGTACGGGTGGGCGAGCGGCCAGCTCGGGAAGGTGTTGGTGGAGAAGCGCGAGTGGACCAGCGCGATGGCGGTCGCGAAGCGGCGGTCGGAGAGGTCCGGGAAGAACGGCTCCAGCTGGCCGGTGGTGAGCATGCCCTTGTAGACGATCGTGCGGGCGGAGAGCGAGGGGAAGTAGATCCCGGCCTCGCGCTCGGCGCGCTTGCGCAGGAGGAAGGCCTTGCGGTCCAGTGCGATGCCGGTGCTCGTGCCCGTCCGGTCCGCGACGAAGAGCTGGCGGAAGGCCGGCATCGTCGAGCGGGCGGTGGCGCCGAGCAGCGCGGGGGCGACGGGGACCTCGCGCCAGCCGAGGACGGTGAGGCCCTCGTCGGCGGCGATCGTCTCGATCCGTGAGACGGCGGCGCTGGAGTCCTCGGCGGGCAGGAACGCGATGCCGACGGCGTACGAGCCGGCCTCGGGCAGCTCGAATCCGGTGACCTCGCGGAGGAAGGCGTCCGGCACCTGGAGCAGCATTCCGGCGCCGTCGCCGGAGTCGGGCTCGGAGCCGGTGGCGCCACGGTGTTCGAGATTGCGCAGTACGGTCAGCGCCTGCTCCACCAGCGTGTGGCTGGCTACACCGGTCAGGGTGGCCACGAACCCGACACCACAGGCGTCGTGCTCGTTACGGGGGTCGTACAGGCCCTGGGGGGCGGGGCGACCATCCATGGGCGACCAGGCGTCGGAACGCATCGGCTCTCCCGTCGTCGTCGTGGCATATGCGGTACCGAGGGACGACGCTGGCCCTCCAAGAAATTTCGTGCAGGTTACATGATGGGCGGCTTCTCAGGAAGTGGATAGCTCGTTCCAGCATGTGGACACCGCTCGTAGCGGTGGATGGAGGGGCACTGTCGGACAGATCGTCGTCCGGTCGGCTGTGGCGGAGCGGGCTTCATTGCCCGCGACGCGTCCGGCTCATGCCCGTTCGTTGCGAGTTTGAAACCGCGGGGTAACGGTCGCGGGCGAGAGGGCGTCCGGGGCGCCCCGCCCAGTCTTGCATCCCCGGCCGCGGAACGCCCCGGAGCCGCCCCGAAGCCACCCCGGAACCACCCAGGGCGGACAACCGCCCAGGTCAGAAGGTCGCGCCGAACAGCGCGCCGAGCCCGTAGGTGAGCGCGGCGGCCGTCCCTCCGAGCAGCAGCTGCCGCAGCCCGCTGTACCACCAGCTGCGCGCGGTCACCCGGGCCACCAGCGCGCCGCAGGCGAAGAGGCCCAGGAGGGCCGGTATCAGTGCGGGCCAGAGTGCGGTGGCGCCCAGCAGATAGGGCATGACGGGCAGCAGCGCGCCCAGGGCGAAGGAGCCGAACGACGAGACGGCGGCGACCAGCGGGGACGGCAGATCGTCCGGGTCGATGCCCAGTTCCTCGCGGGCGTGGATCTCCAGAGCCTGCTCCGGGTCCTTCGACAGCTGCCGGGCCACCTCGCGCGCCAGCGCGGGCTCCACACCCCGCGAGACGTAGAGCGCGGCCAGCTCCTCCATCTCGTCGGCGGGGTGTTTGCGCAGCTCACGTCGCTCCACCTCCAGCTCCGCCTGGACCAGCTCACGCTGGGAGGCGACGGAGGTGTACTCGCCCGCGGCCATCGAGAAGGCACCGGCCGCGAGGCCCGCCAGCCCGGTGATCACGATCGTGTGCTGGGAGACCGCGCCGCCGGCGACGCCGGTCATCAGCGCGAGGTTGGAGACCAGCCCGTCCATCGCGCCGAACACCGCGGGACGCAGCCAGCCGCCGTTCACATCGCGGTGCGTGTGGTTGTCCCGGTGGGCCTCGTGCAGCGTGGCCTCGGTCTCGATGACGGACATGGTTCTCCTCCTCCGTGGAAGTGGATCCGGGCCCGTCCATGGACCGGTGTCCACCCCTCCCAACGCTCGAAACTACGCACGAAAAAGCGCTCCCGCCAGCAAGGAAGGCCGTACTTACCAGGCCGGGGCCGACCGCGCCCGGGGGGCCGCCCGGGCGCGGTCGGGTGACAGGAAGGTTTCGCGGACTCCCCGGCCGCTCCGCGTGGCACAGATGGGCAAGACAGATGGCAAGACAGATGGCACCAGCGTGCGGCAGAGGCAACAGAAGGCAGCAGAGGGCAGCGACGAGCGGGAACAGCGGCTCGTCGCCCGCGAAAGGGCGACACGATGGAGTTGATCGCATACGATCCGGCAGCCGATGAGATCGCGGCGCTCCGCGACCGGGCGCGCGGGGCGCTGCTCGGCCTCGCCGTCGGTGACGCGCTCGGCGCTCCCGCGGAGAACATGCGCCCCTCCGAGATCCGCCGCCGCTGGGGCCGTATCGAAGGCTTCGTCTCCGACAGCCCGGCGGGTACGGACGACACCGAGTACGCCATCTTCTCCGGGCTGCTGCTCGCCCGGCACGGCTCCGCCCTGACCGTCGCCCATGTCGAGAAGGCCTGGCACCACTGGCTCGCGGACCTGGACGAGGGCCCGTTCCGGGGCGCGGGCTTCAGTGAGCGCGGCACCCTGGAGAACCTCAGACGCGGCCTCGCCGCCCCCATCACCGCGCAGCACCGGCACGCCTGGAGCGACGGTCTCGCGATGCGCGCGGCGCCCTTCGGTGTCTTCGCGGCGGGCCGGCCGGCCGAGGCGGCCCGGCTGGTCGCCGTCGACGGCTGCGTCAGCCATGACGGCGAGGGCATCTACGGCGGCCGGGCGGTGGCGGCGGGGGTCGCCGCCGCGATGACCGGCGCGGGTCCCGCCTCCGTGATCGCCGCCGCGCTCTCCGTCGTCCCCATGGATTCCTGGACGGCCCGCTCCCTGCGGCGCGGGGTCGTGGCCGCGCGGCGGGAGTACGGCGACACCCTCACGCGGGAGCGCGCGGTCCGCTCCGCCGTGGTCATCGGCGGTTACCCCTGGACCGATCTGGCGCCCGAGGCGGTGGGGCTGGCGTTCGGCGCGTTCGCGGCGGCCCGCGGGGACTTCCGTACGTCGGTGCTGACCGCCGTCAACATGGGCCGCGACGCGGACACCACCGCGGCGGTCGCGGGCGCCCTGGCCGGGGCGATGTCGGGGGCCGGCGCGATCCCTCCCGAATGGGCCTCGGTCATCGGCCCGGTCCGGGGCAGCTGCCTGCCCTCGATGCGCGGCTACCACGTTCTGGACATCGCGGACCTCCTGACCCCGGACGACGAAGAGGCCACCTCATGACCACACCCCGCCGACCGGCCGTCCACGAGACACGGCACTCCCCGGCCCCGGCCCCGACCGGCCCCGGCCACGGCGCCTCCGCGCGGGCCGCCGGAGTACCGGCCGGTCCGGCGGCGGGCCGGCCCGCCTCGCCTCCCGCTCCCTGTCCGCCCGTCAGCGGCGGCGCCCCCCATGCCCCGTCCGTACCCGGGCCGGACGGCGGCGGCGCCCCCGGTCTCCCGGCGGGCAAGGTCCCGGCGGGCAAGGTCCCGGCCGGCGAGGTCCCGGCGGCGCCCGGCGGGGACGGCGCACCGACCGCGCGGACCGGGCTGGAGACCCCGCGCGCGGGGGCCCGTAGCCGTACCCCGTACGCTCCCGCCGCCCCCGCCGTCGGCGCGTCATGTGAGGCGGGCGCGCGGCCGGTGCGGCGGATCGAGGGGCTGCTGCTCGGGCTGGCCGCCGGGGACGCCGCCGGGTGGCCGGCCGCCCGGCACCGGGCGGCCCGGATGCCCGAGTGGACACGGCGGCTCACCCGGGAGCTGGACACGTTCGCCGAGCAGAACGCGACGACCACCCTGCCCGTCCCCATCGCTCTCAACCAGCCGCCCGAGCCCCTCAGACTCGGACCTTCCGACGACGCCGAATGGGCCGCGTTCACCGCGCGGGCCCTACTCGCCGCCGCAGGTGACCTCTTCCGCGCGCTGCCCGCCGACCGCCGCGTCCGTGCCGCCATCGACCTGGCCTGGAACGGGCTGGCCGGTGAGATCGCCGCCGCGGCGGCGCGGGCACCCGAGGTCGAGTCCGCCGTACTGCCGCTGCGGGCACGGATCTCCGTGCGCGCGGGTCTGGGCAATCTCGCCACCGGCCTGCGCCCGCCCGCCACCGGTCACGACAATCCGCACTACTTCGACGACGCGGCCTGCGTACGGGCCGTCGTCCTCGCGGTCGCGCACCCCGGCGACCCGTCGGCGGCGGCCGGGCTCGCCGAGTTCGACGCGCGGTACACGCAGGACGGCGACGGGGTGTACGGCGCCCGTGCCATGGCCGCGGCCGTCGCCGCCGCGCTCGGCGGTGCGAACGCCGGGACCGCCGTGGCCGCCGCCCTCGCCCAGCTCCCGGAGGGCACGGAGATCGGCCGCAACGCGCGGCACGCCGTGGAGCTGGCGCGCGGCTTCGCCGAGGAGCCGGCCGGCGCCTTCGCTCTCGTCCCCCTGCTGGAGCATCAGATCGTCGACCACGTCTACAGCTACGGCATCGCCGCGGCCGAGACCGTCCCGGTCGCTCTCGCCCTGACCATCGCCGCCCGGGGCGGCGTCACCGAGGCGGTGCCCGCCGCCGCCTGCCTGTCCAGGGTCGCCGACTCCGCTCCCGCCCTCGCCGGAGCGCTGACCGGCGCGCTCGGCGGCGGCGACGCCGTGCCGGCCGCCTGGCGGGACGCCTGCCGCACCCTCGCGGGCTGCGCGCTCCCCCGGCTGGCCGGGACCGATCTCGTCGAACTCGCCGGGCTGCTGGCAGACACGGAACCGACCTCCCGGGGTGGACAATCCCGACATGACGCTCCTTTCGGCACCTCCCAGGCCCACGACGACGCCCACCCTCGATGACCGGATCACCGGCTGCCTGATCGGCGCGGCCGTCGGCGACGCGCTCGGCGGTCCGGTCGAGGGCTACTCCCCCGACCAGATCGTGGAGCGGCACGGCGGCCGGGTGTCCGGCATCGTCGGGCCGTGGAACGAGAACTGGCGTACCGCCCGCCCGCTCGCCCCCTACCACAAGGGCGACGGCCACGTCACCGACGACACCCTGATGACCCATGCGCTGATCCGGGTGTACGGAGTCGTCCGCGACCACCTCGACGCGTACGCCGTCGCGGGCCATCTGGTTCCTGATCTGATCTCCACGCCGCGCTGGATCCCGGAGCTGGAGGCGGAGGCGCTGCCCCTCCAGCGGATCTTCCTCGCCGAGAAGTGGATGGTGACGCGCCTGCACTACGGGCATGTCGACCCGCGCGAGGCGGGCACCGGGAACATCGTCAACTGCGGTGCGGCGATGTACATGGCGCCCGTCGGGCTGGTCAACGCGGCGCATCCGGCGGGCGCGTACGCCGAGGCCATCGATGTGGCGGGCGCGCACCAGTCGTCGTACGGGCGGGAGGCGGCCGGGGTGTTCGCGGCGGCGGTCGCGGCGGCCTGTCTGCCGGACGCCACCCCGGCCTCGGTCGTCGAGGCGTGTCTCGCGCTCGCCAAGGACGGCACCCGCGCCGCGATCGAGGCGGTGTGCGACGTGGCCGCCCGGCACCGCGACACGGAGTCCGCGCTGCGCGGGCTGCGGGACGCGATCGCGCCCTTCGACACGGTCGGCCCGAACTACCGCGCGCCGTCCCTCGGCGCCCGCCGCCCCTCCCGGCTGCACGCCATCGAGGAACTGCCCGTGGCTCTCGGGATGCTGCTGATCGGCGCGGGCGACTACCGCCGCACGGTGCTGGGTTCGGTCAACTACGGCCGGGACTGCGACTCGATCGCCACGATGAGCGGCGCGCTCGCCGGGGCGCTGAGCGGCGAGTCGGCGATCCCCGCCGAGTGGGCCAAGACGGTGGCCGAGGCGAGCCGCCTCGATCTGCACGCACCGGCCCGAGCGCTGGCGGAGGTCGCGTACGAGGTGTTCGCGCGCGACACCGAACGGCGCCGCGCGCACGAGGGCGCGTTCGCCCGGCTGACGGATCCGCGATGACGGGTCTCCGTCTCACCTGGGTCCAGCCCGAGGACCTGATCGGCCACGAACTGCGCCAGGCGGCCGAGGACGACCGCGACACGGCGGAGATCACCCGCCGCTGGCATACGGCGGGCGGCCGTCCGGCTGCGGAGCGCGCGGGTGCCTCACCGGGTCCCGCCTCCCCCCGGCTGCGCGCGCTGGCGGAGGAGCTGCTGGACGAACTGGCTTCCCTGGATTCACCGTTGGCGGCGACGGAACCGACGGAGCTGGCGGCGGTCAGGGCAGCCTGCCCCTCCTGGCCGGCCGCCGCCCCCGCCCTCGGCCCGGTCCCCGTCCCCGCCCGCGAAGAGCCTCCGAAGCCCGGGGAGCGCACAGGGCCCGGGGAGCGCCCGGCGCCCGAGGAGCGCACAGGGCCCGGGGAGCGCCCGGCGTCGCACCGGGCGCCGGCGCCCGCCTTCACCCTCCCCCAACTGCACGCCGCCTGGCTCGGCCGGGCCGCCGGCTGCCTGCTCGGCAAGCCCGTCGAGAAGCTGCCCCTCCAGGGCATCCGGGCCCTGGCGCGCGCCACCGGCAACTGGCCGTTGCGTACCTGGTTCACCGCCGAGGGACTGCCCGCCGGACTCGCCGCCGCGTATCCCTGGAATCGCCGTTCCGCGCCGACCTCGCTGCGGGAGAACATCGACGGGATGCCCGAGGACGACGACCTGAACTACCCCCTGCTCAATCTGCTGCTGCTCCGGCGTCACGGCCGGGACTTCACCACCGCGCAGGTGGCGAAGCTCTGGCTCGACGAACTGCCCGCCGGGCGTACGTTCACGGCGGAACGGGTCGCGTACCGCAATCTGCTCTCCGGGATCGAGCCGCCGGACACCGCCCGCCACCGCAACCCGTTCCGCGAGTGGATCGGCGCGGCCATCCGGGCCGACACGCACGGCTGGACGAACCCCGGCGATCCGGGCGCCGCCGCCGGGCAGGCGCACCGGGACGCGACGCTCACCCACACCGCCAACGGGGTGTTCGGGGCGATGTTCATCGCGGCGACCATCGCGGCGGCGGCCACGCACGACGACGTGCACGCGTGCCTGCGGGCCGGGCTGAGCGTCGTACCGCCGCGCTCCCGGCTCGCCGGGGCCGTCCACCTCGGCATCGGAACCGCCCGCGCCCACGCCGATTTCGAGACCGTCGCCGACGTGCTCCACTCGGCCCTCGGGCATTACCACTGGGTGCACGTCCTCCCCAACGCGGCGCTGGTCGCCGCCGCGCTCACCCACGCCGACGGCGACTTCGGCGGCTCCATCTGCCGTGCCGTGTCGGGCGGCTGGGACACCGATTCGAACGGCGCGACGGCCGGTTCGGTCGCCGGACTGCTGGCCGGGCACCCGGACCGGCTGCCCGAGCACTGGACGGGCCCGCTCAAGAACCGCCTCGCCACCTCGGTCGGCGGTTTCGACTCCATCGGCTTCGACAGCCTGGCAGAACTCACCCGGACCGTGACCCCACGGCCCGTGAACCTCAGGGAGACACCCCACCCATGACCGGCATCGTGGTGCTCGGCAGCACCAACATGGATCTTGTCGCGTATGTCGCCCGGGCCCCGAAGTCCGGCGAGACCGTCACGGGCCGCGAGTTCCGTATGGTCCCGGGCGGCAAGGGCGCCAATCAGGCCGTCGCCGCCGCCCGGGCGGGCGGCGAGGTGGCGATGATCGGCGCGGTCGGCGCGGACGAATTCGGGGAGCAGCTGCGGCACACCCTGATCGCCTCCGGGGTCGACACCGACCTCCTGCGTACGGCGGAGGGCCTCTCCGGCACCGCCCATGTCGTCGTCGACGACGAGGGCGGCAACTCGATCGTGGTGATCGCCGGTGCGAACCACACCGTCACCTGTCTCGGCCCCGGCGACGAGACGCTCATCGCCACCGCCGGCACCCTGCTCCTCCAGCTCGAACTCCCGCTGAGCGCGGTGCTGTCCGGCGCGGAGGCCGCCCACCGCCATTCCGTACGGACCATTCTCACCCCGTCCCCCGCCCAGCCCCTGCCGTCCGAGCTGCTCGGCACCATCGATCTGCTGGTCCCGAACGAACACGAGGCGGCTGTCCTGACCGGGATCGCCGACCCGCACGCGGCGGCGGAGGCGCTGCTCCGGCAGGTTCCCCAGGTCGTGATCACCCTCGGCGCCGCGGGCAGCCTGTACGCGACGCGGGGCGCGGAACCGGTGACCGTACCGGCTCCCCGGGTCAGCGCCGTGGACACCACCGGCGCCGGCGACACCTTCGTGGGGACCCTGGCGGTCGCGCTCTGCGAGGGCCGGCCGATGCGGGAGGCGATGGGGTGGGCCTCGTCGGCCGCCGCGCTGTGCGTCCAGCGTCACGGGGCGTCCACGTCCATGCCGTACCGCACCGAGATCGAGGCATCATGACCGCCGCGCCCACGCATCCGCCCACCCCGGCACCCGCCCCGGCCGGGGCCCCGGTACCCGCCCTCCCGCCACTGGCCGGGCTGCGCGTCCTCGACCTCGCGACGCTCTTCGCGGGCCCGCTCGCGGCCTCCATGCTCGGCGACTTCGGCGCCGAGGTGATCAAGGTCGAGCACCCCAGCCGCCCCGATCCGTCACGCGGACACGGCCCCGCGAAGGACGGCGTGGGCCTGTGGTGGAAGGTGCTCGGCCGCAACAAGCGCGCCATCACCCTGGACCTGTCCACCCCGGCCGGCCAGGACCTCCTGCTACGCCTCGCCGCCGACGCGGATGTGATCATCGAGAACTTCCGCCCCGGCACCCTGGAGAAATGGGGACTCGGCTGGGACGAGCTCTCCGCCGCCAATCCCCGGCTCGTGCTGGCCCGTGTGACGGGCTTCGGCCAGTTCGGCCCGTACTCCCACCGTCCGGGCTTCGGCACGCTCGCCGAGGCGATGAGCGGCTTCGCCGCCGTCACGGGCGAGCCGGGCGGGCCGCCCACCCTGCCGCCCTTCGGCCTCGCCGACTCGATCGCCGCGCTGGCCACGGCGTACGCGGTGCTGACCGCGCTCACCGGCCGGGCGGCGACGGGCCGCGGGCAGGTGGTCGACCTGGCGATCATCGAGCCGATCCTCACGGTCCTCGGTCCGGCGCCGCTCTGGTACGACCAGCTCGGCTATGTCCAGCCGCGCACCGGCAACCGCTCCCGCAACAACGCGCCCCGCAACACCTACCGCACGGCCGACGGCTCCTGGCTGGCGGTCTCCACCTCCGCCCAGTCGATCGCCGAACGCGTCATGCACCTGGTCGGGCGCCCGGACCTCGTCTCCGAGCCCTGGTTCGCCACCGGCGGCGGGCGCGCGGACCACGCGGACGTCCTGGACGACGCGGTCGGCGGCTGGATCGCCCGGCACACCCGCGACGAGGCGATGGCCGCGTTCGAGAAGGCCGAGGCGGCGATCGCGCCGGTGTACGACATCCGCGACGTCATGGCCGATCCGCAGTACCAGGCGCTGGACACCATCACGGAGGTTCCGGACCCGGAGCTCGGGCCGCTGCGGATGCAGAACGTCCTCTTCCGGCTCTCCGAGACCCCCGGCGCCATCCGCTGGGCGGGCCGCCCGCACGGCGCGGACACCGACACGGTCCTCGCCGAACTGGGCCTGTCGGCACCTGAGATCGCCGCGCTCCGGTCGGGAGGCACGCTGTGACGGTCCCGATCACCTGGCTGTACGTCCCCGGGGACCGCCCGGAGCTCATGACGAAGGCGCTGTCGTCCGGCGCGGATGTCGTGATCGTGGACCTGGAGGACGCGGTCGCTCCCGACCGCAAGGAGTACGCCCGCGCCGCCACCGCCGAATTCCTGGCCTCGCCGCAGCCGCTCCCGGTCCATGTCCGGATCGCCGACGAGCAGGACGTGCCGTTCCTGGTCGGCCTCCCCGCCCTGACCGGGCTGCGGGTGCCGAAGGTCACCCACCCGTCCGACGTGCACCGGGTCGCGGCCCGCGCGGCGGACATCGCGCTGTTCGCGCTGCTCGAATCGGCCATCGCCGTGGAACACGCCCACGCCATCGCCGCCGCGCACCCGGCCGTCCGGGGCATCGCGCTGGGCGAGGCGGACCTCCGCGCCGATCTGGGGGTACGGGAGGACAGCGGCCTGGACTGGGCGCGCAGCCGGGTCGTGGTCGCGGCCCGCGCGGCGGGCCTGGCCGCACCGGCCCAGTCGGTCTACCCCGACGTGCGGGACCTGGACGGGCTGGCCGCGTCCTGCGTACGGGGCCGGTCCCTGGGTTTCCTGGGCCGCGCGGCGATCCACCCCCGGCAGGTACCGGTCATCGAGCGGTCGTACCTGCCCACTCCCCGGGAGATCGAGGAGGCCGAGGAGGTCATCAGCGCGGCGACGGCGGACGCGGGGGCGCTGGCGCTGTCCGACGGCCGCTTCGTGGACGCGGCGGTCGTGGCGGCGGCCCGCCGTACCCTGACGGTGGCCGACCGGGGATAGGCCGGAAAACGCCTGGGGCCGTCGGACCAGCTGGTCCGACGGCCCCAGGCGAACACCGACAGGGCTGTCAGGCCTTTTCGGCCGCCTCGGCTCCGGCGCTCGCGGCGCCCCCGGCCACGACGCCCTCACCGGGCTCAGGCGCGTCGGCCGCGTCGGCCGAATCCGCGGGGTCGGCGGAATCCGCGGCGTCGGCGGAGCCGGAAGGGGTGGCGTCCTTCGGCGCCTCCACCGCCTCCGCACCGGGCTCCACGATCTCCTCGCGCCCCGGGCGTACCCGCGACGAGATGACGATGTAGGCGACCGCCAGGACGAAGACGATGATCGCCGTCCAGTCGTTCAGCCGCAGGCCCAGGACGTGGTGCGCCTCGTCGACCCGCAGGTACTCGATCCAGAACCGGCCCACGCAGTAGGCGGCGACGTACAGGGCGAAGACCCGTCCGTGTCCCAGCTTGAAGCGGCGGTCGGCCCAGACGACGAGGGCCGCGACGCCCAGGCACCACAGCGACTCGTACAGGAAGGTCGGGTGGTAGAGACCCGCCTCGCGGTTCGGGCCCGCGGTGATCTTCACCGCCCACGGCAGGTCGGTCTCCTTGCCGTACAGCTCCTGGTTGAACCAGTTGCCCCAACGGCCGAGGGCCTGGGCGATGGCGATGGCCGGGGCCATGGCGTCGGCCCAGGCGGGAAGCGGGATGCCGCGCCGTCGGCAGCCGATCCAGGCGCCGACCGCGCCGAGCGCGATCGCGCCCCAGATACCGAGGCCGCCCTCCCAGATCTTGAAGGCGTTGACCCAGTCCTCACCGTCGCTGAAGTACAGCTGGTAGTCGGTGATCACGTGGTAGAGGCGGCCGCCGACCAGTCCGAAGGGCACAGCCCAGACGGCGATGTCGGCGACGGTGCCGGCTTTGCCGCCCCGGGCGACCCAGCGCTTGCCGCCGTACCAGACGGCGACGAAGACACCGATGATGATGCAGAAGGCATAGCCGCGCAGCGGAAGCGGTCCGAGATGGAGCACTCCGGTCGACGGGCTGGGAATGTAGGCAAGTTCCATGGCAGGACCGACGCTACAGTGCCGGGCGGAAAGAGCGGCAGCCCGCCCGGCAACTTCTGGATAACGAGCTCAGGCCTGAGGAGTGGCCCCGTCGGGGATCGGGGCGGGCGCGGAAGGCGTTGCGGTGCCCCGCTTCTTGCCCTTGTCGGCCTCCTTGACCCACTTCTTCAGGTTGGCCGGTGTGATGTTTTCGTTACCCTTTTTCGGAAAGACCGATTCTCCGTTGAGCAGAACGGTCGGGGTCCCGCTGAAGTTACCCGTGCGGAACGCCTCGGCCGACTTCTTCACCCACGCGTCGTGGTTCCCGCCGTCCACACACTCCCGGAAGCCCGGCGCGGACTCCAGTCCGGGGACCTTCCCGGCCAGCTCCAGCAAGCGGCTGTTCCTGGCGTAGGCGTCGTCCGTCTCCAGCGGCTGGTTCTCGTACAGCACGTCGTGGTAGGCGGAGAACTTCCCGGCGTCCTGCGCGCACGCGGCGGCGTTGGCGGCGCGCAGCGAGCCGCTGCCGCCCATGTTGCCGTCGATGAGCGTGGCGAGGTGGTACTCGACCTTGAGCTGTCCCGCCTTCTCCAGCTGGTGGACCGTGCTCCGGAAGGTGTTCTCGAACTGGGCGCAGGCCGGGCAGCGGAAGTCCTCCCACACCGTGAGCGTGGACGGCGCGTCCGTCGCCCCCACGGGGATCGCCAGATCGTCCTTGCCGTTCAGACCCGACGGCGCGAGCACCGGCCCCGCCGCCCCGGTGGCCTTGTCCTTGCCCGCGTTCGCGGCGACGACGCCGATCGCCCCGGCCACGGCGAGCACGCCGACCACCGCCGCGGACATGATCAGGGTGCGCCTGCGCTTCTCGCGTGCCTTCTCGATTTCGCGTTCCTGCTGGAGCCGCTCTCTCGCGCTCCGCCTTGCGTCACGGTTCTTCTCGCTCACGCCCACAGCAACGAACCGGGGAGGCGCGTACGCACCTCCCCGGCCCCAGGTCCACCCATACGGGTGAGAATCACCCGGCAGCGCCCCGTATCGCTCGTCAGCGCTTGCGAACGCCCGCCGCCAGCTCGCTCGCCAGCTCGCGCACCGCCACCAGTCCGGCGGCCTCGTCGGGCGCCTCCAGCATCCGCTTCACGAAGGCCGAACCGACGATCACCCCGTCCGCGAAGCCCGCGACCTCCGCCGCCTGCTCGGCGTTGGACACGCCGAGCCCGACACAGACCGGCAGGCCGGTGGTGGCGCGGGTACGCCCCACCAGTTCCTGGGCCTCGACGCCCACGGACACCCGGGTGCCCGTGACGCCCATCAGTGAGGCGGCGTAGACGAAGCCGGTGCCGACCGCCGTGATCTTCGCCAGCCGCTCGTCCCTGCTGCTCGGCGCGACGACGAAGACCGTGGCGAGACCGTGCTTCTCGGCGTGCTCGCGCCACACCGCGGACTCCTCGACGGGCAGGTCCGGCAGGATGCACCCGGCGCCGCCCGCCTCGGCCAGCTCGGTGGTGAACCGCTCGATGCCGTAGCGGTCGATCGGATTCCAGTACGTCATCACCAGGACCGGCTTCCCGGTCGCCTCGTGCGCCTCGCGGACCGTGCGCATCACGTCGGCGATCTTGACGCCGCCGCGCAGCGCGATGTCGTCGGCGGTCTGGATGACCGGTCCGTCGAGCACCGGGTCGCTGTGCGGCAGCCCGACCTCGACCACGTCGGCGCCGCCGTCGAAGACCGCCTTCACGGCGGCGATCCCGCCGTCCACGGTCGGGAACCCGGCCGGCAGATAGGCGATCAGCGCGGCCCTGTCCTCGGCCCTGGCCGCCGCGAGGG
The DNA here is from genome assembly GCF_044454085.1 of Streptomyces sp. NPDC051569. NCBI lineage: Bacteria > Bacillati > Actinomycetota > Actinomycetes > Kitasatosporales > Streptomycetaceae > Streptomyces > Streptomyces sp. NPDC051569. Next base: position 76,803 of record NZ_JBITDJ010000004.1, read on the forward strand.
TGTCGCTCAGCAGCTGGATGTTCCCGCTCACTTGGTGCCCTCGCCGTCGTACAGCCCGAAGTAGCGGGCGGCCGTGTCCATGTCCTTGTCGCCGCGCCCGGAGAGGTTGACGACGATCAGCCCGTCCTCGCCCAGCTCCCGCCCCAGCTCCAGCGCCCCGGCCAGCGCGTGCGCGCTCTCGATGGCGGGGATGATCCCCTCGGTGCGGGACAGGAGCAGCAGCGCCCCCATGGCGTCGTCGTCGGTGACGGCCCGGTACTCACCGCGTCCGCTGTCCTTGAGATACGCGTGCTCGGGGCCGATGCCCGGGTAGTCCAGTCCGGCCGAGATCGAGTACGGCTCGGTGATCTGGCCTTCCTCGTTCTGCAGCACGTACGAGCGTGACCCGTGCAGGATGCCGGGCTCGCCGGCGGTCAGGGTGGCCGCGTGCTCGCCGCTCTCGATCCCGTGCCCGGCGGGTTCGCAGCCCACCAGCCGTACGGCCGCGTCCGGGATGAACGCGTGGAAGAGCCCGATCGCGTTGGACCCGCCCCCCACGCACGCCACGGCGGCGTCGGGGAGCCGCCCGGCGCGCTCCAGGATCTGCCGCCTGGCCTCGACGCCGATGACCCGGTGGAAGTCCCGCACCATCGCCGGGAAGGGGTGCGGTCCGGCGACCGTACCGAACAGGTAGTGCGTACGGTCCACATTGGCGACCCAGTCGCGGAACGCCTCGTTGATGGCGTCCTTGAGGGTGCGGCTGCCGGACTTCACGGGGATGACCTCGGCGCCGAGCATCCGCATCCGGGCGACGTTGAGGGCCTGGCGCTGGGTGTCGATCTCGCCCATGTAGATGGTGCATTCGAGTCCGAACAGCGCGCAGGCGGTCGCGGTGGCGACCCCGTGCTGCCCGGCGCCGGTCTCGGCGATGACGCGGGTCTTGCCCATGCGCCGGGTCAGCAGCGCCTGGCCCAGCACGTTGTTGATCTTGTGTGAGCCGGTGTGGTTGAGGTCCTCACGCTTGAGGAAGATCCGGGCGCCCCCGGCGTGCCCGGCGAATCGCGGGACCTCGGTCAGCGCGCTGGGCCGGCCGGTGTAGTTGACCATCAGGTCGTTGAGCTCGGCGGCGAAGGCCGGATCGGACTTGGCCTTCTCGTACTCGACGGCGACCTCGTCGACGGCGGCGACGAGCGCCTCGGGGATGAATTTGCCGCCGAAGGCACCGAAGTACCCCGTGGCGCTGGGCACGAGACCCTCGGGATCGGGAATGAAAAACTCGGAAGACACGCGAGAACTCCTCGGGAGGCAACGGGCGGGACTCACCGTATGCGCCCGGAGCGAAGGTGCCCCGCACCCGGCGAAGGACGCGAGGGACGGGCCGCGGTGGCCGGTTCCGGACGATCGGCGTCGCGGAACTGGCCGAGGGGGTGTGACACCGAAGGCGGAGCGGCGGCGGCGCCCGCGCTCCGGAGAGGCGGCGCCACGCGCACCACGGACGGCGCGGCACCCCGCGAGGGGCCGCACAGGCTCAGGACGCGGCTACCCGCGCCATCGCATGCCGTTGACCTGTCCCGGCTCGTCCCCGATCACGTACCGGACCCGCCGGCCGTGCACCCGCCGGGCCGGTGCCCGGCAGCCGCGCGGGCGGCAGCCGCGCGCCAGCGGCGCGTGCGGCACCCGCGCCGGCACCCGGCGGCGCGGGCGCGTGCCCGGCCGGGGTGCCGGCGCGTGGAGGACGACGGGGGCGGTCACGGCGGAGGTCAGTCCCTCCCGTGCCGCAGCGCCGGGTGCGCGCCGGCCGCGACGAGATCGGCCACCGCGGACTTCGGGTCGCGCCCGGTGACCAGTGATTCGCCCACCAGCACGGCGTCCGCGCCGACGTTGGCGTACGCGATCAGGTCGTGCGGCCCGCGCACCCCCGACTCGGCGATCTTGACGATGCCGGCCGGGATCTCGGGGGCGACCCGCTCGAAGGTGCCGCGGTCGACCTGCAGGGTGCGCAGGTCGCGCGCGTTCACACCGATGATCTTCGCGCCGGCGTCCACGGCCCGCTCGACCTCGTCCTCGTCATGGACCTCGACGAGCGGGGTGAGCCCGATGGACTCGGCGCGCTCGATCAGCGAGACCAGCGCCGTCTGCTCCAGCGCGGCGACGATCAGCAGGACGAGGTCGGCGCCGTACGCGCGCGCCTCCCACAGCTGGTACGAGGTGACGATGAAGTCCTTGCGCAGGACCGGGATGTCGACCCGGGCGCGTACGGCCTCCAGGTCGGCGAGCGAGCCGCCGAAACGCCGCTCCTCGGTGAGGACGGAGATGACGGACGCGCCGCCCGCCTCGTAGTCGGCGGCGAGCCCGGCCGGGTCGGCGATCGCGGCGAGCGCGCCCTTCGACGGGCTGGAGCGCTTGACCTCGCAGATGACGTTGACGCTCTCCCCGCGCAGGGCGGCGACACCGTCCCTGGCCAGGGGTGCCTTCGCCGCGCGCTCCTTGAGTTCATCAAGGCTGACGCGTGCCTGCCGCTCTGCGAGGTCCGCGCGAACACCTTCGATGATCTCGTCGAGCACACTCACGCGAGCGGCCCCCTTCCGGGACGGTTCTGGGTGGAGCAGGATCAGCCCTGCCGATGCTAGCCGGAAGAAGCCGAAGGGCCCGCATCCGGTCGGCCGAGCATGCCATCGCCCGCGCCCTCATGGTGCGAGCGGCGAGCCGAACGGCAGATTCCTGATCACCGTGAAGAGCAGGGCCGCCCCACCGAGCGCCCACCACCAGCCGGTCGGCGGTGTCGTCCGTACGGGCAGTCCCTTGCGGGCCCGCACCACCCAGGCCACCCACAGCACGGCGAGGACGGCGTAGCCGACGACGGCCAGCGCGTTGTCACCGAAGGCGGTGGCCAGGTCTCCGTGGGCCACGGCGTGGGCGCCGCGCAGACCGCCGCAACCCGGGCAGTAGAGGCCGGTGACGGCGTACAGCGGGCAGACCGGATAGTGGCCGGGTTGGTTCGGGTCGACGAGCCCGACGTACGTGAACGCGGCGGCGACACCGGCGAGGGTCAGGAGCGGCGCCAGGAGCCGGCGGCGGGCCGGGACCGGCGGCCCGGGCGGCCCGCCGTGCGGCGGCGTAGACACGGGCCCGTATCCCGGCTCGGGTACCGGACCGTATCGCGGCCCGTGTCCCGGCCCGGACAGCGGCCCGGACAGCGGCACAGGGTCCTGCCCTGCGGGGATTGGCATGGCGTCCACCCGGTGATTGTCGCCGCTGATACGGAAAGACGCAGCCCGGCCTCGCCGGACTGCGTCTGGGGTCGGAGCGCCGGCCCGGTCAGACGGTCTGAGCCTGGCGCTCGTCGTGGCCCTTGAGCTGCTGGCGACCGGCCGCGGCCCTGGCTTCCTTCATCGCGGCGGACTCCTTGGGCATGCCGAGCCCGGCCGCCTTCATGCCCAGGCCGACGACACCGCCGAGGAAGACGACGCCGATACCCGCCCAGAAACCGGGCTGGTTGGCCGCCACCATGAAGACTCCGCCGATGCAGAAGCCGATGAACGAGATGGTGACACCGGTCCAGGCCGCCAGGGTGTGTCCGTGGGTGCTGCCCGCCATGAGTTGCTCCTCGTTGGTGTTGCGCTGGGTGAGTCGGACGCTCACGGAACATTGTCCCGCATACGGCGGCTGAACGGCGTCGGGGGTCGGGTACGCCTGGCTGCCGTTCGCCCAGGTCGGGTGGGCCGGGAAAGGACGTCAGCCCTCGCGCGTGGGGTCCTCGCCCCGGTCCAGCGCCTTCCACAGGTCCTCGGGCCGGTCGGGGTTCACGACGGGCGCGCGCCGGGCGGTACGGGCCCGCGCCGTGCCCCCGCCGGAGGCGGCGGTGCCGGGGCGCTCGTAACGGCCGGACATCGCGGGCCACTGCCTGCCGTACCGCAGGGCCAGCAGCCCGGCGAGGAGGATCAGCACACTGCCGGCGCCGGTCAGATAGGGCCATACGGTGTGGGTCAGCGCGTCGACGGTGGCGGCGGTGTCGCCGGTCGTCCGCGCGGCCTTCTCGTCCAGCGCGGAGCTGTCGGAAGCGCCGAGGAAAGCGGCGGCCGCCGCGCCTGCGCCGCTCAGCGCGAGCAGCACGGAGACCAGCAGCCGGCCCGCCCTGCGCACGGCGAAGACCGCGACGAGTGCGGCGAGGCCGACGACGGCGAGCGCGGCGGGGACGCCGGTGACATCACGGCCGTCGGCGTCGAGCGGGACGGAGCCGCCGCCGACGGCCGCCGTGCCGTGGGCCCAGTTCTGGCTGGAGGCCAGGAGCACCACCGCGGCGCCGACGGCGCCGAGGAGCAGTGCGGCGGCGAGACTTCGGCGGCTGCTCGTGGCGTCGGCTGCCGGGGCGCCCGACGGGCGGGCGGCCGAGGGGGTGGCGCGACGGGGCTGGGGTACGGGTACGGCACTCACGCACCCCACTATCCCCTACGGCGTCGCCGGACGTTCAGGCGGTTCCGCGCCCCGCGCCCCGGGGACGCCCCGTCATGAGGACGGTCCCCCGTCGCCGAGCCGGTTCGCGGTGTGTACGGCGCGCAGCACGGCGGCCGCCTTGTTACGGCATTCGGTGTCCTCGGAGACCGGATCGGAGTCGGCGACGACGCCCGCCCCGGCCTGGACGTACGCCGTGCCGTCGCGCAGCAGCGCCGTTCGGATGGCGATGGCCGTGTCGGAGTCCCCGGCGAAGTCGAGATAGCCGACGCAGCCGCCGTACAGGCCGCGCCGGGTGGGCTCCAGCTCGTCGATGATCTGCATGGCGCGCGGCTTGGGCGCCCCGGAGAGGGTGCCGGCGGGGAAACAGGCCGTCAGGACGTCGAAGGCGGTGCGGCCCTCGGCGACCCGTCCGGTGACGGTCGAGACGATGTGCATGACGTGCGAGTACCGCTCGACGGACATGAAGTCGACGACCTCGACGCTGCCCGGCTCGCAGACCCGCCCCAGGTCGTTGCGGCCGAGGTCGACGAGCATCAGGTGCTCGGCCCGCTCCTTGGGGTCGGCCAGCAGTTCGTCGGCGAGGGCCTGGTCCTCCTGCGGGGTGGCGCCGCGCGGCCGGGTGCCGGCGATGGGGTGCACCATGGCGTGCCCGTCCTCGACCTTGACGAGGGCCTCGGGGCTGGAGCCGACGACGTCGAAGGCGCCGCCGTCCCCGGCGGGGAACCGGAAGAGGTACATGTAGGGGCTGGGGTTGGTGGCACGCAGCACCCGGTAGACGTCCAGCGCGCTCGCCGTGCAGGGGGTCTCGAAGCGCTGGGAGGGGACGACCTGGAACGCCTCACCGGCCCGGATCCGCTCCTTGATGTCCTCGACGGCGGCCTGGTAGTCGGCGCCGCCCCAGAGCGCGGTGTACGCGGGGAGTTCGGAGGCGGGCAGTGCGGTGGGCGCGGTGTGGACGGGCTCGGCGAGGTCGGCGGCCATGGCGTCCAGGCGGGCGACGGCGTCCGCGTACGCCTCGTCCACCCCGGTGTCGAGGTCGTTGTGGTTGATCGCGTTGGCGATCAGCAGGACCGTGCCGTCCCAGTGGTCGAGGACGGCGAGGTCCGAGGTGAGCAGCATGGTCAGCTCGGGCAGGCGCAGGTCGTCGCGGGCGTGGTCGCCGATCTTCTCCAGGCGGCGGACGATGTCGTACCCGAGGTAGCCGACCATGCCGCCGGTGAAGGGCGGCATACCGGAGGAGAGGTCCCGGGGGGTGTGCAGGGCCTCGACGGTGGCGCGCAGGGCGGCCAGCGGGTCCCCGTCGACGGGGACGCCGACGGGCGGGGTGCCGAGCCAGTGGGTGCGGCCTTCACGCTCGGTGAGCATGGCGGCGGACCGTACGCCGATGAACGAGTAGCGGGACCAGGAGCGGCCGTTCTCCGCGGACTCCAGCAGAAAGGTGCCGGGGCGCTCGGCGGCGAGCTTGCGGTACAGGCCGACGGGGGTGTCGCCGTCCGCGAGGAGGCGCCGGCTGACGGGGATGACGCGGCGGTCCACCGCCAGCTTGCGGAAGGTGTCGAGGTCCATGGCCGACGACCCTACTCGCCCGGAGGGCCCCGCCTGGGCGCTCACCCGGGCGGTCATGATCCGAGCGGCAGGACGTCGGTGTCGAAGCAGGTGCGGGTGCCGGTGTGGCAGGCGGCGCCGACCTGGTCGACCTGGACCAGCAGGGTGTCGGCGTCGCAGTCCAGGGCGACGGACCTGACGTGCTGGACATGGCCGGAGGTGTCGCCCTTGACCCAGTACTCCTGACGGCTGCGGGACCAGTAGGTGCAGCGGCCGGTGGTGAGGGTGCGGTGCAGGGCCTCGTCGTCCATCCAGCCGAGCATCAGCACCTCACCGGTGTCGTACTGCTGGGCGATGGCCGGGATCAGTCCGTCGGCGCCGCGCTTGAGCCGGTCGGCGATGGTGGGATCGAGGCCGCCGGTCGCGCCGGGGTGGGCGGTCGTGCTGGTCATACGGCCATTGTGCCGCGCCCGTGCGGAAGTCCGGTCCCGCCGTCCACTGGGCGGACGGGGGCCCACCGCCGTACGCTGGCGGACATGTCGACCCATGCCAAGCGTGAACGACTTCTGCTCGCCGACCTGTTGGAGGCGGCGGGCCCCGATGCGCCGACGCTCTGCGAAGGCTGGCTGACCCGTGATCTCGCCGCCCATGTGGTGCTGCGTGAGCGCCGCCCCGACGCGGCGGGCGGGATGATGGTGCCGGCGCTGAGGAACCGTCTGGAACGGGTGCAGAGCGAGTACGTGTCCAAGCCGTACGAGGAGCTCGTCCAGCTGATCCGTACGGGACCGCCGAAGATGTCCCCGTACGGGATCAAGCAGCTCGACGAGCTCGCGAACACCGTCGAGTTCTACGTCCACGCCGAGGATGTCCGCCGGGCGCAGCTCGCCTGGACACCGCGCGAGCTGGACCGGGTCTTCGCGGACACGCTGTGGTCGCGGGTGGAGAAGGGCGGCCGGCTGCTGGGCCGCAAATCCCCGGTGGGCCTGGTGCTGCGCCGCCCGGACGGCCGGACGGTGGTGGCCCACCGGGGCACCCCGGTGGTGACGGTCACCGGGGAGCCGGGTGAGCTGGTGCTCTTCGTGTTCGGCCGGCAGGACGCGACGGACGTACAGCTGGAGGGCGAGAAGGACGCGGTGGCGCGGCTGCGCGGGGCGAAGCTGGGCATGTGACCTCCCGGAGCCGGACCGGGGCTGATCAGGCGGGCAGTTCGGCGGTGCGCAGGGCCGTGGAGGCCAGGCCGATCAGCCCTCCCGTACCGCACACCGCCGCGCTGACGACGAAGACCGGGCCGGTGCCCCAGAGGCCGACCGCCGTGCCGGTGAGCGGATAGCAGAGGGGTGCGACGCCGAGGGTGAAGAGGGTCGCGACGGAGGTGACCCGGCCCAGGTATTCCGGGTCGGCGGCCGTCTGGAGGAGGGCTCCGGTGAGCGCGCCGCTCAGTCCGGCCAGCAGGCCGATGGCGACCCCGGCGACGGTCGCCAGGGCGACCGAGGGTGCGAACGCGAGGGAAGCGAGGGCGACGGATCCCGCGCACAGGGCGGAGGACTGGACGAGTCCGGCGCGCGCCACCCGTCCCCGTACGGTCAGCAGCAGGGAGCTCGCCCCGGCCCCGGCCCCGAAGGCCGCGACGATCCAGCCCATGCCGCCGGCGCCCCAGCCGCGTTCCTGGACGAGCAGGGTGAGCCCGATGTTGAGCGGGCCGACGAAGCCCAGTTCACCGACGGCGATGACGAGCATCAGCGGGGCGAGGACGCGGTGGCGGCGGATGTGGCTCAGCCCGTCGCGGAGTTCACCCCAGGCGGTGCCCGCCGCGCCGGCCGCCGGGTCCTTGGCGCGGCCCGGGGCCATCCGTACGGCGAGGAGCAGCGGCAGCGACACCGCGAACAGCGCCCCGGCCACACCGAACGCGGTCACCGGACCGCCGAGTGCCACGGCGAGCCCGCCGAGCGGCGCCCCGGTCACATTCGCGACGCGCGCGGCGAGCCCGCGCATCCCCTGGACCCGGGCCAGCTGCCCGGGCGTGGTGATCCGGGGCGGCAGGGCGCCGACGGCGGGCAGGAAGAGGGCGTCGACGGCGCCGAAGACCAGCGCGACGGTGATCAGCAGCCAGAGGGTGGGGGTGGTGAACAGCAGCGCCGCCGCCACACCCAGGATGAGGACACAGCGCGCCGCGTCGCTGCCGATGACGACCCGGCGCGGCCCGAACCGGTCGGCGAGCACGCCCCCGCCGAGCATCAGCACGGCGCGCGGCACGGCCCCGGCGGCGAGCACGAGCCCGGCCTGCGCGGGGCTCCCGGTGCGGACCGCCGCCCAGGACAGCGCCATGTAGTAGACGCTGTCCCCGACCGCCGACGCCGTATAGGCGCCGAGCCAGCGCAGGACGTTCCCGTCCTGGTGAGCGGGACGCTCGGGCACCGGGACGGTGCCGGCGGGCAGGGGTATGACGGGGGAGCTCATAGGAAGCCGATCCTCTCAGGGCTCCGGGGAGCGCACGGCCCCGGGGAGCACGTGGAGGGTCGGGAGCACGTGGAGGGTCGGGAGCACGTGGCGCCCCGGGAGCACGTCGAGGGTCGGGGCAACCCGTCACGCGCGTACGCGCCGCACGGGATACCCGTCACGCGCGCACGCGCCGCCGTCAGCGCCTCAGCGCACCGGGTGGCCCGCTTCCCGCAGTGCGTCCTTGACCTGGGCGATCCGCAGGTCGCCGAAGTGGAAGACGGAGGCCGCCAGTACGGCGTCGGCGCCCGCCGTGACGGCCGGGGGGAAGTCCGCGAGGCGGCCCGCGCCTCCGGAGGCGATGACGGGCACGGTGACGTGCCGGCGTACGGCCGCGATCATCTCCGTGTCGTAGCCGTCCTTCGTCCCGTCCGCGTCCATCGAGTTGAGCAGGATCTCGCCCGCGCCCAGTTCCGCCGCCCGGTGTGCCCACTCGACGGCGTCGATGCCGGTGCCCTGGCGCCCGCCGTGGGTGGTGACCTCGAACGACCCCGACGCGGTCCGCCGCGCGTCGACCGACAGCACCAGCACCTGGCGCCCGAAGCGTTCGGCGATCTCGCGGATGAGGTCCGGCCTGGCGATGGCCGCCGTGTTGACGCCGACCTTGTCCGCGCCGGCCCGCAGCAGCTTGTCGACGTCGTCCGGGGTACGGACCCCGCCGCCGACGGTGAGCGGGATGAAGACCTGCTCGGCGGTGCGGCGCACCACGTCGTACGTCGTCTCACGGTCGCCGGACGAGGCGGTGATGTCGAGGAACGTCAGCTCGTCGGCGCCCTCGGCGTCGTACAGCTTGGCCATCTCGACCGGGTCGCCCGCGTCGCGCAGGTTCTGGAAGTTGACGCCCTTGACGACCCGGCCGCCGTCCACGTCCAGGCAGGGGATGACACGTACGGCCACGGTCATGCGGGCTCTCCCTGGAAGGCTTCGACCTCGACCTCGACGACCAGGCTCGGGTCGATGAATCCGGCGACGACGATCATCGACGCGGCCGGCCGTACGGCGTCGAAGAGCTCCTTGTGGGCGCGGCCGACATCGTCGGCGTCCCGGGCGTGGGTGATGTACATCCGGGTGCGCACCACGTGTTCGGCGCCCAGGCCCAGCTCCTCCAGCGCCTTGACGGCCACGCCGAAGGCGGTCTTCGCCTGCTCGTACGGGCCGCCCTCCGCGATCCTTCCGCCGACCACCGAGGTGCAGCCGGAGACCAGGACGAGGCCGTTCGGGAGCCGTACCGCGCGGGAGTAGCCGAAGGACTCCTCCCAGGGGCCGCCGGACGAGATCTTCCGCACGCCGCGCGCCGAGCTGTCGCCGCCCACCGGGCCGTCGCCGCTCATCGGGCCACCGCCGGTCATCGGGCCACCGCCGCGAGCGCCTCTTCCAGGGTGAACGCCTTCGCGTAGAGCGCCTTGCCGACGATCGCGCCCTCGACTCCGGCGGGTACGAGCGTGGCCAGCGCGCGCAGGTCGTCCAGCGAGGAGACCCCGCCGGAGGCGACGACCGGCTTGTCGGTCGCGGCGCAGACGTTCTTCAGCAGCTCCAGGTTGGGGCCCTGCAGAGTGCCGTCCTTGGCGATGTCCGTGACGACGTAGCGGGCGCAGCCCTCGGAGTCGAGGCGCGCGAGCGTCTCGTAGAGGTCGCCGCCGTCGCGGGTCCAGCCCCGGCCGCGCAGGGTCGTGCCGCGTACGTCGAGGCCGACGGCGATCCGGTCGCCGTACTCGGCGATGATCTTCGCGACCCATTCGGGGGTCTCCAGCGCGGCGGTTCCGAGGTTGACCCGGGTGCAGCCGGTCGCGAGGGCCGCCGCGAGCGAGGCGTCGTCGCGGATGCCGCCGGACAGCTCGACCTTGACGTCCATGGCCCCGGCGACCTCCGCGATCAGGTCGCGGTTGTCCCCGGTGCCGAAGGCCGCGTCGAGGTCGACCAGATGCAGCCACTCGGCGCCGGAGCGCTGCCAGGCGAGCGCGGCTTCGAGCGGCGAGCCGTACGACGTCTCCGTACCGGACTCGCCGTGGACGAGCCGTACGGCCTGGCCGTCGCGGACATCGACGGCCGGGAGGAGTTCGAGCTTCGGCACAGGAGGCATCAGAGGGTTCCGATCCAGTTGGTCAGCAGCTGGGCGCCGGCGTCGCCGGACTTCTCGGGGTGGAACTGGGTGGCCCACAGTGCACCGTTCTCCACCGCCGCGACGAAGGGCTCGCCGTGCGTGGACCAGGCGACCCTGGGGGCGCGGATCTTCGGGTTGGTGACCTCCAGGCCCCACCGGTGCACGGCGTACGAGTGCGTGAAGTAGTAGCGGGTGTCGGCGTCGAGCCCCGCGAACAGCTCGCTGTCCGCCGGCGCCTCGACCGTGTTCCACCCCATGTGGGGGACGATCGGGGCCTGGAGCGGCTCGACCGTGCCGGGCCACTCGTCGAGGCCCTCGGTCTCCACGCCGTGCTCGATGCCGCGCTCGAAGAGGACCTGCATGCCGACGCAGATGCCCAGGACCGGGCGGCCGCCGGAGAGCCTGCGGCCGATGATCCACTCGCCCCGGGCGGCGGTGAGCCCGCGCATACAGGCCGAGAAGGCGCCGACGCCGGGGACGAGCAGCCCGTCGGCGTTCATCGCCCGGTCGAAGTCGCGGGTGATCTCGACGTCGGCGCCGGCCCGTGCGAGGGCGCGTTCGGCCGAGCGGACATTGCCGAATCCGTAGTCGAAGACGACGACGTTCTTGGTCATGCCCAGATCCCCTGGATCCGCAGCACGCCGGCGAGCAGGCAGAACACCGAGCACAGGCCCAGGAGCACGATCACACCCAGGGGCAGCTTCTGCTTGTGGAAGGAGTAGACACCGCCGGCGAGGAAGAGCCCTACGACGATCAGAATGGTGGACAGGCCGGTCACAGGGCGCCCTTGGTAGAAGGAAGAATGCCCACCGCGCGCGGGTCGCGCTCGGAGGCGTAGCGCAGCGCGCGGGCGAGGGCCTTGAACTGGCACTCGACGATGTGGTGCGCGTTGCGCCCGTACGGGACGTGGACGTGCAGCGCGATCCGGGCCTGCGCGACGAACGACTCCAGGATGTGCCGGGTCATCGTCGTGTCGTACTCGCCGATCATCGGCGCCATGTTCTCGGGCTCGGTGTGCACCAGATACGGGCGGCCCGACAGGTCGACGGTGACCTCGGCGAGCGACTCGTCCAGCGGGACCGTGCAGTTGCCGAAGCGGTAGAGGCCGACCTTGTCGCCCAGCGCCTGCTTGAAGGCGGCGCCGAGGGCGAGCGCGGTGTCCTCGATGGTGTGGTGCGAGTCGATGTGCAGGTCGCCCTCGGTCTTGACCGTGAGGTCGAACAGGCCGTGCCGGCCGAGCTGGTCGAGCATGTGGTCGAAGAAACCGACGCCTGTCGATACGTCGACCTTGCCGCTGCCGTCGAGGTCGATCTCGACGATGACGGAGGTTTCCTTGGTACTGCGTTCCACCCGGCCGATACGGGTCATGCGCTCTGCTCCTTCTTCAGATCACGTACCGCGTCGAGGAACGCGTCGTTCTCGGACGGGGTGCCCGCGGTGACCCGCAGCCTGCCCGGTACGCCGTTGTCACGGATGAGGACACCCCGGTCGAGGATGTGCCGCCAGGCCGCGTGGGCGTCCTCGAAGCGGCCGAACTGTACGAAGTTCGCGTCCGAGTCGGTGACCTCGAATCCGAGGGCGCGCAACTCGCCGACCAGGCGGTCCCGCTCGGTCTTGAGCTGTTCGACGTACCCCAGCAGCGTATCCGTGTGCTCCAGCGCGGCGAGCGCGGTGGCCTGGGTGACGGCGGAGAGGTGGTACGGCAGGCGCACCAGCTGGACGGCGTCGACCACGGCGGGGTGCGCGGCGAGGTAGCCGAGGCGCAGTCCGGCCGCGCCGAACGCCTTGGACATCGTGCGGGACACGACGAGCCGTGGCCGCCCCTCGATGAGGGGCAGGAGGGACGCGCGGTGGCTGAATTCGACGTACGCCTCGTCGATGACGACGAGGGACGGTTTCGCCGCCTGGGCGGCGTCGTGGAGGGCGAGCACCGTGCCGGCGTCGACGGCCGTGCCCGTCGGGTTGTTGGGCGAGGTGATGAAGACGACATCGGGCCGGTGCTCGGCGATGGCCGTACGGGCCGCCGCCACGTCGATGGTGAAGTCGTCGTGGCGCGGCCCGGAGAGCCAGCCGGTGCCGGTGCCGCGCGCGATGAGGCTGTGCATCGAGTACGAGGGCTCGAAGCCGATCGCGGTGCGGCCGGGCCCGCCGAAGGTCTGGAGCAGCTGCTGGATGACCTCGTTGGAGCCGTTGGCGGCCCATACGTTGGCCGTGGTCAGCGGGTGTTTCCCGGTGCGGGTGAGATAGGCGGCCAGCTCGGTGCGGAGCTCGACCGCGTCCCGGTCGGGGTAGCGGTTGAGCCCGCGTGCGGCCTCGGCGACCCGCTCGGCGATCCGCTCGACGAGCGGCTCGGGCAGCGGGTACGGGTTCTCGTTGGTGTTCAGCTGTACGGGGACGTCCAGCTGGGGCGCGCCGTACGGGGTCCTGCCGCGCAGCTCGTCCCGGACCGGCAGGTCGTCGATGCCGGACGAACCGGTGGCGGATGCTCCTGGGCCGACTGACTCGGGACCGGTCATGCGCCGGGCACCTGCCAGTCGAAGCGCGCCTTGAGCGCCGCGCCGTGCGCGGGCAGGTCCTCCGCCTCCGCCAGCGTCACGACGTGGTGGGTGACCTCGGCGAGGGCGTCCCTGCTGTAGTCGACGATGTGGATGCCACGCAGGAAGGACTGGACGGAGAGCCCGGACGAGTGACAGGCGCAACCGCCGGTGGGCAGCACGTGGTTGGAGCCCGCGCAGTAGTCGCCGAGCGAGACCGGGGCGTACGGGCCGACGAAGATCGCGCCGGCGTTGCGGACCCGCCCGGCCACCCCGGCCGCGTCGGCGGTCTGGATCTCCAGGTGTTCGGCGCCGTAGGCGTCGACGACCCGCAGGCCGTCGTCGAGGGAGTCGACCAGCACGATCGCGGACTGCCGGCCGGTCAGCGCGGGGACGACGCGGTCCTCGACGTGCTTGGTCGCGGCGACCTGCGGGGCGAGTTCCTTCTCGACCGCGTCGGCCAGCTCGGCCGAGTCGGTGACGAGGACGGCCGCGGCGAGCGGGTCGTGCTCGGCCTGGCTGATGAGGTCGGCGGCGACGTGCACCGGGTCGGCGGTGGAGTCGGCGAGGACCGCGATCTCGGTGGGTCCGGCCTCGGCGTCGATGCCGATGCGGCCGGTGAAGTAGCGCTTGGCGGCGGCGACCCAGATGTTGCCGGGGCCGGTGACCATGTTCACCGGGGGGCATTCGTCGGTGCCGTACGCGAACATCGCGACGGCCGTGGCGCCGCCCGCCGCGTACACCTCGTCGATGCCCAGCAGCGCGCACGCGGCGAGGATCGTCGGGTGCGGCAGCCCGCCGAACTCCTTCTGCGCGGGGGAGGCAAGTGCGATGGACTCGACCCCCGCCTCCTGCGCGGGCACCACATTCATGATCACGGACGAGGGGTAGACGGAGCGGCCGCCCGGCGCGTAGAGGCCGACGCGCCCGACCGGCACCCACTTCTCGGTGACCGTGCCGCCGGGTACGACCTGGGTGGTGTGCGGGGAGCGGCGCTGCGCGCGGTGGACGAGCCTGGCCCGCCGGATCGACTCCTCCAGGGCGGCGCGAACGGCTGGATCGAGCCCTTCCAGAGCGTCGGTCAGAGCCGCTACGGGCACCCGGATCCGCTCCAGTCTCACGCCGTCGAAGGTCTCCGCGTACTCGATCAGCGCCGCCGTGCCCCGATGACGCACGTCCTCACAGATCGGCCGCACCTTCTCCAGGGCGGCTTCCACGTCGAACTCGGCACGGGGCAGCAGGTCACGCAGGGCGCCACCCTCGGGGAGGGTGTCGCCGCGCAGATCGATTCGTGAGATCACGGGGCCAATTCTCGCAGACCGGATCAGGCCGCCGGACGCGCGTATCACTGGCTGATACACGCCACGCACGTCACCCGTCACCACGAGCGTTCAACACATCACTCAGGGGGAACAAGGCTTATTACAGGCCATCTGTAACCATCTGTGCGCAATCACGGGGAAGCGGAGGCGGCAGTGACCGAGCCGCAGAACGACGAATCTCCCGACTGGCTCAGCGCGGCGGAACTCGGCATGTGGCAGGCGTTCCGCAACGGCAGTACGTACGACCTGAGCACCTCGGACCCCCTGCTGGACGATCCCTTCTCGGACATCCCCTGGGGCACGGACCGCAGCGTCCGCGCCCGGGTCATGGCTCTGCTGCTGCTCAGCGGGCCGCCCGCGCTGCCGGGCCGGGTCGCGGCGCTCAAGCTCCGGGGGGTGCAGATCACCGGGACGCTGAATCTCGCGGGCGGCACCATCGCGCCGTACGTGGAGCTGAACCACTGCCGCTTCGAGAACGAGGTGGTGCTGCCCGAGTCGCACTGGACCACGCTGCGCATGGCCGCCTGCGCGATCCCCCGGCTGGAGGCCGCGCGGCTGCACACCGAGGGCGACCTGCACCTGCCGCGCTGCCGGGTCGCGCAGGGCATCCGGCTGACGGACGCCCAGATCGGTACGGATCTGCTGATCAGCCAGATCGAGGTGCGCCCCGACCGGATCGGCGTGGCGATCGCCGCCGACGGGATGTGTGTCGCGCAGGACCTCCAGGCCGAACAGATCGAGACGTACGGCGAGGTCAGTCTGCGGGGCGCGAAGGTCGGGGTGTCGCTGAGCCTGCGCGGCAGCCGGCTGCGGTCCGCGCGCGACCGGCGGGCGCTCAACGCGCCCCGTCTGACCGTCGAGCGGACCCTCCACATGACGGGCGCGTGGACGAGCGGGGAGGTGGAGGAGGACGGTTCGACTCCCCCGTACGGCGTCGCCTACGACGGCACCCCGGCGCGCGGCACCCGGCTGCGGCCCTTCGAGTGCCGGGGCGGGGTGCGGCTGGACGACGGACGGTTCGGCGACGCGGTGGACCTGGACGGGGCGCGTTTCTTCCTGGCGCCCACGGAGGAGCTGTCGCTGCGCAGGATCGTCACGCCGGAGCTGCGCTTCAAGTGCGAGCGGGCCGAGGAGGGCCGGGTCGTGCTGAGCGGCGCGAAGATCGTCACACTGGTCGACATGTCGACCAGCTGGCCCGGTCCCGGCGGCCTGGCCATGGGCGGTCTGGTGTACGAGAACCTCGTCCCGTTCGGCCACTTCCCCCTCGACCGGCGCCTGGAGTGGGTGGCCGCCGCGACGCCGGAGTACGCCCCCGAGCCGTACGAGCGGCTGGCGCAGGTGCTGCGGGCCGGCGGCGAGGACGCCGACGCGCGCGAGGTGCTGCTCGCCAAGCAGCGGCGCCGGCGCGAGACGCTGCCGCTCGCGGCGAAGCTCTGGGGCTACCTCCAGGACTGGACGGTGGCGTACGGCTACCGCCCGGGCCGGGCGGCCCTGTGGATGGCGGTGCTGTGGGGCGCGGGCACGATCGGCTTCTCCCGCTACGCGCCGCCGCCGATGCAGTCCGCGCAGCATCCGCAGTGGAATCCCGCGCTCTACGCCCTGGATCTGCTGGTGCCGGTGGTCAATCTCGGCCAGGACGGCTACTGGCGGCCGGAAGGCGTCGGGCAGTGGGCGGCCGCCGCACTGATCGTGCTCGGGTGGATTCTCGCCACCACCGTCGCGACGGGCACCTCCCGCCTCCTGAGACGGGACTGACCCGCCGGGAGGGCCGGCCCGTCGCCCCCCGAGCGCTTTCTTTGCCTTGCCTTGACTTTGGACGGGACAACCATCCGCCCGCTACCAAAGTTTCACAGCCGCCCTCTGGCGCCGCCACGACCTGCGGTTTTCAATGGTCCGCACCATGTCATTGCTTCGTGCCCTGATCGGCACCGCGCGTATGGTCCGGCACACCCCGCATCTCGCCGGCGGGCTGCCGCCCGACGACGCGGTGCTGCTCGACGCCCCCGACGAGCGGCTCGCCCCCGCACTGGTTTCGGCCGCTCTCGGCGACTACGACCGCGCCGCGAAGCTGCTCGCCACCACGCGGGAATCAGCCGAATGGGAGAACCGCGACCGCTATGTGACGCGGCTCGCCGCCTTCGCCCACGGCCGGGACGAGTGGCTCACCGACTGGCTGCGCGCCGCGCCCCGCGACCCGGACGCGCTGCTCGTCAAGGCCGAACTGGCCGTCCGCAGGGCCTGGGAGGCCCCGGCCCGCGCCGAACGGCTGCGGGAGACGGGCCCGCTGATCGACGCGGCCGCCGACGGCGACCCGCGCGACCCGGTGCCCTGGCGTATCGCGCTCGACCACGCGCGCGGCACGCACGCCGCCCACACCACCTTCGAGTCGCTGTGGGAACGGGCCGTACGCCGCTCCTCGCACCACTACGGCTGCCACGTGTCCGCCCTCCAGTACCTCTCGGCCGAGTGGTACGGCTCGCACGGCGAGTGCTTCGACTTCGCCGAGCAGGCGGCGTTCGACGCGCTGCCGGGCTCGCTGGTGCGGGCGCTCCCCCTGCGCGCCGCCTTCAACCGGCTGCTGAGCGGCGAGCCCACCCCCGTACAGCTGGACAGGATCGATTCGGCGGCCGACCTCGCCGTCGAGGTCTCCGCCGAATACCGTCCCGGCGATCCCTGGCCGGCCGAGGTACGCAATCTGCTGGTGTACGTCCTGGTCGCGCGGGGACGCTGGACGGCGGCGCTGGAGCAGTTCCGGCTGATCGGCCCGTACGCGACGTCCTTCCCCTGGACCTGTTTCACCGATGATCCGCTGGGTCAGTTCCTCGAAACGCGGGACGCCGTACGCCTTCAGGTGGCCTCAGCCATGCCTTTGCGGGGCCGGGCAGACCGGAGAAGGCCCCGCGGCCATTACGCTTGAGCGTTGTGACCACCGCGCGCCTCCCTCTCTTCCCGCTGAACACGGTGCTTTTCCCGGGCCTTGTCCTGCCGCTCAACGTCTTCGAGGAGCGCTATCGCGCGATGATGCGCGAGCTGCTCAAGACGGACGAGTCCGAGCCGCGCCGCTTCGCCGTGGTCGCCATCCGCGACGGGCACGAAGTCGTGCCGACGGCGGCCGGGATGCCGGACCCGGCCGGCCTGCCCGAGCGCGGGCCCACCGGCGGTTTCGGCCCCGAACCTCTCACCGCCTTCCATTCGGTGGGCTGTATCGCGGACGCGGCGAACATCCGCGAGCGGCCCGACGGCAGCTTCGAGGTACTGGCCACCGGCACCAGCCGGGTCGGACTGCTCTCGGTCGACGCGAGCGGCCCGTATCTGACGGCCGAGCTGGAAGAGCTCCCGGAGGAGGCGGGCGAGGAGGCGGGCCCGCTCGCCGAGGGCGTCCTGCGCGCGTTCATGAATTACCAGAAGCGGCTGGCCGGGGCGCGCGAGCGGACCCTCACCGCGAGCGACGAGCTGCCCACCGAGCCCTCGGTGGTGTCGTACCTGGTCGCCGCCGCCGCCATGCTCGACACCCCGACGAGGCAGCGGCTGCTGGAGACCCCGGACATCGCGAGCCGGCTGCGCGAGGAGCTGAAACTGCTGCGGGCCGAGACGGCGGTGATCCGGCATCTTCCCTCGCTGCCGATGACCGAGCACACCCAGGTCCCGATCAGCCCCAACTGACGCCCACCGAGCTCGGCGCAGCCCACGCACGCGGCCCGCACCCCACGCGCGCGATCCGCACCCACGTCGCGTACCGCACCCGCGCGCGAGCCACACCGACTTCACGAACCCAACCGACTCGGGGGACAGGCGCCTTGGCGAAGAAGTCCAAGAAGCAGCAGGCAGGAGGCACACCGGCGACGGTCGCGCTGACCGCCTCCGGTACGGCGTACACCCTGCACGCGTACGAGCACGACCCGGCGTCACCCTCCTACGGCGAGGAGGCGGCACAGGCACTGGGTGTCTCCCCGGACCGGGTCTTCAAGACCCTGGTCGCCGATGTCGACGGCGAACTGACCGTGGCCGTCGTCCCGGTCGCCGGCTCGCTCGACCTCAAGGCCCTCGCGGCGGCGGTCGGCGGCAAGCGGGCCGCGATGGCGGACCCGGCGGCGGCGGAGCGTACGACGGGGTACGTGCGCGGCGGCATCTCCCCGCTGGGCCAGCGCAAGCGGCTGCGTACGGTCCTGGACGCGTCGGCGCGGGCCCACGACACGATCTGCGTCTCGGCGGGCCGCCGCGGCCTGGAGGTCGAGGTGTCGCCGGCGGACCTGGCGGCCCTCACGGCGGCGGTCCTGGCCCCCATCGGCCGCGCCTGACCCGGCCGGGGGCCGTACGCGGGGCGGCGGCGCCGACCCGCGGCACACCGTGACGTGCCGGGCCGTGACATGCCACGCCGTGACGTGCCGGGCAACGCCGTGACGTGCCGGGCAGCGCCGTGACGTGCAGCGCCGCGCCGTGGCGTGCAGCGCTGTGCCGGGTCCGTTGCCGCCTCGGGACGTGATGTGGTGTGGCGGCCCGGGCCGTGCTGCGGCGATCCGGGCCGACGACGTGCCGGGCTACCGCTGGTCGTCGCCCTGGAGGCCGGTGCCCGGCGTGCCCTGCGGGCCGCCGTGGATCGCCCCCCACTCCCATTCCGGCTCCGGGTCGCGCGGCCCGAAGAGGGCCGTCAGCGCCAGGTGCACCACCATCGCCGCGATGGGCCACGCCAGCAGCGCGCCCTTCGCGTTCAGTTCGAGCGGGGCATCGAAGGTGACGCCCTTGCCGGCGTCCTTGGCCGCCCGCACCACATCCGCGTCGGGCCCGAACCAGCCGCCGAACTGCCACGCCAGCACCGCGCCCAGCAGACCGCCCAGCGCCAGCCCCACCACCAGCGGGATGCCACCACGCCTGCGGAACAGGAAGACCACGGCCGCGCTGACCGCGCCGAAGGCGAGTGCCAGCAGCGCGAACGTACCGTCCGCGCCGATCGCCTCCTCGCCCTCCGTGTCCTTGAGGAAGACCGCCGTACCGTCCGAGATCAGCGGGACACGCGGCGCCAGCCACACCCACAGCAGCCCGAGCAGCACCCCCGTCACCGCGACCGCGACGGCCACCACGGCGGCCTGCCGCACCTCGCTCCTCACAGCGGTCCCTCCCTCGTCGTCCCCGCCCGCCACGCCGGAAGGGGGCGCTGCGTCGGCCGAATGCTTGTGCCAGGGATCGTCGTGCGGCGTCTGCCGGGAATCGCCCTGCGGCGTCAGAGGTGCGGTCACTGTGCCATCGTGCCAGGCCGGGCCAGGGGTCGCCTCACCGGACCGCTGCCCGCCGGTACGCCCACGTCGCGACCGCCAGCGAGAAGACACCGACCGCCGCGCACACCGCGAGATCGAGAGCGACGGCCGGCCAGTCCGGATGCGCGTCGAAGGTCCGGGCCAGCGCCTCCACACCGTACGTGGACGGCAGCAGATCACGCGCGTACGCGATCGGCCCCGGCAGCCGGTCGGCGGGCAGCACACCCAGCAACAGCGCCGCCGACATGCCCAGCTGCCCCAGCAGGGTCGCCAGTTCCTGGCGCGGCGCGAGCAGACCGAGCGCCGCGCCGAGCCCCGCGAGGGCCGCGCCGGCCAGCGGAATGACCGCCACCAGCACCCAGAGATGGGTGAGCGGCAACTGGAACAGGACGCTGCCCGTGACGGCCGTGACCACCGCGCCCGGCACCGTGAAGGAGGCGTACGCGCCGGCCACGCCGAGCACCACGGCAGCCGGTGGCACCGGCAGGGTCGCGTAATGGTCGAGACCACCACTGGCCCGCATCTGGCCGAAGTACTGGGCGAGCAGATTCAGCGCCACGAACGCGACGACCAGCACACTCGACCCGGCGACGACCGCCCGCGCCTCGTTCCCGCCGTCCACGACACCCCGCATCAGGACCATGATCCCGACGGACTGGAACGTCGCCACGAAGAGCAACGGGATCCGGGCCACCCGGGCCCGCGACAGCTGGGCGCGGTACACCGCGGCGAGTGAGGGCAGCAGCCGCGCCCGGGGCGCGAGAGGCGCCGGCGCGGCACCGTACGCGTCGGCGGGAGGCTCCGCCGACGTCCGGACACGGCCGCTCGCGGACAAGGCCTCCGCGGGCACGATGCTCACCTGGTGCTGCTCCTCTTCGTCATGGGATCCCGGGACACCGGCCGCGCGAGGGGGACGTGGCCGGGGTCCGTGCCCGTACCGCCGCTCACGCCTTCACCAGTCCCCTCGTCTCTCCGCCCAGTGCCAGATATACGTCCTCCAGGCTCGGTGTGGCCAACGTGAAGTCGTCCAGCGCCGCGAAAGCCGCGCCGCCGGTCACGGCGGCGACCGCCGCGCGCGCCTCGTCCGGCGCGAGCCGCAGCACCCAGCGGCGCCCCGACTCCTGGGCGGACCCGCGCAGAGCCGCGACCTCGGGCACGTCGAGCGGGGCGCGCTCACGCCACACCAGCTCGACCCGCACCTCACCGGCGACCTGCTCCTTCAGCCCGGCCGGGGTGTCACAGGCGATGACCTTGCCACGCTCCAGCACGGCCACCCGGTCGAGAACCGTCTCGGCCTCGATGACATTGTGGGTCACGAGCAGCACCGTCGCGCCGCGCTCGGCGCGCCGCCGGTCCACAGCGGCCCACACCGCGCGCCGCGCGACGGGGTCCATGCCGGTGGTGGGCTCATCGAGGACGAGAACGGGCCGCTCCCCCACCAGGGTCGCCGCGAAACAGGCCAGCCTGCGCTGCCCGCCCGACAGCTTCTTCAGCGGCCGTCCCGCGATCTCGGTGAGCCCCAGCTCCACGAGCACCGCGTCCCGCTCCGCCCGCGCCTCCCGCAGCCCGAGCCCGCGCAACCGGCCGGTGGTCTCGGCGGCCAGCGCGACAGTCAGCTCATCGAGCGCCGTCGACTCCTGCCCGAGATAGCCGATGAGCCGCGAGGCCCGCTCCGGATGGCGCACCAGATCGTGCCCCAGCACCTCGACGCTGCCGGAGTCCGGCCGCATCAGGCCCGTCAGCTGACGCACGAGCGTGGACTTGCCCGCCCCGTTGGGTCCGAGCAGGCCGAAGATCTCGCCGCGCCGCACCTCCAGGGAAATCCCGTCGGTGGCGCGCACCGCCGGGGTCCCGGGGGCCCCGCGTCTGCCGCGCGCGGCAGGGTACGTCTTGACCACATCGCGCACCACGCACACCGTACTCACGATGCCCGAGCCTACGGGGTCGACTGCGTCTTGCCTTTTTCGGGGGCTCGGTTCCCCTCCGGGCGCTTTACGCCCCCGCCGGGGGACGGCGACGGGTTCCGGTCGCCCGGCTCCGGCCCGGGCGTTATTCGGCGGCCGGGCCCACCGAGGCGTGTTCCGCCGCGGCTCTTACGTCGATCTCGCGCCAGAAGCCGGCCCGGATCGCGTAGCGGTCGTGTTCGTCGATCTGGTCGTCCTTGTGGGCCAGCAGGCCGAAGCGCGCCGCGTAGCGCAGCAGCTCGCCGTCGATGCGGTGCGGGACGCGCGGGTACATCACGGAGAGCTTCTGGACATGGCTCGACTCCGGCAGTCGTTCCATCCAGCGGCGGGCGAAGACCTGCCCGACCTCGAAGGGGTCGCCGCCGACCGTGGTGATGTCCTCCTCGCGGTCGGCCCAGCGCTGCTCGGCGCTGGTGAGCTGCGCCAGCGTGGGCAGGGAGGCCGTCTCGGGCGGTTCGCCGGCCGTGCCGGCGCCGGGGCGTTCGACCCAGCCCTTGTCGGAGGACCAGCGGAGTGTCGCGCCCGTGGGGGGCGTACCCGGTGAGTGCGGGGCCGGCGGGTGCGGGGCCGGCGGGTGGGCGAGGGCGGGGCCGCGCAGGCTCGCCAGGTCCTTGGGGGTGGGGACGCCCTTCGCGCCCGCGACGCCGGGGTGGCTGTCGGAGCCGTGTTCGGCGGGCGGGGTCGTCGCGCCGCCCCGCCCGGCGGCGGCCTGGGCCTCGGCGGCCCGCTCCGCCGACGCGGCGAGCGCGGACTCGGGCAGCGGCGCGGAGAGGATCGCCGCGATCTCGGGCCGGGGGGCGGGCGGGGGCGGGCAGATGCCGCCCAGGTCCTTGGCGCGTACCGCCTTGGTGATCCAGGCCCGGTCGAGCACCCGCCGCTCGTCGGCCTCCGCGACCAGGTCCTCGGACTGGTTGTAGTCGCCGTCGGCGGCCTGCACCGCCCAGAGGTGGACGGCGACGCCGTGCTCCTTGGCGGACATCAGGCCGGGCAGCAGATCGCCGTCGCCGGTCACCAGCACCACGTCCGAGCAGGCGCGGTTCCTGGCCAGTTCGGTCAACTCCGCGTGCATCGCCGCGTCGACGCCCTTCTGCGCCCAGCGACCGTCGCTGCGGGTGAGAGCCCCCAGTCGTACGGTGACGCGCGGCATCACGCGCAGCCGCCGGTGCTCGGGCTGCGGGACCCGGTCGGGGGCACCGTCGAACCAGTAGATGCGGAGCAGGGGCTGTTCCGTATCGGCCTCGGCCCGCTCGCGCAGACCCAGGATGAGGGCGGCGTGGTCGACGGTGATGCGGGACCGGGCGGGTTCTCCGGCGAGGAGACTCGCGGCGGCGCCGAGCAAATAGCCGGCGTCCACCAGGACGACGCAGCGGTCCACGTGTTCCACCCTCTTTCGGGAACCTCGGGAGATCGTGAGATGGGGAGTTACTGCGGGTTTCCTTCGAGTCTGCCCGACGGCGGGAGGCTTGACGTCCGGAACTCGATCATCGGCGTGGCGTATTGCCGCTCACCCTCCCGACAGGGCTTCACTACGCAGGGCAATGATCCAAAATGCGATGTTTCGCGGCCTATGTGAGTCTGAACGCGGCTGAGCCCTCTCAACCCCGCAGGAGGCATGATCATGGCCAAGAACAAGAACCGGGATCGTGGCAACAAGCAGACCCGTTCCGCCGCCGAGCGCGGCGCCGAACAGTCGAAGTCCTCGTCGATGGAGGAGCGGTCCGACGACGTGCAGTCGCGGATAACCCCGTCGGACGTCGCCCACAAGGGGCGGCAGAAGCGCTTCGGCCACAACTGACGCGCCTGGACCGGCGCGCCGACCGACGCGCCGCGTTTCACCGACGCGTGAGGGGCATGCCCGTTACCGGGTGTGCCCCTCACGCGTTCTGGAGGCAGGGGGACGCGGCGCCGTCGCACGACGCGGGCGGCTACGCGCGAGAGCCCTGAAGCAACTTTGCGTCATAGCCCGAGGTCACCGTCACCCGCCCTCACCGACGGGCCTCGGGGGCCCCTGATGCCCGGCGTGCCGCCGCGTCGCGAGGGTTAGGGTGGATCCTTCCCACGACCCGTCCTCGGAGGTGCCTGCCCGGTGGCCGACAGCTTTGTTCACCTGCACAATCACACCGAATACTCGATGCTCGACGGGGCGCAGCGGCTCAAGCCGATGTTCGCCGAGGTCGAGCGCCAGGGCATGCCGGCGGTGGCGATGAGCGACCACGGCAACATGTTCGGTGCGTACGAGTTCCAGCAGGTGGCCAGGGACTTCGAAAGCGTCAAACCGATCATCGGGATCGAGGCGTACGTCGCGCCGTCCTCGCGGCGCAACCGCAAGCAGGAGTTCTGGGGGCCAGGCGGCCAGCGCGCCATGTCCGACGACGGTGAGGGTTCCAAGGACGTCTCGGGTGGCGGCCGCTTCACGCACATGACCATGTGGGCGCGGAACTCCCAGGGCCTGCGGAATCTGTTCTACCTGTCGACCGAGGCGTCGTACACGGGGCAGTTCCCGGCCGGCAAGCCGCGCATGGACATGGAGCTGATCTCCGAGCACGCCGACGGCATCATCGCGACGACCGGCTGTCCTTCGGGGGCGATCCAGACCCGGCTCCGGCTGAACCAGTACGACGAGGCGCGCCAGGTCGCGAGCTCCTACCAGGACATCTTCGGTAAGGAGAACTACTTCCTGGAGCTGATGGACCACGGTCTCTCCATCGAGCAGGAGGTCCGCCAGGGTCTGCTGCGGCTCGCCAAGGATCTCGGCATCCCGCTGCTGGCGACCAATGACGCGCACTACGTCCTCGAAGAGCACGCCGACGCGCACGACAACCTGCTGTGCATCGGCGTGGGCAAGAACAAGGACGACCCGAAGCGGTTCCGGTTCAACGGCGCCGGCTACTACCTGAAGACCGCCGCCCAGATGCGCGAGCTGTTCTCGGAGCTGCCGGAGGCGTGCGACAACACCCTGCTGATCGCCGAGCGCATCGAGTCGTACAAAGAGGTCTTCGACCCGGAAGACGAGATGCCGCAGTTCCCCGACGTCCCGGAGGGCGAGACGCAGGAGTCGTGGCTGCGCCGGGAGATCGTCAAGGGGATCGAGTACCGGTTCGGCGGCAACCCGAGCCAGGAGGTCCTGGACCGGATCGAGACCGAGATGAAGGTCATCGGTCCGATGGGCTTCTCCTCGTACTTCCTCGTCGTCGCGGACATCTGCAAGCACGCCCGCGACAACGGCATCCCGGTCGGCCCCGGCCGAGGTTCCGCGGCCGGTTCGCTGGTCGCCTATCTGACCCGGATCACCGAGCTGGACCCGATCGAACACGATCTGCTGTTCGAGCGCTTCCTCAACCCCGAGCGCATCAACCCGCCGGATGTCGACATCGACTTCGACGACCGCCAGCGCGACCGGATGGTCCGCTACGTCGTCGAGAAGTACGGCGACGAGTACACCGCGCTGGTGAACACCTTCGGCAAGCTCAAGGCCAAGAACGCGATCAAGGACACGTCGCGACTGCTCGGCTACCCCTTCTCGCACGGTGAGCGGATCACGAAGGCGCTGCCGCCGGACGTGATGGGCAAGGGCATCCCGATCGAGGGGATCTTCAACAAGGAGCATCCCCGGTACGGCGAGGCCGGCGAGGTCCGGCAGATGTTCGAGAACGAGCCGGACGTCAGGAAGGTCATCGAGGGCGCCAAGGGCGTCGAGGGCCTGATTCGCAACACCGGTGTGCACGCCGCCGCCGTCATCCTGTCCAAGACGCGGCTGACCGACCGGATCCCGCTGCACATGCGGGCCAAGGACGGCGTCAAGATCACCGGCTTCGACTACCCCAGTTGCGAGAACATGGGGCTGGTCAAGATGGACTTCCTGGGTCTGCGGAACCTGGGCATCATCGACCACGCCGTCAAGGTCATCAAGGCCAACCGGGGGGTGGAGATCCGGACCGACGCGATCCCTCTGGACGACCCGACGACGTTCGAACTGCTGGCCCGGGGTGACACGCTCGGGGTGTTCCAGCTCGACGGCGGGCCGATGCGGTCGCTGCTGCGGCTGATGAAGCCCACCGAGTTCGCGGACATCTCCGCCGTCTCCGCGCTGTACCGGCCGGGCCCGATGGGCATGAACTCGCACACCAACTACGCGCTGCGCAAGAACGGCCAGCAGGAGATCACTCCGATCCACCCGGAGCTGGAGGAACCGCTGCGGGGGGTCCTCGGCCCGACGTACGGTCTGATCGTCTACCAGGAGCAGGTGCAGCGAGCGGCCCAGGTACTCGCCGGCTACAGCCTCGGACAGGCCGACCTGCTCCGCCGCGCCATGGGCAAGAAGAAGCCCGAGGTGCTCGCCAAGGAGTTCGTCCCCTTCCAGGCCGGCTGCCGGGAGCGCGGCTACTCGGACGAGGCGACCCAGGCGGTGTGGGACGTCCTGGTGCCGTTCGCCGGCTACGCGTTCAACAAGTCGCACTCGGCGGCGTACGGACTGGTCTCCTACTGGACGGCCTATCTCAAGGCGAACTTCCCCGCCGAGTACATGGCGGCGCTCCTCACCTCGGTCGCCGACGACAAGGACAAGGCGGCGATCTATCTCGCCGACGCCCGGAAGAACGGTGTCAACGTGCTGCCGCCGGACGTGAACGAGTCCGTGGCCGAGTTCACCGCCGTCGGCGAGGACGTCCGGTTCGGCCTGAAGTCGGTGCGCAACGTCGGTGACGGCGTCATCGAGTCGCTGATCGCGACCCGCAGGTCCAAGGGGAAGTTCAGCTCCTTCCCCGACTTCCTCGACAAGGCGGAGATCGCCGCGCTGAACAAGCGGGCCGTCGAGTCCATGATCAAGGCGGGTGCGTTCGACTCGCTCGACCACACCCGCAAGGGTCTGTCGGCGGCGCACGAGGACGCGATCGACGCGGTCATCCCGGTGAAGAAGCAGGCCGCCTTCGGCCAGGACGACCTCTTCGCCGGGCTCGGCGACGCGGGCGAGGACACCCCCGCCTTCGGTCTGGACTTCCTGATCGGTGAGGACGAGTGGCCGCGCAAGCAACTCCTCGCCACCGAGCGGGAGATGCTGGGCCTGTACGTCTCCGCCCACCCGCTGGACGGCACCGAGCACATCCTGTCGCGCAACCGGGACATCACGGTCGCGGAGATCCTGGCCTCCAACCACGAGGGTCCGGTGAAGATCGCGGGTCTGATCACCGGGGTCGAACGGCGCATGACCAAACAGGGCAACGCCTGGGCGACCGTGACGTTCGCGGACCGTGACGCCGCCATCGAGGTGTGCTTCTTCCCGGCCTCGTACCAGCTGGTGGGGCACGCGCTGATCCCCGACAGCGTCGTCTCGGTCACCGGCCGCGCGCAGGACCGGGACGGCACGATGAACATCATCGCGCAGGAACTGGCGGAGCTGGACGTCTCGTCCGCCGAACACGGCGGCCGGCCTCCCGTGCAGCTCGTCTTCCGCTCGCACCGGGTGCACGAGAAGACCGTCAAGGAGCTGAAGCGCATCCTGAACTCGCACCGGGGGGAGAGCCCCGTACGGCTGCGGGTACAGACACCGGACAAGACGGTCGTGTACGAACTGGGCTTCCTGGTCGACCCGTTGTCGGTCGCCTCCGACATCAAGGGCACCTTCGGGCCCGACGTCTGGCTCGGCGTGGCCTGAGAGCCTGTCCGCGTCCTGGCACGGAGCGGACGACATTGCGGTACTGACGGAGAGTGGGCACTCGCGCGGAGCGTCGTGCGTTGCCCTTTCGGACGGCGCTCCGGCCGCGTCCGCAAGGGCCGCGCCGGCGCTCCGCCGGTATGTCCGCCCGATTGTCATGTACCAGGAGGCACCCCGCGATGTCGGTACCGCGACCCGTTGAAGCAGCTGACGCACAGCGCGGCGAGGAGATCCTCGCCGTTTTCGACACCGCGTTCGGTGAGCTCCTGGCGGCCGATCCAGCCGCCTTCCAGGTCAAGTTCCGGAAGATGGCCGGGTCCGCGTTCGCCTTCTACCGGGGCACCGCATGCCTGTTCTACAAGGACCTGGAGCGGGAGGGCGTCGGGGGCCCGTTCCTCGACGAGCGCACCGGCCGGGTGTGGATCCACGGCGACCTGCACGCCGAGAACTTCGGCACGTACATGGACGCGAACGGCCGGCTGATCTTCAACGTCAACGACTTCGACGAGGCGTACATCGGCCCCTTCACCTGGGACCTGAAGCGCTTCGCCGCCTCCCTCGCGCTCATCGGTTACACCAAGGCCCTCAGCGACGAGCAGATCACCGAGCTGGTGGAGATCTACGCGGGCGCCTACCGTGAGCGGATCCGCGCGCTGGCCACCGGCGCCAAGAACGACGAGATTCCGCCCTTCTCGCTGGACACCGCGGTGGGCCCGCTGCTCTCGGTGCTGCGCTCCGCCCGCTCCCTGACCCGCTTCGGGCTGCTCGACTCGATGACCGAGATCCGGGAGTACGAGCGGCGCTTCGCACCGGGCGGGGGCTCCGTCGAGCTGGACGCGGCCACCCGGTACAAGATCCTCGCGGCCTTCGACGGCTATCTGGAGACCCTCCCCGAGTCCAGCCTGTCCCGGCCCGACTCGTACCGCGTGAAGGATGTCGTCGGCCGGCGCGGCATCGGCATCGGCTCGGCGGGGCTGCCCTCGTACAACATCCTGCTGGAGGGCAACAGCGACGCCCTGGAGAACGACGTCGTGATCTATATGAAGCAGGCGCAGACCCCCGCGGTCTCCCGGCACATCTCGGACAGCGCGGCCCGCGAGTACTTCCAGCACGAGGGCCATCGCACGGTGATCTCGCAGCGGGCGCTCCAGGCGCACGCCGATCCGTGGCTCGGCTGGACCGAGCTGGACGGGGCCGGCCAGCTGGTGGCGGAGATCTCCCCGTACGCCGTGGATCTCGACTGGTCGGATCTCGACGACCCCGAGGAGATCGCGGCGGTCGTCGCCGATCTCGGCAGGGCGACGGCCACCATGCACGGAGCGGCGGACGACGACAGCGGTCACTCGCTGGTGCCGTTCTCCACGGAGCGGGCCATCGACGCGGCGATCGCGGCCGACGAGGACGGTTTCGCCGGGCTGCTGGTGGACTTCGCGCACTCCTACGGAGCCCGGGTCAGGGCCGACCACCAGATTTTCGTCGACCTGTTCCGCAACGGCCGGCTCCGGTAGGGCGTGCCGCGGGGGTCCGCCGGACGGGGCCGAGCGGAACTTTAGGGACCGTTTACGGGGGCCCATGGCACACTCGGCGAGGATGGACATATCAGGGACGCGACTCAGAGTGGCGCGGGCAGCACTGTTCACGGCACTCGTCGTGACACTGTCCGCGGGCTCGCATGTCCTGCTGTCCCGGGCTCCGCTGCCGCTGCCCGTCGTCGCCGCGCTCAGTGCCGTGGTGTTCCTGCTCGCTTACGCGGCGGCGGGCCGCGAGCGCGGCTTCTGGCGGATCGCCGCCCTGCTCGTCCCCCTCGAACTGGCCGCCGACACGGTCTTCACCAGCGGCCAGAGCTTCTGTTACGGACCGGCCGGCGGCCCCGTCGCGGGGTCGCTGCGTTCGGTCGGCCTCGACGTCCTGTGCGGGGGCGGCCTCGGTACGCGGCTGCCCGGCGTGGCCTCGCCCGACGGCGCCGCGGCCACGCTGCTGAACTCCCCCACCCCGGCCCTGCCCTGGCTGCTGCTCGCCGCCCATGTCTCGATCGGGCTGCTCGCCGCGGCCTGGCTGCGGCACGGCGAGTCGGCGCTGTCCGGTCTGGTGCGGGCCGTGGCGGGGTTCGCTTTCCGGCCGCTGCTGATCGCCGCCGCCACGGCGGGGACCGTGCGCGCCGCCGTACGCCGGGCCTGCCCGGCGGGCCGCCCGCAGCTGTCCCGTACCCGGCTCCTGGTGCATTCCGTAGGACGGCGGGGACCGCCGGGCCTCGCGCTCAGCTCGCTCTGAGCGCGCTCCCCCTCCCCCCGTCGTTCCCGCAGTCGCGCCGCGTCAGCGGCCGCATGTCAGCACCCGGAGTGAACCCGTCATGAGCACACGCAACAACCCGAACAACAAGGCCGCCGCCCGTGAGCGACTGCGTGAGGAGCGCGAGCGGCAGACGAGGAAGGACCGGATCCGCCGGCAGGCCATCGTCGGCGGTTCGACCCTGGTGGTCCTCGCGATAGCCGGCGGCATCGCTCTCGCCGTCGTGCAGAACAACAAGCCCTCGCACTGGGAGGCGATGAAGGACGAGACGACCGTCGTCGCCCCGAAGAACACCGAGGGCGCGGACGGGACGACCGTCGTCATCGGCAAGGCGGACGCGAAGAAGACGCTCGAACTGTACGAGGACTCCCGCTGCCCGGTCTGCGCGAGCTTCGAGCAGACGGTCGGCAAGACCGTGCAGAACGACATCGACGCCGGCAAGTTCAAGGTCAAGTACATCGGCGCGACCTTCATCGACAACTCCGACAACGGCACGGGCTCGAAGAACGCCCTGTCCGCGCTCGGCGCGGCGCTCAATGTGAGCCCCGAGGCGTTCCTCCAGTACAAGAGCGCCCTCTACTCGGCGAAGTACCACCCCGAGGAGAGCAGCGACAAGTTCGCCAAGGACAGCTACCTGATCCAGGTCGCCGACTCGGTGAACGCGCTCAAGGGCAACAAGACGTTCCAGCAGGACGTCAAGGAAGGCACCTTCGACGCCTGGGCGATGAAGATGTCGGCCACCTTCGACAAGAGCGGGGTGCAGGGCACGCCGACGCTCAAGATGGGCGGCCGGACGGTCACGGCCGAGGGCACCCAGAACCCGCCGATGACGGTGGCCGAGTTCAACGCGGCGATCAGCAAGGCGCTCGCGGCGTAGGGCGTCGGCCACAGCTTCTCCGGGGCCGGACACGGCGTAGGGCGGGCGCACCACGGTGGGATGCCCGCCCTACGCCGTGTCCGTGAGCGACACCGCCCCGCTCAGAGCGATTCGATGAAGGCGAGCCCGGTGCGCCACGTCTCCTCGGCGGCGGCCTCGTCGTAGTCCGGCAGCCCGGGATCGGTGTAGAGGTGCCCGGCTCCCGCGTAGCGGTAGACCTCGACGTCCGCGCCGACCTGCCGCATCCGCAGGTACCACGCGGTCAGCCAGTCGTGCGACTCGAAGGGGTCCGGGTCGGCCACGTGCAGCTGTACGGGCAGTTCGTCGACGGACGCGTTCTCCGCGATGTCGGAGGTGCCGTGCAGCAGCATCAGCCCGCGGGCCTTCTCGTCGCCCAGCGCCAGATTCTGCGCGATGGAACCGCCGAGCGAGAAGCCCACGTACACCAGACCGCGCTCCGAGTACGGCGCGGCGGCCAGCACCGCGCGCCGCAGCAGCTCTTCCTTGCCGATCTTGTCCTTCAGCGCCCTGCCCTCCTCCGCGGTCTCGACGGTTTGTCCGTCGAAGAGGTCGGGCACGTGCACCTGGTGCCCGGCGTCACGCAGCCGTCCGGCGGCCTCGTGCACGGCCGGGCGCAGACCGTAGATGGAGTGGAAAAGCATGATGTCCATCCGGACATCCTGCCAGTTCGCCCCGGATGCGGCGCATCGGTACCCAGGGGTGCCGGACCCGCCCGGCACCGCACCGCACAGCACCGCACCGCACCTGAGTTTTCGAGGGAGTCATGGAGAACGTACTGCGCCCACTGATCGTGCTCGGCGGCTCGGTCCTGCTCACGCTCGCGCTCGGCTGGGCCGTCGACATCCTGCTGCGCCGCGCGGACGACCGTCATCCGGAGACCCCGCTGTGGGGACTGCTGCGGCGCTGCCGGCTGCCGCTCCAGGTGGTCCTGCTCACCGCCTTCCTGCGCGGCACGTACCGCCAGACCGGATGGCGGATCATCGACGACCACCGGGACCGGATGGGCCAGGTGCTCTCGCTGGTGCTGATCGGCGCGGGCGCCTGGCTGGTGGTGCGGATCGTGTCCGCCACGGTGGAATCGACGTACGCGCGCTACGCGTCGGTGACCGCGACCCGCGATCCGGCCCGGGTCCGCCGCGTCCGTACGCAGGTGACGCTGATCATGCGGATCGTGACCGCGGTCGTCGTGGTGGTGGCGGTCGCCGCGATCCTGCTCACCTTCCCCGACCTGAAGACCGTCGGCACCTCGATGCTGGCCTCCGCGGGAATCATCGGCATCGTCGCCGGTGTCGCCGCGCAGTCCACCCTCGGCAATCTCTTCGCGGGCTTCCAGATCGCGTTCGGCGACATGGTGCGGATCGGCGACACGGTGGTGGTGGACGGCGAGTGGGGCGTGGTCGAGGAGGTCACCCTGACCTTCCTCGCCGTACGGACCTGGGACGAGCGGCGCATCATGATGCCGGTGTCGTACTTCACCAGCAAGCCCTTCGAGAACTGGTCGCGCGGCGGGATCCAGATGACCGGCACGGTCTTCTTCCAGCTGGACCACACGGCGCCGGTACGGCTGATGCGGGACCGGCTGCACGAGATCCTGCTGGAGTGCCCGGCCTGGGACGGCCGGGACTGGAGCCTGGCGGTGACGGACTCCACACCGACCACGATGGAGGTGCGCGCGGTGGTCACGGCCAAGGACGCGGACGACATCTGGACGGCCCGCTGCGCCGTGCGGGAGCAGATGCTCGCCTGGCTGTCCGAGCACCATCCGCACGCCCTGCCGAGGGTCTCGACGGCCCCGGCGCCGGTCTTCCCGCAGAACGGCCGGCGCCGTTCCGCCGACCTCGACGAGGCCGCCGACGCCGATCAGCCCCGCACCGGACGCGGCTGACGGCCCGCCGGTGGGGGCGGTCCACCGCGACGGCGGCCGGCGGAAGGCGGACCGGGATCAGCGCATGCTGCGTACGTCGAGGTGACGCAGGACGCGGTCGACCACCTCGGGGTCCGCGCCCGGTTCGTTGCGGGCGGAGAGGACCTCGTGGCGGGCGGCGGACATCATGTCGCGCTGGATGCGCTGGACGGTCTTGATCCGGTCCACCCGGGTGGCGAACCAGTCACGGCGCTCGTCGTCGACGATGTCGGGGCTGATCCGCACCCCGATGTCGAACGCGGCGCGCAGCAGCCGTTCGCTGACGTCTTCGGGCAGGTCCTCGACGTCCTCGATCTCCTTGAGCCTGCTCCTGGCCGCTTTGGCCGCGCGGAGGGCGAGGCCGTGCTCCAGCTCCCGTTCGGCGTCCGTGTCCGCCCGGACGCCGAGCTTCCGTACCAGCCAGGGCAGGGTCAGTCCCTGGAGGACCAGTGTGGTCATGATGACGGCGAACGCGATGAAGATGATCTCCGCGCGGCCCGGAAAGGGCTCACCGCTGTCCGTCTTCAGGGGGATCGCGAGCGCCAGCGCGACCGAGGCCACCCCGCGCATCCCCGCCCACCACATGACCACGGTCTCCCGCCAGCTGACCGGGATCTCCTCCTCGTAGTCGCGGAGTGTGTGCATCCGCTTGGCCAGCCAGGTGGCCGGCAGCAGGTACAGGAGCCGCACGCCGACGACGACCACGACGACCGCCGCACCCCAGCCGAGGAGCTCGCCGGCCCGGCCTTCGGCCGCGCCGAAGGCGTTGTGCAGTTCCAGCCCGATCAGGCCGAAGGCGACACCGGTCACGAGGGTGTCGACGATCTGCCAGAAGGCGTTGCCGGTCAGCCGTCCCATGACGTCGTCGGCGTCGGCGGCGTGCTGGGCGAGATAGAGGGCGATGGTGAGGACGGCGAGCACGCCGGAACCGTGCAGCTCCTCCGCCAGCACATAGGCGACGAAAGGCACCAGAAGGGACAGGCCGACCTGAAGGGTCGCGTCACCGAGCATCGACATCAGCTTGTTGGAGAGCCAGCCGAGTACGAGCCCCACCACGACGGCGACCACCGCGGAGAGGACGAGCTGGCCGACCGCCTGAGGCCAGGAGAACGTTCCGCTGACGACGGCGGCGATCGCCACGTGGTAGAGCACGATCGCGGTGACGTCGTTGAACAGCCCCTCGCCCTCCAGGATCGAGACGAGCCGGCGCGGCAGCCCGAGCGATCCGGCGACAGCGGTCGCGGCGACGGGGTCGGGCGGGGCGACCAGCGCGCCCAGCGCGACGGCGGCGGCGATCGGCAGGCCGGGCACGATGGAGTTGGCCACCGCCGCCACCGCGGCCGTCGTCACGAACACCAGGGCGACGGCCAGCAGGAAGATCGGGCGTTTGTTGGCCGCGAACTGCCGCCACGAGGTGCGCTGCACGGCGGCGTAGAGCAGCGGCGGCAACAGCAGCGGAAGGATGAAGCCCGGCGGCACCTGGACGTTCGGTACGAACGGCAGGAGCGCCAGGACGATCCCCACCAGGGTCATCAGCACCGGCGACGGCAGCCCGAGCCGCTCCCCGAGCGGCACCGTGACCACCGCCCCGAGCAACAGCACGAGCAGCAGGGCCAGCTGGTCCACGGTGCGTCCTCCGGCGGTCGAGAGGCTTGATGGCAGACGTCATCGACCAGCTGACCGGGATGCGTCAGGTGATCAAGGGCCAGCCTGCCACGCGCTCCGTCGGGAACCCGCCAGGGGGGTGACCAGGTCGGACGGGATCAGAGGACCCGCCGCATCGAGCGGTGGTCGATGCCCGCGTCCAGGAACTCGGGTCCGTACGCCTCGTACCCGAGCCGCTCGTAGAACCCGAGGGCGTGTGACTGGGCGTGCAGGTCCACCACCGCGAGGCCGCGCTCGCGCGCCGCGTCCTCGACGGCCCGCACCAGCGCGGCGCCGACGCCGCGGCCGCGGGCCGCCTCGCCGACCGCCAGCCGTCCCAGCGAGCCGACGCTCAGGTTCCCGCCGGTCTTGTCGGCCGCGCCGGGACCGTACAGCAGCCGTCCGGTGCCGAGGGGCAGTCCGTCGTCGCGGACGGCCAGCACCAGGACCGCGTCGTGGTCACGTCCGTCGTACTCCAGGTCCTCGGGCACCCGCTGCTCGACGACGAAGACTTCCTTGCGGACCGCGAAGCACGCCTCCAGGTCGGCGGGACCGGCCGCGATCCTGATCGCGTAGCCGAACCCGTCGCTCCCGGTCCCGCTCACGCGTTGCTCTCCGCCCTGACCTGGTCCAGCGCCGCCTGCAGATCGGCGGGGTACGAGCTGGAGAACTCCACCCACTGTCCGTCCGAGGGGTGCTCGAAGCCGAGCCGCATGGCGTGCAGCCACTGGCGGGTCAGTCCGAGCCGCTTGGCCAGGGTCGGGTCGGCGCCGTAGGTGAGATCTCCCACACACGGGTGCCGGTGCGCCGCCATGTGCACGCGGATCTGGTGCGTACGGCCCGTCTCCAGCTTGATGTCGAGCAGCGAGGCCGACCGGAACGCCTCGATCAGGTCGTAGTGCGTGACCGACGGCTTGCCCTCGGCCGTGACCGCGAACTTGTAGTCGTGATTCGGGTGACGGCCGATCGGCGCGTCGATGGTGCCGCTCATCGGGTCCGGGTGGCCCTGCACCAGCGCGTGGTAGCGCTTGTCGACGACGCGCTCCTTGAACTGCGCCTTGAGCAGGGTGTACGCCCGCTCCGACTTGGCGACGACCATCAGCCCGGAGGTGCCGACGTCGAGGCGGTGCACGACGCCCTGGCGCTCGGCGGCGCCGGAGGTCGAGATGCGGTAGCCGGCGGCGGCGAGGCCGCCGATGACGGTCGTACCGGTCCAGCCGGGGCTCGGGTGCGCGGCCACGCCGACCGGCTTGACGATCACGACGATGTCGTCGTCGTCGTGCACGATCTCCATGCCCTCGACGGGCTCGGCCACGATCTGTACGGGGGCGGGCGCGGCGGGCATCTCGACCTCCAGCCAGGCACCGCCGTTCACCCGCTCGGACTTCCCGACGACGGCGCCGTCGACCTGGACCTTTCCGGAGGCGGCCAGCTCGGCCGCCTTCGTACGGGAGAACCCGAACATACGGGCTATGGCGGCGTCGACGCGCTCGCCCTCCAGGCCATCGGGCACGGGCAACGTTCTGATCTCGGGAAAGCTCACCTGTCGAGTATGCCTTGTCAGTCCTTGTGGACGGTCCCGTCGGGGTCCAGCCCCCGGAACGACAGCAGCACGATCAGGATGCCGCCGCAGACGATCGCGGAGTCGGCGAGGTTGAAGACGGCGAAGTGCGCGGGCGCGATGAAGTCCACGACGGCGCCCTGGAAGACGCCGGGCGCCCGGAAGACCCGGTCGGTGAGGTTGCCCAGCGCACCACCGAGCAGCAGGCCGAGCGCCAGCGCCCAGGGCAGGCTGTAGAGCTTGCGCGCCAGCCGGATGATCACGGCGATCACCGTCGCCGCGATGATGGTGAAGATCACCGTGAACGCCTCGCCCATGCCGAACGCGGCGCCCGGGTTCCGTACCGCCTCGAACCGCAGCAGATCACCGATCACGTTGATCGGCTCGTGGTGCTCCAGCCTGGCCACCACGAGCATCTTGCTGCCGAGGTCCAGCAGGTAGGCCACGACGGCGACGGCGAAGAGCGCGATGATCCTGCGCTTGCGTCTGGACCGCTGCTCGGCGGGAGCCGCGGCCTCGTCGTCCATCTCCGGCGCCCCGATGACGCTTTCGCTCTCCGCCTCTGCCACGTGAGTCCCTCAACCTAGGTGCCCTGACTGAGGACGAGCGTACGGCACAGGCGTGCCCGTTCAGCCTCGCCGTTCCTGCTTCTGCTTGTCCTCCACACAGAGCGTGGCCCGCGGGAACGCCTGCATACGGGCCTTGCCGATGGGCTTGCCACAGATCTCGCAGAGCCCGTACGTGCCGGCGTCGAGCCGCTGGAGCGCCCGTTCGGTCTGCTCCACCATCTCGCGGGCGTTGGCGGCCAGGGACATCTCGTGTTCGCGCGTGATGTTCTTGGTGCCGGTGTCCGCCTCGTCGTCGCCGGCACCGTCACCGGAGTCCCGCATCAGGCCGGCCAGCGCGCTCTCGGACGAGGTGATCTCGGCGTGCAGCCGGGCGATCTCGCTCTCCAGCTCGGCCCGCGCCTCGGCGACCTCCTCCGGGGTCCACGGATCCTCGCCCGGCCGTACCGCGAGCTCCCCGGGGGGTGTCGCGACGGCGCGCGCCGGGGAGACCGCTGTCGCGGCCGACGCGGCGCCCTTGCCTGCGGCTGTACCCGCGCCGCCCGCGGTCTTCTTCGCTGCCACCGTCTTGGCTCCCGTCTGTCGCGCGGCCTGGGCCGCCCCCTCGGCCGCGGACGCGGCCTTCTTCGCGGACTTTCCGGCGGCGGCCCGGTCGGGCGCCGCCTTCTCGGCCGCGGACTTCTTCGTGGCCCGCGTGTGCCTGGTGTGCTCGGTCGTCTCGGCGGGCTTCTCGGCGGGCTTCTTCGCGGTGCTCTCGGCGGTCTTCCTGGCGGGCTTCCTGGCGGGCTTCTTCACGGGTGCCCCGCCCGCCGGCTGCTCCCGCGCGGCTGACCGCTTCTCCGCTGCCGCCTTCCGCGCCGCGGTCGTCTTTTTCCCGGCGGTCTTCTTCGCCACCATGGCCGCGGCCCCTTCACCTATCGTGATTCTGCTCGCGAATCTCGCCAGGACGATAAATCGACCTCAGCTCCGCGGCAACGGGGCACGCCGCCGGTTCGGCCCTCCCCCTGTCGTGAGCAAGACGGGCCTCCATCCGTTGTGCCCAGCTCCCCGCCGGGTAATCCGACCTGCGGCAGGCTCCGAATTTCTCCGGAAGTTGTATGACCATTCGGGTCATACGTTCGACCGTACGGCTCCCTCCGAAAACCGGTCGGCCCGCCCGCACCGATCCCCGTACACTGGGCCGAGCGAGAGGCGTGGATGGGGACAAGTAGCGTCGTGAGCGGCCATGAGCGACCCGGGGACGGTGAGAGCCCGGGGGCGAGCGCGAGGTGAAGCATCACCCCGGAGCCGTCGGAAGAAAGCCCCGGCCCCCGGCCGGGGTGAGTAGAACCGGCAGCGCGACCCCAATGAGGGGGCCACGGGCGGCACACGCCCGGGGCCAAGGAGGGTGGTACCGCGGGAGCACTGCTCTCGTCCCTCCGACGGAGATGCCGCAGTTCCGCCGGAGGAAGCGCCCCATGACATCCGTGACACCGCCGCAGTACCGCCAGGTGCCCGCCCAGGTCGACCTGCCCGCGCTGGAGCACGCCGTGCTCGATTTCTGGCGTGAGAACAAGGTCTTCGACAAGACCCTCGACCAGTCCGAGGGCCGCCCGGAGTGGGTCTTCTACGAGGGCCCGCCCACCGCCAACGGCATGCCGGGCGCCCACCACATCGAGGCCCGCGTCTTCAAGGACGTCTTCCCGCGCTTCCGCACCATGCGCGGCTACCACGTCGCCCGCAAGGCCGGCTGGGACTGCCACGGCCTGCCCGTGGAGCTGGCCGTGGAGAAGGAGCTGGGCTTCACCGGCAAGAAGGACATCGAGGCGTACGGCATCGCCGCGTTCAACGCCAAGTGCCGCGAGTCCGTCACCCGCCACACGGACGCCTTCGCCGAGCTGACGACCCGCATGGGGTACTGGGTCGACCTGGACGACGCGTACCGCACGATGGACCCGGAGTACGTCGAGTCCGTCTGGTGGTCCCTGAAGGAGATCTTCAACAAGGGTCTGCTGGTCCAGGACCACCGCGTGGCCCCCTGGTGCCCGCGCGACGAGACCGGCCTGTCCGACCACGAGCTGGCGCAGGGGTACGAGACGATCGTCGACCCCTCGGTCTTCGTCCGCTTCCCGCTGACCTCGGGCCCCCTCGCGGGCGAGGCCGCACTGCTGGTCTGGACGACCACCCCCTGGACCCTGGTCTCGAACACCGCGATCGCCGCGCACCCCGACGTCACGTACGTGGTCGCGACGGACGGCGAGGAGAAGCTCGTCGTCGCCCAGCCGCTGCTGGAGAAGGCGCTCGGCGAGGGCTGGGAGGCCACCGGCGAGTCCTTCACCGGCCGCGAGATGGAGCGCTGGACGTACCGGCGTCCCTTCTCGTTCGTCGCCTTCCCCGAGGACGTCCCGACGCACTACGTCGTCAACGCCGAGTACGTGACGACGGAGGACGGTACGGGCCTGGTCCACCAGTCCCCCGCCTTCGGTGAGGACGACCTCAAGGTCTGCCGCTCGTACGGTCTGCCGGTCGTGAACCCGGTCCGCCGTGACGGGACCTTCGAGGAGGACATCCCGCTGGTCGGCGGTGTCTTCTTCAAGAAGGCCGACGAGGCGCTCGTCGAGGACCTGCGCGAGCGCGGGCTGCTGTTCCGTCACGTCCCGTACGAGCACAGCTACCCGCACTGCTGGCGCTGCCACACCGCGCTCCTCTACTACGCGCAGCCGTCCTGGTACATCCGTACGACGGCGATCAAGGACCGGCTGCTGGCGGAGAACGAGGGGACCAACTGGTTCCCCGACTCGGTCAAGCACGGCCGGTTCGGCGACTGGCTGAACAACAACGTCGACTGGGCGCTCTCCCGCAACCGCTACTGGGGCACCCCGCTGCCTATCTGGCGCTGCGAGGACGACCACCTGACGTGCGTGGGCTCGCGCGCCGAGCTGAGCGACCTGACCGGCACCGACCAGTCCGCGCTCGACCCGCACCGCCCGTACATCGACGACGTCACCTTCGCCTGCCCCGACTGCGGGCGGACGGCGACGCGCGTGCCGGAGGTCATCGACGCCTGGTACGACTCGGGTTCCATGCCGTTCGCGCAGTGGGGCTACCCGTACAAGAACAAGGACCTCTTCGAGAAGCGCTACCCGGCGCAGTTCATCTCGGAGGCGATCGACCAGACGCGCGGCTGGTTCTACACGATGATGGCCGTCGGCACGCTGGTCTTCGACAAGTCGTCGTACGAGAACGTGGTCTGCCTCGGCCACATCCTCGCCGAGGACGGCAGGAAGATGTCCAAGCACCTGGGCAACATCCTCCAGCCGATCCCGCTGATGGACCAGCACGGCGCGGACGCGGTGCGCTGGTTCATGGCGGCCGGCGGTTCCCCCTGGGCGGCCCGCCGCGTCGGCCACGGCACGATCCAGGAAGTCGTCCGCAAGACGCTGCTGACGTACTGGAACACGGTCGCCTTCCAGGCCCTGTACGCCCGGACGTCCGACTGGGCGCCGAGCGAGGCCGATCCGGCCCCCGCCGACCGGCCGCTCCTGGACCGCTGGCTGCTGAGCGAGCTGCACGCGCTGGTCGACCAGACCACGCGGGCCATGGAGACGTACGACACCCAGCGCACCGGCAAGCTGCTCTCGGCTTTCGTGGACGACCTCTCCAACTGGTACGTCCGCCGCTCGCGCCGCCGCTTCTGGCAGGGCGACAAGGCCGCGCTGCGCACGCTGCACGACGTGGTCGAGACGGTCACGCGGCTGATGGCTCCGCTGACGCCGTTCATCACCGAGCGGGTCTGGCAGGACATGGTCGTCCCGGTGACGCCGGACGCCCCCGAGTCGGTGCACCTCGCCACCTGGCCCGAGGCCGATCTCGCGGCGATCGACCCGACGCTGTCCCAGCAGATGCTGCTGGTACGGCGGCTGGTCGAGCTGGGCCGCGCGACGCGGGCCGAGTCGGGTGTGAAGACCCGCCAGCCGCTGTCCCGCGCGCTCATCGCCGCGACGGGCTTCGACGACCTCTCCGCCGAGCTGCGCGCGCAGATCACCGAGGAGCTGAACGTCTCGTCCCTGGCGACGCTCTCCGAGGTGGGCGGATCACTGGTCGACACCACGGCGAAGGCCAACTTCCGGGCGCTGGGCAAGCGTTTCGGCAAGGGCGTCCAGGCGGTGGCCAAGGCGGTCGCCGAGGCGGACGCGGCGGCCCTGTCCGCCGCCCTGCGCGACGGCACGGCCTCGGTCACCGTGGACGGCGAGACGGTCCCGCTCGCTCCCGACGAGGTGATCATCACGGAGACGCCCCGCGAAGGCTGGTCCGTGGCCTCGGACTCCGGCGCGACCGTCGCCCTGGACCTGGAGATCACCCCGGAGCTGCGCCTCGCGGGCCTGGCGCGTGACGCGATCCGCCTCATCCAGGAGGCCCGCAAGAACAGCGGCCTGGACGTCGCGGACCGGATCACGGTGCGCTGGACCTCAACAGCCCCCGAAACGGCGGAGGCTCTCGCCGCCCACGCCGGTCTGATCACGGACGAGGTACTGGCCCTGGACTTCGCGACGGGCGAAGCGGACACCACCTACGGCGACCCGTTCACGGACGAGGGCCTGGCCCTCACGTTCCGCCTCCGCAAGGCGTAGCACCCGCGCAGGCCTCACACCCGCGCAGGGATGTCGGCCCGGCCCCGGCCTCCGGGGCCGGGCCGTCACGCTTTCCCGCGCCGGGATGGGCCGGATTCGAACCGGCGTCTTCCTCCATGCTGTAAAGGCGCGACAGCCACTGCGCTACGCACCCCGGCGCTCGTCGCAGCATAGGACACATAAAAGGGCTGGGCCCGAGGTTTTCACCTCGGGCCCAGCCCTTCAGCCTGCCGACGGCTACGCGTGGTTCACGCGTACGCCCGTCAGTTGTCGTCCTCGTCGATCAGGAATCCGCGCATCGGCGACGGTGCCTGCTGCATCGGCTGCGGCGCCTGCGGCCGTACCGGTGCCATCGGCTGGGTCATCGCCGGCGACATCTGCTGCTGGCCGCCGTACGACGGACCCGCCGAGGGGCCGCCGTGGCCGCCCATCGAGGGGTTGCCCATGCCGTGACCCATCGCGCCCGCACCGGCCGGAGCCATGGACGGCGACGGCGGCAGCGAAGCCGCCGCCGGGGTACGCGGCGGAGCCAGCGAGTCGTCGGCCTGGGTCTCCAACTGGCGCAGCTGGCTCTCCAGGTAGGACTTCAGACGGGTGCGGTACTCGCGCTCGAAGCCCCGCAGATCCTCGACCTTGCGCTCCAGCGTGGCGCGCGCGGACTCCAGGGAGCCCATCGCCACGCGGTGCTTCTCCTGCGCGTCCCGCTCCAGCGCGTCCGCCTTGGCCCGCGCGTCCCGCTCCAGGCCCTCGGCGCGGCTGCGTGCCTCGCCGACGATCTTGTTGGCCTCGGAACGCGCCTCGGCGATCGCCTGGTCGGCGGTCTGCTGGGCAAGGGAGAGCACACGGGCGGCGCTGTCGCCGCCGGGACCCTGACCGGGCTGCGACATCTGCGGACCGTGACCGCCCATGGGGCCGCCCATCGGACCACCCATGGGGCCGCCCTGCATCGGACCGCCCTGACCCATCGGGCCACCCTGCATGGGGCCGCCCTGCATGGGGCCGCCCTGCATCGGACCACCCTGCATGGGGCCGCCCTGACCCATCGGACCGCCCTGCATCGGACCGCCCTGACCCATCGGACCGCCCTGCATCGGACCGCCCTGCATGGGACCGGGGCCGTGCTGGCCC
This sequence comes from Streptomyces sp. NPDC051569, assembly GCF_044454085.1. NCBI lineage: Bacteria > Bacillati > Actinomycetota > Actinomycetes > Kitasatosporales > Streptomycetaceae > Streptomyces > Streptomyces sp. NPDC051569. The sequence continues at coordinate 118,700 of NZ_JBITDJ010000004.1, forward strand.
TGCGGTCCGTGACCCTGGGGGCCGTGACCCTGCGGACCGTGGCCGCCGTGGCCGCTCGGTCCCGCGGGAAGCTGTGGAGCGCCACCGGGCAGCTGGGGCGGACCCATCTGCGGGGGCTGCTGCTGGGGCGGTCCAGATATGGCGGCGGGCACGGGAGCGCCGGGCCGGTCCTGCGGCTCCGGCGGCTTGCGCATGCCCTGCTGCTGGTTCTGCGCGGCGGCGCGCGTGGCGGCGGCCAGCTTGGCGCGCAGATCCTCGTTCTCGCGGAGCAGGCGCGTCAGTTCGGCCTCGACCTCGTCGAGAAAGGCATCGACCTCGTCCTCGTCGTAGCCTTCTCGGAGGCGGACGGTCGTGAACTGCTTGTTCCGCACGTCCTCAGGGGTCAACGGCATCTCTTCTTCACCTCTACGTAGTCGTCGGCAGTCGGCAGGACCGTATCGTTCACATTCCCCTCACCAGGCCACTTACGTCGCAAAGCTGCTCACGACCGAGATGAGGATGTACACGATGATCATCAGAACGAAGAAGGACAGGTCGAGTGCCACGCCCCCGAGACGCAGCGGCGGAATGAACCGCCGCAGGAGCTTGAGCGGTGGATCGGTGACAGTGTAGGTGGCCTCCAGAACGACCACCATCGCCTTGCCGGGTTGCCATGAGCGGGCGAACTGGAAGACGTAGTCCATGACCAGCCGGAAAATCAGCACGATGAGGAAGCACATCAGCACGATGTAGATCACCTGTAGTGCTACGCCCATCCCGCGCTTCCCTCTCCCCTGACTCACTCACACCGGCCGCCCGGCCGGTCGTCCCCGCCGTTCGACCGGGTCGTTCCCGGTGTCGTGTTCTCAGCTCTGGTTGAAGAATCCGCCCTCTGCGATGCGGGCCTTGTCCTCCGCCGTGACGTCGACGTTAGCAGGAGACAGCAGGAACACTTTCTGCGTCACCCGCTCAATGCTGCCATGGAGACCGAAGACGAGTCCTGCGGCAAAGTCGACAAGTCGCTTCGCGTCCGTATCGTCCATCTCCGTGAGATTCATGATCACGGGAGTGCCCTCGCGGAAGTGTTCCCCGATGGTACGGGCCTCGTTGTAGGTCCTCGGGTGCAACGTGGTGATGCGGTAAGGCTCCCGCTCGGACACGACCTTGGGCATGATCACCGGTGCGTTCTTCTCCAGACTCGGGCGTTCAGGTGTGATGGATGCCACGGGGGCGATTCGCGCGGGACGTCCGCTTTCTGCCGCTAGCGACACCGGTTCACGTTCGCGCTCACGCTGTGCGGGCGGCTGCACCATGCGCACCGGCTCCTCCCGTTCAGGGACGGGCTGGTGACGCCGATGCTCCCGCTCGGGTTCCGGTTCGGGTTCGAAGTCGTCGTCGGGGTCGAAGCCCCGGCCGTCGTACCCATCGTCCTCCACGAGGCCGAGGTAGACCGCCATCTTGCGCATCGCGCCGGCCATGCTCTGAGTCCTCCGCTCTGTGGTGGATCGGCCTCGTCACCAAGTGCCCGCGATCCACTAGGCCTACCGCCTTCCAGCGGAAATGACCATATTTTCTGCTGTGGTCCGACTTGCTTCGCGACGTTACCCGAGCCGGGGTCGGACTCCGAGTACCGCCGTACCGACGCGTACATGTGTCGCTCCGGCCTTCACGGCGTCCTCCAGGTCCGCACTCATCCCCGCTGACACCATGTTCGCAGCCGGATGGTCCGCGCGCAGGCGGGACGCGAATTCCATGAGCCGCTCGAACGCCGCCTGTTGCCGGCCCGCGTACGGTCCGGCGAGTGGCGCCACGGTCATCAGACCGCCGAGCCGCAGTCCTGGCGCGGCGGCCAGCGCGGCGGCCAACTCCCCGACGCCGTCCGGCGCCACACCGCCCCGCTCCCCTCGCTCGCCGGACCCGGCGTCGAGGGCGACCTGGATCAGGCAGCCGATCTCGCGCTCGGCGCGGACCGCCGCCGCGGAGAGCGAGGAGACGAGCCTGAGCCGGTCGACCGACTGCACCACATCGGCGTAACCGGCCACGGAGCGAACCTTGTTCGTCTGCAACTGACCGACGAAATGCCACGTCAGCGACAGGTCCGCGCAAGCCGCCGCCTTGGGGGCCGCGTCCTGGTCGCGGTTCTCCGCGACGTGCCGCACGCCCAGTTCGTGGAGCAGCCGGACATCGCTCGCGGGGTAGGTCTTGGTGACCACGATGAGGGTCACCTCCGCCCGCTCGCGCCCGGCGGCCGCGCAGGCGGAGGCGATACGTTCTTCCACCAGCGCGAGATTCGCGGCGAGTTCGGTCTTGCGGTCCGTCATGCGCTATCAGTCCAGCCAGACATAGCCGGCGAGCCGCCCGGTCGTGCGGTCGCGGCGGTACGAGTAGTGGTCGTCCGACTCCAGCGTGCAGACCACGGATCGCTGCCGGTCCCGGACCCCGAGGGCGTCGAGCTGCGCGTGCACCCCGGCGGTGACGTCGACGGCCGGGGTGCCCCAGCTGGTCTCGGACCAGGTTCCGGGTACGGCCGCGGCGACCTCGTCCCGCATGGCCGCCGGGACTTCGTAGCACCGTCCGCAGACGGCGGGTCCGGTACGGGCGGCGATCCGGGAGGGTTCGGCGCCGAGCGCGACCATGGCCTCGACGGTGGCCGGCACGATCCCGGCGACCAGGCCGGGCCGCCCGGCGTGGGCGGCGGCGGCGATCCCGGCGACCGGGTCGGCCAGCAGCACCGGGGTGCAGTCCGCGGTGAGTACGGCGAGGGCGAGCCCGCGCCGTACGGTGACGATCGCGTCAACGGCCGGGATCTCCGCGGTCGTCCACGGCCCGTCGACGACGGCCGTCTCGCGGCCGTGCACCTGGTTCATCCAGACGACCCGCTCCGGGTCGAGTGCCAGGGCCTTGGCGGCGAGGCCTCGGTTGGCCCGGACGGCCGCGGGATCGTCGCCGACCGCGCCGCCGAGATTGAGCTGCTCGTACGGAGCGGCGCTCACCCCGCCCCACCGGTCGGTGAAGGCGAAGTGGGCGCCGCTCAGTGTTTCGTGCTGTCGTATCACTTCAAGAAGTCCGGGACATCCAGTTCCTCGGCCTGGCTGTCCTGGTAGGGACGGGCCGTGGGGACATGCGGCGGGCTCATCGGCGAGAACGGCTTCTCGTTGGCCACCGGGGCGGGCTCGGCCTTGGCCGGGCTCTCGTCGCGCGGCGGCACGGTGCCCAGTCCACTGCCGGTCCGGCCGTGGTCGGTGGACCGGGACGGGGCCGACTGCTCGTCGCGCTTGCCGGATCCCGCGCCGAGCACGGTCTCGCGGCGGGTCGGCGGCTGTCCGCCGTCGAAACCGGCCGCGATGACGGTGACCCGCACCTCGTCGCCCAGGGCGTCGTCGATGACGGCACCGAAGATGATGTTGGCCTCGGGGTGAGCGGCCTCGCTCACCAGCTGCGCCGCCTCGTTGATCTCGAAGAGACCGAGGTCGGAACCGCCGGAGATGGAGAGCAGGACGCCACGGGCGCCGTCGATGGACGCTTCGAGCAGCGGCGAGGAGATCGCCATCTCGGCGGCGGCCACCGCGCGGTCGTCGCCACGGGCCGAGCCGATGCCCATGAGCGCCGAGCCGGCCTCCGACATCACGGACTTGACGTCGGCGAAGTCGAGGTTGATGAGACCGGGGGTGGTGATCAGATCGGTGATGCCCTGCACACCCGACAGCAGGACCTGGTCGGCCGACTTGAACGCGTCGAGCACGCTCACCTGGCGGTCCGAGATGGACAGCAGCCGGTCGTTGGGGATGACGATGAGGGTGTCGACCTCTTCGCGGAGCTCGGCGATGCCGTCCTCCGCCTGGTTCGCGCGGCGACGGCCCTCGAAGGTGAACGGGCGGGTGACCACACCGATCGTGAGGGCGCCGAGCGAACGGGCGATGTTGGCGACGACGGGTGCGCCGCCGGTGCCGGTGCCGCCGCCTTCGCCGGCGGTGACGAAGACCATGTCGGCCCCCTTGAGGACCTCCTCGATCTCCTCGCGGTGATCCTCCGCCGCCTTGCGGCCGACTGCCGGGTTGGCTCCGGCGCCGAGGCCGCGGGTGAGTTCGCGGCCGACGTCGAGCTTGACGTCGGCGTCGCTCATCAACAGAGCTTGCGCGTCGGTGTTGATCGCGATGAACTCGACGCCCTTGAGACCGACTTCGATCATCCGGTTGATGGCATTGACACCACCGCCGCCGACACCGATGACCTTGATGACTGCGAGGTAGTTCTGCGGTGCTGCCACGTCGAAGGCCTCTCGCCTCGAGTTACGTGTCGTCGCTTCGCTGATACCGCGCCGCGACGACTGATGCCGAATGGGACGGTCCGAAACGCCGACCCAAACCCTAACGTTGAAGTTTAGGGTTACCAGTGTGTCTGTTTCCTGGACTCTTCCGAACAGGACACTAAGTCGACAAGTGGCGCGCGTTCAACGAACACGCCGAACCTCCCGTTTTTCTTTTCACCCTATGTGATCACCCATAGCGCTGACCAACCAGGGGGCTGGCCAGCACATTTGAGCGTCAACTCCCGGTTGCCGCCGGGGCGGTGGGGGCGCTCACGTCGTAGTGCCGCGCCTTCGGGACCGCTCTCATCAGGGCGGTGAGTGCCCGGGCCTTCGCCGCCCCGTCCTCTCCGGTGCCCCACATGACCGTGCGGCCGCCGCTCAGCTCCAGGGTGATCGAATCGTACGAGCGGACGCGCACCGCACGCGTGTCCCCGGCCACTTTTCCGGGGAGTTCGGCGCGGACCCGTACCGCTTCGAGCACCAGGCGGTCGGTTCCGAAGCGGCGCAGACTCGGCGACCGGTCCGCCGCCATCCTCAGCAGCGGAACCCCGGCCGGCGCCTTCTCCACGGTCGCGAAACGGACTCCGCCGGAGTCCAGTTCGATGAACTCCGCACCCTTCTCGATGAGCAGGGCAGGCGTTCGTTCACTCACGCGCAGAGTGATCCCGTGCGGCCAGGAACGCGTCACGGCGACGGAGTCGATGCGCGGCAGCTTCCGCCGCAACCGGGCCTCGATCGCGTCCGTGTCCACGGACACCAGCGGGGAGCCGACCGGCACGGCCGCGGCGGCCTCCACCTCGGCCCGGGTGAGCACGTCGGTGCCCGAGGTGCTCACCCGCTGGACGCGCAGCCACGCGGAGCCGTACAACACCCAGATCACGCCCGCGAGAAGCCCAACCGCTGCGATCAGTACGATCATCAGCCGTCGGCCGGGGGCCCGGAGACGCGGCCGGCCCTCCGGTCCCCCAGGACGGGGGCGGCCGGACTCCGACTGCGGTCGTGCGTCTCGCTCGGCGGTCGTCGGTCCGGCCACGCTCCCCTGCCTCCCTACGCCTTGCGGCGTGCAGCGATCGCCTCGTACACCATGCCGACCAGCAGATCGTCGGCGTCCCTGCGGCCGAACTCGGAGGCCGCGCGGGACATCTCGTACAGCCGGTGCGGATCGGCGAGCACCGGGAGCACGTGGCTCTGCACCCACTCGGGCGTCAGCTCGGCGTCGTCGACCAGCAGGCCGCCGCCGGCCTTCACCACCGGCTGGGCGTTCAGCCGCTGTTCGCCGTTGCCGATCGGCAGCGGGACATACGCGGCGGGGAGCCCGACGGCGGAGAGTTCGGCGACGGTCATCGCGCCCGCGCGGCAGAGCATCATGTCGGCCGCGGCGTACGCGAGATCCATCCGGTCCACGTACGGTACCGGGATATAGGGCGGCATACCGGGCATGTTGTCCACGCGCGGCATTTCGTTCTTGGGGCCGACCGCGTGCAGGATCTGGATCCCGGAGCGCTGGAGCACCGGAGCGATCTGCTGGACCACCTCGTTGAGCCGGCGCGCGCCCTGCGAGCCACCGGAGACCAGCAGCGTCGGCAGGTTGGGGTCGAGACCGAACGCGGCGCGTGCCTCGGGGCGCACCCGGGCACGGTCGAGGGTGGCGATGGTGCGGCGCAGCGGAATGCCGATGTAACGGGCGTTCCGCAGCTTGCTGTCCGGGGTGGAGACGGCCACACCGGCCGCGTACCGCGAGCCGATCTTGTTGGCCAGCCCGGGCCTGGCGTTGGCCTCGTGGACGATGATCGGCACCCCGAGGCGCTTGGCCGCGAGATAGCCGGGCAGCGCCACATAGCCGCCGAAGCCGACGACGCAGTCCGCCTTCGTGCGCTCCAGGATCTGCTCGGCCGCCTTGATGGTGCCGCGCAGCCGCCCGGGGACGGTGATCAGTTCAGGGGTGGGTTTACGCGGCAGGGGTACGGCGGGGATCAGTCCCAGCTCGTACCCGCGCTCGGGTACGAGCCTGGTCTCCAGACCGCGCTCCGTGCCGAGGGCCGTGATCCCCACGGTGGGGTCCTGCCTGCGCAGGGCGTCCGCGAGGGCGAGCGCCGGCTCGATGTGGCCGGCGGTCCCCCCACCGGCGAGTACGACATGCACCGAAATTCACCGCTCTCCGGACGGACGCTTCTTGACGCGCCGTCTCATCGTCTTCCATCTCACCCCGGGCCGCCGCATGGCCAGGGCCGCCTTCGCGGCGGGATCCTCCCGCGCGAACGCGATCAGCAGCCCGATAGCGAACATGGTCGGCAGCAGGGCCGACCCCCCGTAGGAGAACAGCGGGAGCGGGACCCCGGCGATCGGCAGCAGGCCGAGCACCGCACCGATGTTGATCACGGCCTGGGCCGTGATCCACGTGGTCACGCCTCCCGCGGCATACCGTACGAAGGGGTCCTCCGTGCGTCCGGCCACGCGGATACCCGCATAGCCTAGAGCCGCGAACAGGGCGAGTACCGACAGCGTCCCCGCCAGCCCCAGTTCCTCCCCGGTGATGGCGAAGATGAAGTCGGTGTGCGGTTCGGGCAGTTGACCCCACTTTTCCACACTCGCGCCGAGTCCGGAACCGAACCACCCGCCGGAGGCGAGCGCGTAGATTCCGTGCACGGCCTGCCAGCATTCTCCCTTCGGGCCGAGGTCCATCGCGCCGACGCAGGCGAAGCGGGAGAGCCGGTTCTGATTGGTCTGGATCAGCGTGAAGCCGACCAGAGCGGCGACGGCGAGCACCCCGGCGAAGAGGCGGGTGGGCGCTCCGGCCAGCCAGAGCAGGCCGAAGAGGATGGCGGTGAGGATGATCGCCGTACCCATGTCGCCGCCGAGCATGATCAGTCCGAGCAGCAGGAAGGTGACGGGGACGAGTGGCACCAGCAGATGCTTCCACTGGGCCAGCAGCCGTCTGTCCTGCTTGCGGGCGAGCAGATCGGCGCCCCAGAGGATCAGCGCCAGCTTGCCGAACTCACTGGGCTGGAGCTGGAACGGGCCGCCCAGATAGATCCAGTTCTGGTTTCCGTTGACGGATCGCCCGATCCCGGGGATCTGGACGAGCATCATCAGGAAGACCGTGCCGACCAGCAGCGGGTAGGAGAAGGCCCGGTGCAGCTTGACCGGCACCTTGGCGGCGAGCAGCAGCAGACCGGAGCCGATGACCACCGCGACGAACTGCTTGCGGAAGAAGTAGGTGCCGGGCAGATCCAGCTGGAGGGCGTAGATCATCGAGGCGGAGTACACCATCACCAGGCCGAGCACGGTGATCAGCAGACCGCTGCCGAAAATCAGGTAGTACGCGGTGAGTGGCCGGTCCCAGGTGCGGCGTGCCTGCTCGTAGAGGCGCCGGGGGCCACCGCCACGGGGCGGGCGGCCCGCGCGGGTCCGGCCGGTTCCCCGGTCGGCGGACGGGCGGCCCACGGCGGCTCCGGCGGCCCGGCCGCGCAGCGCGAGCCCGCGTCCGCCGCGTCCGAGGCCGAGACCCCGCGCGCGTACGGTTCCGCACGCCGCTTCCGCGCCCGCGCGCTCGCCGGGTCGTGGGTCCACGCCGGGTGTCCCCGCGAGGGCGGATACGCCCGCGAGGCCCCAGCGGCGTACCGCGGCAAGCTGGTTCCGTCCCGCGGTGTCGTCGGCCGGCATCGTCGCTGTCCCCTCCAGTCGTGCCTGGCGCGGCTGCCGGAGATCCGGGGCTCCCGGCGGAACCGCCGGTGCCGCGGTCCCCGGGCCGGCTCGGCGCGGGGCCGGGCCGGTCAGGCGTGCTCGGCGGCGAGTGCGCGTACCGCGTCCGCGAACGCCTCGCCTCGCTTGTTGTAGTTGGCGAACATGTCCATCGAGGCACAGGCCGGGGCCATCAGTACCGTGTCCCCGGGCCGCGCGAGCCGTGCCGCTTCGCGGACCGCCGCCGACATCGCCCCAGTGTCGGTCCGGTCGAGGTCCACGACCGGGACTTCGGGGGCGTGTCGCGCGAGGGCTTCCCGGATCAGCGCGCGATCGGCGCCGATCAGGACCACTCCGCGCAGCCGCTTCGCCGACGCGGCGACGAGTTCGTCGAAGGTCGCGCCCTTGGCGAGGCCGCCCGCGATCCAGACGATCGGATCGTAGGCCGCCAGGGACGCCTCCGCGGCATGGGTGTTGGTGGCCTTGGAGTCGTCGACGTACGCGACGTCCGCGACGTCCGCGACGTGTTCGATGCGGTGCGGGTCGGGGCGGAAGGCGCGCAGGCCGTCCCGTACGGCGGCGGGCTCGACGCCGTAGGCGCGGGCCAGGGCCGCCGCGGCGAGGGCGTTGGCGATGTTGTGCGGGGCCGGCGGGGTCACGTCGGAGACCTGGGCGAGCTCCTGGGCGTGCTCGCGGCGGTTCTCGACGAAGGCGCGGTCGACCAGGATGCCGTCCACGACGCCGAGTTGGGACGGTCCGGGGGTGCCGAGGGTGAAGCCGATCGCGCGGCAGCCCTCGTCGACGTCGGCCTCGCGCACCAGGTCCTCGGTGGCCCGGTCGGCCGCGTTGTAGACGCAGGCGACGCTGTTGCCCTCGTAGATCCGGCCCTTGTCGGCGGCGTACGCGGCCATGGAGCCGTGCCAGTCGAGGTGGTCGGGGGCGAGGTTGAGGACGGCCGCGGAGTGGGCGCGCGGGCTCGGCGCCCAGTGCAGTTGGTAGCTGGAGAGTTCGACGGCGAGGACGTCGTACGTCTCCTCGCCGGCGACAGCGTCGATCAGCGAGACGCCGATGTTGCCGACGGCGGCCGTACGCAGCCCCGCCGCCTCCAGGATCGAGGCGAGCATCCTGACCGTCGTCGTCTTGCCGTTGGTGCCGGTGACGGCCAACCAGGGGGCGGCGTCGGGGCCGCGCAGCCGCCAGGCCAGCTCGACATCGCCCCAGATCTCCACCCCGGCCGCCGAGGCGGCCGTGAAGAGGGGCTTGTCCGGGCGCCAGCCGGGGGCGGTGACGACGAGTTCGGTGCCCTCGGGGAGGGTGTCCCCGTCGCCGAGGCGGACGGTGACGCCGAGCTTTTCCAGCTCGGCGGCCTGGCCGCGGGCCCGCTCGTCGTCCCCGTCGTTGACGACGGTGACCTCGGCGCCGAGTTGGTGGAGAACCCGGGCCGCCGGGATCCCGGAGACTCCGAGACCCGCGACGGTGACCCGCTTGCCGTGCCAGTTCACTTATCGGCCGCCCAGCCCGCGTAGAAGAGACCCAGACCCACGATCACGCACATGCCCTGGATGATCCAGAAACGGACCACGACCAGGACTTCCGACCACCCCTTGAGTTCGAAGTGGTGCTGGAGTGGCGCCATCCGGAAAACGCGCTTTCCGGTCATCTTGAAGGAACCTACCTGAATCACCACGGACATGGTGATCAGGACGAAGAGGCCGCCGAGGAGAGCGAGCAGGAACTCCGTACGGGAGACGATCGCCAGGCCGGCGAGCGCGCCGCCGAGCGCCAGCGATCCGGTGTCGCCCATGAAGATCTTGGCGGGTGAGGTGTTCCACCACAGGAACCCGAAGCAGGAGCCCATCAGCGCGGAGGCCACGACCGCGAGGTCGAGTGGATCCCGGACCTCGAAACAGGCGTTGGGGTTGGTCAGGGTCGCCGCGTTGGCGCAGGACTCCTGGAACTGCCACAGGCCGATGAAGGTGTACGCGCCGAAGACCATCACCGAGGCGCCGGTGGCGAGGCCGTCCAGCCCGTCCGTCAGGTTCACGCCGTTGGACATCGCGAGGATCATGAAGAGCGCCCAGACCACGAACAGCACCGGGCCGATCGACCAGCCGAAGTCCGTGACGAACGACAGCTTGGTGGAGGCGGGGGTGTTACCCCGGGCGTCGGCGAACTGGAGCGACAGCAGCGCGAAGGCGATACCGACGATCAGCTGGCCCGCCATCTTGGCCTTGGCCCGCAGACCCAGCGACCGCTGCTTCACGATCTTGATGTAGTCGTCGAGGAAACCGACGAGACCCATGCCGGCCATCAGGAAGAGGACCAGCACACCCGAGAAGGTCGGGTCCTCACCGGTGAGGACCTTCGACAGGGCGTACGCGATGAGCGTGGCCAGGATGAAGGCGATGCCGCCCATCGTGGGCGTGCCCTTCTTGCTGCCGTGGCTGCGCGGGCCGTCGTCCCGGATGAACTGCCCGTATCCCTTGCGGGCCAGGAGCTTGATCAGCAGCGGTGTGCCGATCAGGGTCAGGAAGAGCCCGATGGCTCCCGCGAAGAGGATCTGCCTCATCGGCCGGTGACCTCGCCCTCGGTGTTCTCGAGCAGCGCCTGGGCGACCCGCTCAAGACCGACCGACCTCGAAGCCTTCACCAGCACGACGTCTCCCGGACGCAGTTCACTGCGCAACAGGTCGACCGCCGCTTCCGCGTCGGACACGTGCACCGACTCCTCACCCCACGAACCCTCGTTGTAAGCGCCCAGTTGCAGCCAGGACGCTTCCCTGCCCCCGACTGCGACGAGCTTGCTGACGTTGAGCCGGACGACAAGCCGTCCGACCGCGTCGTGCTCGGCGAGCGATTCGTCCCCCAGCTCGGCCATCTGGCCCAGCACCGCCCACGTACGGCCCCCCGTGGCCCGTGTGGCACCGCCCATGGCGGCCAGCGCGCGGAGCGCCGCTTTCATGGATTCAGGGTTCGCGTTGTAGGCGTCGTTGACGATCGTCACGCCGTCCGAGCGCTCCGTGACCTCCATACGCCAGCGGGAGAGGGTTCCCGCCTCGGAGAGCGCCACGGCGATCTCGTCGACGGACATGCCCAACTCATGAGCGACGGCGGCCGCGGCAAGCGCGTTCGACACGTGGTGCTCACCGTACAGCCGCAGCTTCACGTCGCTGCACCCGGAGGGTGTTCGAAGCCGGAAAGCGGCCTGTCCGGTCTCGGTGAGGTGGACGTTCTCTGCCCGTACGTCTGCTTCGTCTGACTCTCCGAAGAGGACGGTGCGGGCCGTGGTGCGCGATGTCATGGCGCGAACGAGCGGATCGTCGGCGTTGAGGACCGCCACACCGCCGTCGGCCGCCGACGGGAGGGACTCCACCATCTCGCCCTTGGCCTGGGCGATCTGCTCCCGGCCGCCGAATTCGCCGATGTGGGCGGTGCCGACGTTCAGGACCAGGCCGATCCTCGGCGGGACGAGTCCGGTGAGGTAGCGGATGTCGCCGATGTACCGGGCGCCCATTTCGAGGACCAGGTAGCGGGTGTCCTCGACGGCCCGCAGCGCGGTGATCGGCAGTCCGATCTCGTTGTTGAGGTTGCCCTCGGGCCAGATGGTGGGCCCCGCGCGGTTCAGGAGCTGCGCGATCAGGTCCTTGGTGCTGGTCTTGCCGGCCGAGCCGGTGAGCGCGACCACGGTGGCGCCGAGGCTCTCCACGACGGCCTTGGCGAGCGCTCCGAGGGCACGGACGACGTCGTCGACGACGAGGACGGGGACACCGTCGAGGGGGCGGGTGGCCAGAACGGCCACCGAGCCCGCCTCGACGGCGCCGCGCGCGTAGTCGTGGCCGTCGACGCGCTCGCCCGCGAAGGCGGCGAAGAGACTGCCTGGCGCGACCTTGCGGGAGTCGTAGACGACGGGGCCGGTGACGCGGACGGTCGGATCCGGTATGTCGTGCGGCTGCCCGCCGACGATGGCGGCGATCTCGGCGAGGGAGAGGGCGATCACTGGGTCATCCCTGACTGTTGTTCTCGTGGCGGTGCCCGTGGTGGCGCTCGATGGCTTCGCGCAGGACCTGGCGGTCGTCGAAGGGGCGTACCACCCCGGCGATGTCCTGGCCCTGCTCGTGTCCCTTGCCGGCGATCAGCACGGTGTCGCCGGCCTGGGCGCGGGCGACCACACCGGCGATGGCACAGGCCCGGTCGGCGTCGACGAGGACGTCGCCGCGCTCGTGGATCGGCACCTCGGCGGCGCCGGCGAGCATCGCCGCGAGGATGGCGAGCGGGTCCTCGGAGCGTGGGTTGTCGGAGGTGAGTACGGCGGTGTCGGCGAGCCGGGCGGCGGCCGCGCCCATCGGCCCGCGCTTGGTCTCGTCGCGGTCGCCGCCGCAGCCGAGCACGATGTGCAGCTTGCCCTCGGTGACCTTGCGCAGGGAGCGCAGGACCGATTCGACGGCGTCCGTCTTGTGGGCGTAGTCGACGACGGCGAGGTACGGCTGGCCCGCTTCCACGCGCTCCAGCCTCCCCGGCACCCCGGGGACGGCGGCGATGCCGTCGGCGGCGGTCCCCGGGTCGATCCCGGCGACGGCGAGGGTGACCACAGCGGCCAGGGTGTTGGCGACGTTGAACGGGCCGGGCAGCGGCGCCTCGGCCCTGACGCGCTCGCCCTTGGGGCCGACGGCGGTGAACGTGGAGCCGTGCGAGCCGACTTCGACGTCCTCGGCACGCCAGTCGGCGTCCGGGTGGCCCTCGGCGGAGAAGGTGGTGACGGGGACGGTCGCCTCGGTGATGAGCCTGCGGCCGTACTCGTCGTCGAAGTTCACCACGCCGGTCCTGCTGCGCGGGGGGGTGAAGAGCTGTGCCTTCGCCTGGAAGTAGTCCTCCATGCCGGAGTGGAACTCCATGTGCTCCGGGCTGAGGTTGTTGAAGACGGCGACGTCGAACACGCAGCCGTCGACCCGGCCGAGCACCAGAGCGTGGCTGGAGACCTCCATGGCGACCGATTCGACGCCGCGCTCGCGCATGACGGCGAAGAGTGCCTGGAGGTCGGTGGCTTCCGGGGTGGTGCGTTCGGACTTGATGCGTTCGTCGTCGATCCGCATCTCGACGGTGCCGATCAGGCCGGTGCGGTGGCCGGCGCCGCGCAGTCCTCCCTCGACGAGATACGCCGTGGTGGTCTTGCCGGAGGTGCCGGTGATGCCGATCTGGAGGAGATCGGCGCCGGGGCGCCCGTAGATCTCGGCGGCGAGTTCGCCCATGGAGCCCCGGGGGTCGGGGACGACGAGGAGCGGCAGCCCGGTGGCGGCGGCCCGCTCGGCGCCCGCCGGGTCGGTGAGGATAGCGGTGGCGCCGAGGTCCGCCGCCTGGGCGGCGAAGTCGGCGCCGTGGAAGCGGGCGCCGGGCAGGGCGGCGTACACGTCCCCGGGGCGTACGGCCCGCGAGTCGTGGGTGATGCCGGTGGCTTCGCCCGGGCCCTTCGCCTCCCCGGGGGCGGGCGCCTCGGCGCCCAGCCGGGCGGCCAGCTCGTCGAGGGAGATCGGGCGGAGCCGGGCCGGACGGGGCGTCCCCGGATGGTTCACAGAGGCGTCCTTCGGGGTGGTTCGGTACTGATCAGCGTGTGACACGGCGGTGAGCGTACCGGCCGTGGCGGGGCCCGGGCCACGTGAGGGGGGCGCGTGCGCGGCGGGTTCCTCGCGGTTCCCGGGACGGGGGGTGATGGTTGTCACTGGGGCTTTCCCTGGGGTCACTCGCCGGGTTTGAAGGTGACCGGCAGCCGGGCGGGTTCACTGCCGGTCGGGGCGACCTGCAGGGTCTTGAGCGCGAACTCCATGACCTTCTTGTAGATGGGTCCGCAGATCTGTCCGCCGAAATAGCTGCCCCTGGTGGGGTTCTGGATGGCGCAGTAGACGGTGATCTGCGGGTTGTCGGCGGGCGCGAAGCCCGCGAAGGAGGCGGTGTAGCCCCGGTAGCGACCCAGCTCCGGGTCGACCCGGTTGGCCGTACCGGTCTTGCCCGCCACGCGGTAGCCGGGGATGCGGGCCTTGGTGCCCGTACCCTCCTCGTTCCCGACGACGGACTCCAGCATGGTGGCGACCGTCTTCGCGGTCTTCTCGCTGACCACGCGGGTCTTCTTGGGGGCGGGGGCCGGGGTGAAGCGGCCGTCGGGGCCCCGGGTGCCGCGGATCAGGGTGGGTTCGATCCGTACGCCGTCGTTGGCGATGGTCGAGTAGACGGAGGCGGCCTGCATGGCGTTGAGGGAGAGGCCCTGGCCGAAGGGGATCGTGTACTGCTGCGAGGTGGACCAGTCCTGCGGCTCGGCGAGGATGCCCTGGGTCTCGCCCGGATAGCCGAGACCGGTGGGACGGCCGATGCCGAACCTGCTGAGGTACTCGTGGAGGACCTTGTTGGCCACCGGCTGCGTGGGGCCGAGCCGGCCGGTCGCCAGGATGGTGCCGATGTTGCTGGACTTGGCGAGGACGCCGTTGAGTGTGAGGTTCCAGGTGGGGTGGTCGATGTCGTCCTTGAAGAGCCGGTCGCCGCGGTGCAGCCGGTTGGGGACGATGACATGGGTGCGGGGGGTCGCGACCTTCTCCTCCAGCACGGCGGCCATGGACATCACCTTGGCGGTGGATCCGGGCTCGTACGCGTCCTGGAGTGCCGCGTTGCCCATGGAGGCGGCGTTGGCCTGGGAGAGGTCGTTGGGGTCGAAGCCCGGGGCGTTGGCCATGGCGAGGACCTCGCCGGTCCTGGCGTTCTGGACCATCACATAGCCGCGGTCCGCATTGGATTCCCCCACCTGGTCGGCGATGGCCTGCTGGGCGGCCCACTGGATGTCCCGGTCGATGGTCAGCTCGATGTCGGAGCCGGGCACCGCGGGCTTCTCGCGGGAACTGGCGGTGGGCACGCGGCGGCCGCCGGACTGGGTGTAGGTGACCCGTCCGTCCTCGCCGGCCAGTTCCTTGTCGAGCATGGACTCCACGCCGCCGGCGCCCTGACCGGCCGCGTTGACGTAACCCAGTATCCCGGAGGCGAGGTCGCCGTTCGGGTACACCCGCTTGCTGGTGGCCTCCTGGAAGACGCCGGCCAGCACGCTGACGGCGGGGCCTTCGGCGGTCCTCTCCTTGCTCGCCTTCTCGGCGAGGACGCCCTTGATGTCCTTGATCTGGTTCCAGACCTGCGGGGTCTGGCGGCGGGCCAGCACCGCGTAGCGGGACTTGGGGGCCTTGAGCTTCTTCACCAGGTCGCCGGCGTCCGCCCCGAGGATGGGGGCGAGCAGTGCGGCGGCCTGCTCCGGGGCGTCCGGGACCTTGCTGAAGCCGGGGGTGAACATGAACGGGTCGGCGGTGATGTCGTACGCGTCGACGCTGTCGGCGAGGGCGATGCCGGAGCGGTCGGTGATCTCGCCGCGCTCGGCGGTGATCGTGTGGCTGAGGTAGCGGTTCTTCTCCGCCTTGGCGGCGTACGCGCTCGCGTCGACGGCCTGTACCTGGAGCAGCCGGACGACGAAGACCAGCATCACGAGGGTCAGGCCGAGGCCGACGAGACGCAGTCGGGGGCGGGGATTGCCGAGCCGGAGCGGGCGCGGGGGGCGGGCCCCGGCGCGCGGGCGCCGGTTCGCGGCGGACCGGTTGGCGGCGGGCCGGGAACGGCCTCCGTTGCCGGAGCGCGCGGGGCCCGGCACCCGGCGGCGCGGTGGTTCCTTGGGGGGCACTGCGTCACCTGCCGGAGGTCGTCGGGGCCGGCTTGCCGGGGCTCTGCGCGGGGGCGCCCGGGGGCGCCGTCACGGGAGAGCCGGCCGGGGCCGGAGGGGAGGCGGGGACCGTCAGCGAGGACGCCGAGGACGCCGCGGCCGGGGTGTGCTCCGGAGGCGCCTGCGTGGCGGGCGGCAGCGGTTCGGCCTCGCCGGGGACGCCGCGGACCGTGCCGTCGGAGTTGAGGAAGGCGGGGCTGCCGCCGGGCACCATGCCGAGCCGGCGGGCCCGCCGCTCCAGCGCGTCGGGGGCGGAGTGGTCGTCCACGTCCCGTTGCAGCGCCTGCTGTTCGTCGGTGAGGTCGGTGGTGCGCTTCTTCAGTTCGCTGAGCCGGAACGAGCCCTCGTTGAGGGAGGAGTTCAGCAGCAGCAGGGTGATCAGGCCGCCGCCGAGGAGCAGGACGACCAGCAGGACGAAGGGGGTACGGGCGGCCGAGCTGGATCCGGAGGGCATCAGCCGGGCGAGCCGGGCGGCCCGCCCCTTCAACTGCTTGGCCGGTCCGCTCACAGAACGTCCTCCCGGATCCGCCGCGCCCCCCGCAGCCGGGCCGGGGCCGCCCGGCGGTTCTCGGCGACCTCTTCCTCGGTGGGGAGTTCGGCGCCACGGGTGAGCAGTTCGAGGCGGGGCTGGTACCGCTCGGGGACGACGGGCAGGCCGGGTGGCGCGGTGTTGGCCGCGCCGGCCGCGAAGACCTGCTTGACCAGGCGGTCCTCCAGCGAGTGGTACGAGAGGACCGCGATGCGGCCGTCGACGGCGAGGGTCTTCACGGCGGCCGGGATCGCCTCCTCCAGCACGGACAGTTCGCCGTTGACCTCGATACGCAGCGCCTGGAAGGTGCGCTTGGCAGGGTTGCCGCCGGTGCGCTTGGCGGCCTGCGGCAGTGCGTCCCGGATCAGTTCGACGAGCCGGGCGCTGTGCGTGAAGGGCTCCTTGTCGCGCTCCTTGACGACGGCGGAGACGATCCGCTTGGCCTGCTTCTCCTCGCCGTACGCGCGCAGGATCCGGACGAGTTCGCCGGGCGGGTAGGTGTTGAGGACCTCGGCGGCGCTGACACCGGCCGTCTGGTCCATCCGCATGTCGAGCGGGGAGTCCTGGGCGTACGCGAAGCCGCGGTCGGCCTCGTCGAGCTGCATCGAGGAGACGCCGAGGTCGAAGAGGACGCCCTGGACACGCGGGATACCCAGCC
This sequence comes from Streptomyces sp. NPDC051569, assembly GCF_044454085.1. Lineage (NCBI taxonomy): Bacteria > Bacillati > Actinomycetota > Actinomycetes > Kitasatosporales > Streptomycetaceae > Streptomyces > Streptomyces sp. NPDC051569. The sequence goes on from NZ_JBITDJ010000004.1 coordinate 135,593, forward strand.
GGTCGAGGACCTCGGGCAGTTCGTCGTAGACGGCGTGCACCAGGGTGGCCCGGTCGCCGAACGGGGCGAGCCGCTCGCCGGAGAGGCGGAGTGCCTCCTTGTCGCGGTCGAGCGCGATCAGCCGTGCGGAGGGGAAGGTGGTGAGCAGTGCTTCGCTGTGTCCGCCGAGGCCGAGGGTGCAGTCGACGACCACCGCACCGGGCTGGGCGAGAGCGGGGGCCAGCAGGTCGAGGCACCGCCGGAGCATCACCGGGACATGTCGTGCCTGGTTCATGCGCCCTCTCAGGTCCGGCGCGGCCGTACGTACCACCGAGCGGGAGGAGAGCCGAGCCGCACGTACGCCGCACACGCGGGGAAAACGGGATGAGTTCGAATGTGTTCGGATGAGTTCGGGACGGGTCCGTGAACTTCGCGTCACTTTAGTCCACTCGCTCAACCCGCTCTCGGTCACTCAACCGGCCAGCGCGTCGAAAGGGTCACTCACCAGAGGTCCGACAACGGCATAGTTCACCCGTTCGGGCGCCTCTCACTCGCCCGTGTGGGTTAGCTCACACCAAGGTGTGTTGACGTTTTTTGTCCAGTCTCACAGCGGGCCACACCCCCGCCTGACCAGTACCGTCATAGGTATGTCGACTTCCGCACACCTGCCCGCGGAGCCCGACCGGACGGTCACCGACCGTCTCGTCGAGGCGAACCACCACTACGCCGCCGGCTTCAGCGACCCGGGGATGGACGCGCGGCCCGTGCTGCGGGTCGCCGTGGTCGCCTGCATGGACGCCCGGCTCGATCTGCACGACGCGCTCGGCCTCTCGCTCGGCGACTGCCACACCATCCGCAACGCGGGCGGCGTGGTCACCGATGACGTCATCCGCTCCCTCACCATCAGCCAGCGGGCGCTGGGCACCCGCAGCGTCGTCCTCATCCACCACACCGGCTGCGGCCTGGAGACCCTCACCGAGGAATTCCGGCACGAGCTGGAGATGGAGGTCGGGCAGCGGCCGGCCTGGGCGGTGGAGGCGTTCCGCGATGTCGACCAGGACGTACGGCAGTCGATGCGCCGCATACTCACCTCGCCCTTCCTCCCGCACACCGACGATGTGCGCGGCTTCGTCTTCGATGTGAAGTCCGGCCTGCTGCGGGAGATCGATCCCGCCGGCTGAGCACCCGACCACCCTGACGCCGGCCCCGCACAGGCTCCACACAGACCCGATAAGACAGCAATACCGGCATATCGCGCCGAGTTATCCACAGGCGAGTGACACAAAGCGGTAACGGCAACAAGAATGCTCCTGGGCAGTGTTCCGGAGCCTTCCGGAGACGGTGTCCGCGTTGGGGAGGGCCGGGCCGTCTGATGATCATCGGCCCGTGGAAAGGGCCGAGGAGGGCCGGTGACGACCTATGACGATCGAGCGAGCCTCACTGATCTGACCACCACAGCGGAACGGGTCCGCGCGTCGGTGGAGGGTGTGATCGAGGGCAAGCCGGAGGTCGTACGGCTTTCGCTGACCGTGCTGCTCGCCGAGGGACATCTGCTGATCGAGGACGTCCCCGGCGTGGGCAAGACCATGCTGGCGAAAGCGCTCGCGCGCTCCGTCGACTGTTCGGTGCGGCGTATCCAGTTCACTCCCGACCTGCTGCCCTCGGACATCACCGGGGTGTCCATCTACGACCAGCAGCGGCGGGACTTCGAGTTCAAGCCGGGCGCGATCTTCGCCCAGATAGTGATCGGCGACGAGATCAACCGGGCCTCGCCCAAGACCCAGTCCGCGCTCCTGGAGTCCATGGAGGAGCGCCAGGTCACCATCGACGGGCAGACCTACGAACTGCCCAGCCCCTTCATGGTGGTGGCCACCCAGAACCCGGTGGAGATGGAAGGCACGTATCCGCTGCCCGAGGCGCAGCGCGACCGCTTCATGGCCCGGGTGTCGATCGGCTACCCGAGCGCGGAGGCCGAGCTGCGGATGCTGGACACGCACGGCGGGACCTCCCCGCTGGACGACCTCCAGCCGGTGGCCCACGCGCACGAGATCGTGAAGCTGGTCGAGGCCGTGCGCTCGGTCCATGTCGCCGACTCCGTCCAGCGGTACGCCGTCGCGCTGGTCGGGGCGACCCGCACCCACCCGGATCTCAGACTCGGGGCCTCACCGCGCGCGACGCTCCATCTGCTGCGCGCGGCGAAAGCCTCGGCGGCGCTGAGCGGGCGGGACTACGTCCTGCCGGACGACGTACAGGCCCTGGCGGTGGCGGTGCTCGCCCACCGGCTGCTCCCCACGGCCCAGGCCCAGTTGAACCGCCGTACCGCGGAGCGGGTGGTGGGGGAAATCCTTCAGGGCACCCCGGTGCCCACCGCGGACGGCGGCCGGACCCCCGGTCACCCGGCGCCCGGCGGGGCGCTCTTCGGACGGCCCGCCAGGCGCCGGCTGTGACGGAGGCAGGGGGGCGCGCCGCCCCGGGAGGCCGGGACGGGCGGGGGCTGTGGGCCGCGCTCTCCGGGCTGACCACGCGCGGCCGGTCGTTCCTCGCCGCCGGGATCGCGGCGGCCGCCTGCTCCTACGTCCTGGGACTCTCCGATCTGCTGCGCGTGGGGCTGCTGCTCGCCGTGCTGCCGCCGCTGTGCGCGGCGGTCCTGTACCGCACGCGCTACCGGGTCTCGGGCAGCAGGGAGCTGTCGCCTTCCCGGGTACCGGCGGGTACGGAGGCGCGGGTACGGCTGCGGATGGACAACGTGACGCGGCTGCCCACCGGGCTGCTGATGCTCCAGGACCGAGTCCCGTACGTGCTCGGCCCGCGCCCGCGCTTCGTGCTGGACCGGGTGGAGCCGGGTGGCCGGCGCGAGGTGTCGTACCGGGTCCGCTCGGACCTGCGCGGCCGGTATCCGCTCGGACCGCTGCAGTTGCGGCTGAGTGATCCCTTCGGGATGTGTGAACTGACGCGCTCGTTCAGCGCGTACGACACCCTGACCGTCGTTCCGCGTACCGAACCACTGCCGCCGGTACGGCTCGGGGGCGAGTCCGCGGGGTACGGCGACGGGCGGCAGCGGTCGCTGTCGCCGGCCGGCGAGGACGACGTGATCCCGCGCGGCTACCGCCACGGCGACGACCTGCGCCGGGTGCACTGGCGTTCCACCGCCCGCTACGGCGAGTTGATGGTGCGCCGAGAGGAACAGCCGCGGCGGGCCGGGTGCACGGTACTTCTCGACACCCGGCGCGGCGGCTACCAGGGCGCGGGGCCCGACTCGGCCTTCGAGTGGGCGGTGTCGGGCGCGGCCTCCACACTGGTACACCTGCTGGAACGGGGCTTCTCGGTAAGGCTGTTGACGGATTCCGGCCGTTCGGTGCCGGGCGAGGGGCCGGACGGTTACGCCGGGACCGCTCAGGGGGCGGCCGACACGGCCGGGCTGATGATGGACACCCTCGCGGTCGTCGACCACTCCGGGGAGGCGGGGCTGTCGCGTGCGCACGAGGTGCTGCGCGGCTCCACCGAAGGGCTGCTGGTGGCCTTCTTCGGCGATCTGGACGAGGAACAGGCCGCGGTGGCGGCCGGGATGCGGCGGCGCGGCGGCGCCGCCGTCGCCTTCGTGCTCGACAGCGCCGGCTGGGCGGAGGGCCACGGATCCGGTGAGCGGGTGGAGGCGCGGCTGCGGCAGCTGCGGGAGGCGGGCTGGACGGCCCTCGCCGTGACATCAGGGGCGGCGCTGCCGGAGTTGTGGCGGCAGGCCGCGCGGCAGACGTCCGACTCGGGCGGCGGGGGCGGCCCGGCTGTCGAGGGCGGCGCGGGCGTTTCCGGAGGAGGGTCATGAGTGGTCGCGGACGGCTGGCGCTGTGCGCCATGGCCGCCACGCTGATGACGGCGGGCTCCCTGCTGCAGGTGGTCGAACCGGCTTCCTGGTTCGTCCAGGCCGCGGTCATGACGGCGATCGTGAGCGGGGTGGGCGCGCTGGCCCGGAGGGTGTCGCCGGCGCGGTCGCTGACAGTGGCGCCGCAGGCCGTCGCCGCGCTGCTGATGCTCACGGTGGTTTTCGCCGGGGATCGGGCGCTGCTCGGCGTCCTGCCGACGCCCGGGGTGTTCGCGGAGTTCGGCCGGCTGGTGACGGCGGGCGTCGACGACGCCGGGCGGTACGCGATTCCGGCGCCGGCCACCGACGGCATCAGGATGATGCTGATCGGCGGCGTGCTGGTCATCGGGCTCGCGGTGGACGTCCTCGCGGTGACCTTCCGGGGCGCGGCCCCGGCCGGGCTGCCGCTGCTCGCCCTCTACTCGGTGGCCGCCGGGCTCTCCGGCGGTTCCGGCGGGCTCTGGTTCCTGCTCGCGGCCGCCGGCTATCTGCTGCTGCTTCTGGCCGAGGGCCGGGACCGGCTCTCCCAGTGGGGCCGGGTGTTCGGCGGCGGACCGCGCGCGCCCGGCCGTTTCCCCGCCCTGGACGGCAGCCGGGCACGGGGACCGGTCCGTACCGGACGGCGCATCGGCGCGGTGGCGCTGGGGTTCGCGCTGGTGGTCCCGGCCGCACTGCCCGCTCTGGACGGCGGACTGCTGACCGGTGCCGCCGGCGCCGACGGCTCGGGGCCGGGCCGGGGAGGCGTCATCTCCGCGGTGAATCCGCTGGTCTCGCTCCAGGACGATCTGAATCAGCCGGAGGACCGCGAGGCGCTGCGCTACCGGACGAACGCGGAAGGCACCGAGAACCTGTACCTGCGGATCATGGCGCTGGACAAGTTCGACGGGACATCCTGGCGGTTCTCGGAGCGTGCGGTCGACAACGTTCCCGGCCGGCTGCCCGACGTTCCGGGGCTGCGGCCCGATGTCGCCGCCACCGAGGTCACGACCACCGTCTCGGCCGCCACCTGGTACCGGCAGAACTACCTGCCGATGCCGTATCCGGCGACCGGGGTGAAGATCAACGGGCGCTGGCGCTTCGAACCCACGGGCCGGACGCTGGTGGGTGATCGCGGCCAGTCGACGCGGGGTGCGCGGTACGAGGTCAGCAGTCTGCTGGTGAATCCCACCCGGGAGCAGCTCGCCACGGCGCCCCAGGCCCCGTCCTCGCTGCGCCGGGAGTACACCAAGGTCCCCGCGGACCTCCCTGAGGTGGTGAAGTCGACCGCCCTCGATGTGACCACGGGGGCGGCGAACGACTACGAGCGGGCCGTCAAGCTGCAGGACTGGTTCGCGCTGGAGGGCGGCTTCAGCTACGACACCCAGGTGGATTCCGGCACCGGCATCGCGGCCATCACCCGCTTCCTGCGCAACAGAGAGGGCTTCTGCGTCCACTTCTCCTTCACGATGGCGGCGATGGCCCGCACGCTGGGGATCCCGGCGCGGGTGGCGGTGGGCTTCACGCCCGGTACGCCGCAGCCGGACGGCACGATGTCCGTCGGGCTGAGCGACGCGCACGCCTGGCCGGAGCTGTATTTCGAGGGGGTGGGGTGGACCCGCTTCGAGCCGACCCCGAGCCGGGGCAGCACGCCCGACTACACCATCGCCGAGGCGTTGCCCGGCAGCCCGAACGATCCCCTGCGGCCGGACGACGGGACCTCCGCCGCACCATCCGTGGCACCGTCCGCCTCGGACAGCTGTACGGCGCAGTCGCGGCGGCCGGCCGAGTGCGGCGCGCTCGCTCCTGGAGAGGCGCTGCCGCCGGCACGGACGGACCCTCCGGCGGGCGCCGTGGTCGCCATCGCTCTGGGCGCCGCGGCCGTTCTGCTGCTCGCGCTGCTGCCGCTGGTGTGGCGGGTCAGAGTACGGGCCCGGCGGCTTGGTTCCGGCGGGCGTACGGCGGCGGACGCCACGGCGCGGACGCTCGCGGTCTGGCGGGAGATCACCGATACGGCGTGGGACCACGGCATCGTGCCGGACGACGCGCGGACACCACGGGCGGCGGCGGGCCGGATCGTGCGGCTGGGCCGGCTGGAGGGCCCGGCGGCCGACGCGGTGTACCGGGTGTCCGGCTCGGTGGAGCACGTGCTGTACGCGCCCCGGCCACGGCAGGGCACCGGTCTCGCCGAGGATGCCCGGCGGATCCGCGAAGGACTGCGGGCCTCGGCCGGACGCCGGACGCGGTTGCGGGCGCTCCTCGCGCCACGCTCGTCCATTCGGGTGATCTGGGAGGTCTCCGACCGCTGGGCGTCGCTCAGGTCCCGCTGGGGTTTCCACCGCCTGCTCCCCGCCCGCCTGCGGAGCTGACCCGCCGGGCTGTGCACGGGGCCGGGGTGTGAACAAGGCTGAGGGGCGTGAACGAGGCTGAGGGGCGTGAACGAGGCTGAGGGGCGTGAACGAGGCTGAGGGGCGAACGCGTCGTGCGTTCGCCCCTCAGCCTCGCGGTCACAGTCGTGGAAGTCGATCGTCGGCGGGGACTCAGTCCCGGAGACTCAGTCCCACAGACTCAGTCCCGGAAACTCATTGGCCCTGTTCGTCACGGCGGCGCTGCCAGCGCTGCTCGATCCGGTCCATCATCGAGCGACGGGATCGGGATGGTGGACGGCCTGCCGCACCGCCGCCCGCCGCCTGTTGTTCACCTGGTTTGGGTGCTTTTCGCCACCCGGTGACCGCGAGGACCGCACAGCCGAGCATGACGAGGAAGCCCACCACGCTGATCCAGATCTGCTGGGCGACCATTCCGGCCATGAGGAGCGCGATACCCACCAGAAAGCCTGCGACTGCCTGATAGACCCGTCGCCGGGTGTATGTACGCAGCCCGCTTCCCTCAAGCGCTGTCGCGAACTTGGGATCTTCGGCGTACAGCGCTCGCTCCATTTGCTCGAGCATTCGCTGCTCGTGCTCCGAGAGCGGCACGGAGTCCTCCTAGTCGTCGGTCGCGGGGGGCGACCGGTATGCGGCCCCTTCAAGAATAGGCAGGGAACCGCCCCCGTGAAACCCGCCCTCAACGCCATTTCGCTATTCCGGGCCGCCATGCCGATTCGGCCGCTGAGGCGTTGATTCCCCAACCATCGATCCGTCATGCCGGATGGTGTACTCCGATCATACGGCGCCGAGCGCTCGGCCGGTGGTCCAGCAGCCGACTCCGTGCACGGCTGCGCCGCTGATCAGCCCGGCGATCAGCGGCCCGGGACGGGCTCAGGACGGACTCCGAACCGGCTCCGGGCGCTTCCCGGCGGCGCCGGTCAGTCGCGCTTCTCGCCCAGGACGTGCAGCTGGGTGGCGATGGAGTGGAAAGCGGGCAGCTCGGCGGCGGCCGCCTCCAGCTTCAGCAGGGCGTCCAGCGCCCCTGGCTGGGTGTCCACGAGGCCCCCGGGGACGAGGTCCGCGAAGACCCGTACGCCGTGTACGGCACCGACCCGCAGGCCGGCTCCGCCGACGAGCCGGGTCAGCTGCTCGGCGGTGAAACGCCTCGGCACCGGGTCGCCCTCGCCCCAGCGGCCCGCCGGGTCCGTGAGCGCCTGGCGGGCGTCGCTGAAGTGCCCGGCGAGCGCCCTGGCCAGGACGGCGCCACCGAGACCGGCGGCGAGCAGGCTGAGCGACCCGGCAGGGCGGAGCGCGTCGACGGCGTTCCGCACGTCCGCGGCCGGGTCGTCCACGTACTCCAGGACGCCGTGGCACAGCACCGCGTCGAAGCCGCCGCGCTCGACCACGTCGAAGAGGCCGTGGATGTCGCCCTGCACCCCGCGTACCCGCTCGGCGACCCCGCCCTCGGCGGCCCGGCGCTCCAGCGCGAAGAGCGCGTTGGGGCTGGGGTCGACGACGGTCACCCGGTGGCCGAGCCGGGCGACGGGCACCGCGAAGTTACCCGTACCGCCGCCGGTGTCGAGCACGTCCAGGACGCCCGTGCCGGCGGCCTTGGCCCGGCGGTCCAGAGCGTCCTTGAGGACCTCCCAGACCACCGCGGTACGGAGGGAGCCACGGGGGCGCGAAGGCGTCTCCCCACCGAAGGCGGGGGAAGGGTCCGACACGGCAGTTGACTCCTCGGCGCGATGCCGCGCCTGACGGCGGGCGTGAACGGTGTACGGGCTCCGCCCACCCTATTGCCTCACCCGGCTCCCTCACCTCGCGGCGGCCGCTCGGGTCCGGGCTCGGGCAGGACGGGTTCGAGCACCAGGAGCCGTTCGACCAGACGCAGGAACAGGGTCACGTCGCGCAGGAGGTCGTCGGCGTCACGGCTGCTCGCCGCCGACCGGATGCCCGCCTCGGCGCGCGCCCTGCGCGGGGCGCCCGAGGCGAAGAGGCCACTCCACTCGGACAGTTCGGGTGCGATCTCGGGAAGGACCTCCCAGGCACTCCTGATGCGCCCACGCGGCCGCGCCGCCGTCTCGGGGCGCCCCCGGGCCGCGAGCACCGCCGCGGCGGTACGCAGGGCGGCGAGGTGGGCCGTGGCGTAGCGCTCGTTCGGAGCGTCCAGGGTGGCGGCCTCGTCGAGCCCGGCACGGGCCTTGGCGAGGAGATCGAGGGCGGCGGGGGGCGCGGCGGCCCGTCGCGGCACGGGATGGACGTCGGCCGGCGGGCCGGTCAACGAGGGTATGGGGCCGCCTGTACGGCGCCGGGGTGCGGGACTGGGGGAGGAACTGCCCATGACGAACCTCCTGTCGTCGTGTCACGGCACGGTGGCCGTATGTCCCCATCGTGCGGGGCGCCACTGACAATCGGCTCCGACCAGGCGGTTCAACGGAGTTCGCCCGTGCGGAGCGGAGCTGTCCGGGCCATGGCGGGCGCGGAGGCCGCGGGCGGAATCCCACGTCATCGCGCCGGGCTTCTGCCTGCGGCTTTGCCCGGCCCATCCGTTCGGAGTAGCTTTCTGTACTGACTGGTCAGTACAAAAGCATCGGGAGGGTGCCATGGAGAGCCGGGAAGGCGACCGGGCGGGCGGGGACGGCAAGCATGCGGACGGGGGCGCGAGCGGGGACCGGGACAGGGACAGGACCAGGGACGGCGAACGGGCGGACGGGGACCAGGACCGGGACGGCAGCGGTGCCGGTGCGCGCGGCGCGGCCGTCGTCGCCGAGAACTTCGGGCTGAAGGGCCCCCGCGGCTGGGCGTTCCGTCATGTCCGGGTCACCGCCGGGCCCGGCGCGCTCGTCGCGATCACGGGTCCCTCGGGCTCAGGCCGCACCTGCCTGCTGCTCGCGCTCACCGGCCGTATGCGTCCCACCGAGGGCCGCGCGGAGGTCGGCGGCCTCCCCCTGCCGCGCTCCCTGGCCGCCGTACGCCGGATCAGCGCCCTCGGACCCGTCCCCGGCGTCAGCGATCTCGATCCGGCCCTGACCGTCGCCGAGCATCTGCGTGAACGGGCCCTGCTGCGGCGCCGGTTCGAAGGATCACCGCGCGCCCTGCTGCGCCGGCTCGCCCGCCCGCGCGCCGAGCGGGCGGCGGAGACCCGGGACCGTATCGCGGGAGCACTCGCCGCGGCCGGTCTCGACCCGGCCGCCCTGCCGAAGGGCGAGCGGACCCCGGTGCGTGATCTGGAGCGGCTCGAAGCGCTGCGCCTCTCGATCGCCCTGGCGCTGATCGGCCGGCCCCTGCTGCTCGCGGTGGACGACCTGGACCTCAAGCTCTCCGACGCCGACCGCGCCCGGGCGTGGGCGCTGCTGCGATCGGTGGCGGAGGGCGGCACGACCGTGCTCGCCGTGTGCGGCCAGGCGCCCACGGGCGCGGACACCGTCGTCATCACGGGCGGTGTCGTCGCGGGCAGCACCGACACCGCCGCCACGGGCACGGGCACTGGCACTGGCACTGACACTGGCACCGCCACCTACCGGGAAGGAGCGGCAGATGCGTTCGCCACGACTGGCCGCGCTTGAGCTGAAGCGGTTCGGCAGGGGAAAGCTGCCGCGCGCCGCGCTCGTCGCGATCACGCTGCTCCCGCTGCTGTACGGAGCGCTGTACCTGTGGTCGTTCTGGGACCCGTACGGGCGTCTCGACCGGATACCCGTCGCGCTCGTCAACGACGACCGGGGCGCCACCGCTTCGGGACAGAAGATCACGGCGGGCGACGAGATCACCCGTGGGCTGCGCGACAGCGCGGTGTTCGCCTGGCACGAGGTGAGCGCGGCCGAGGCCCGTGCGGGGGTGGAGGACGGCTCGTACTACCTCTCCCTGACCATGCCGGCCGATCTCAGCGAGCGGATCGCCTCCAGTTCGGGCGATCTCCCCGAGACGGGCGCGCTCCAGGTGCGGACGAACGACGCCAACAACTACATCGTCGGCCAGATCTCCCGCACGGTGTTCTCCGAGGTGCGGACCGCCGCGTCGACGAACGCCTCCCGCTCCTTCCTCGACAGGATCTTCATCTCCTTCTCCGACATCCATGACGCCACCGCGAAGGCCGCCCAGGGGGCCGACGAGCTCACGGGCGGTATCGGAAAGGCGGAGCAGGGATCCAGGGATCTCGTGGACGGACTGCGGACCGCCGAGGACGGCAGCGGTCAACTGGCCGCCGGGCTGACGAAGCTCGGCACCGGCGCGGGCGATCTGGAGACCGGCGCCCGGCAGGTCGCCGACGGCACCCGGTCGCTCGCCGCACAGGTCAACGGCGCGGCCGGCCAGGTCCGTCCGTATCTGTCGGACAACGGGAAGGCCATCGGTGACACGGCCCGGCTGGTCGCGGACTCCTCGCAGGCGATACGGGACAACCTCGACGCGTTCGTGAAGGCCGCGCCCGCCGCCGCGACCGCCGCGCACCGGGCCGCCGCCGAACTGGACGCCGTCCACGCCTCACGCTGCGCGGACCGGCCCGCCCCCGACCCCGACGTCTGCCCGCCCCTGAGCCGCGCGAGGAAAGCGGCGGCCGATGTGGCCGCCGTCGCCGACGACGTCAACGGCCTGGTGACGAGCGCCGACGGCGACCTGAGGAAGCTCGACGGCCAACTCGCCACCCTGCACGACCGGGCGACCGGACTCGCCGAGCGCGCGCCGCGTCTGGACGAGGACCTGGAAACCGCCGTCGCCCGGATCAACGCGCTCGACACCGGCGCGCGGAAGGTCGCCCAGGGCGCGGAGCGGCTGCGCGCCGGCCTCACCGACGCCCGGAACGGCGCGACCACCCTCGACACGGGTATCGGCAGGCTCAGCGACGGCGCGAGCACCCTCGACGGTGGCCTCTTCCAGCTCGCCGGCGGATCGGCCGAGTTGGCCGGCGGTCTCCATGACGGCGTGGGCCGGATCCCCGACTACGACAGCTCCGACCGGGACCGGCACACGGGTGTGATGGCCGACCCCGTCCAGCTCGCCTCCCGTTCGCTGCACCCCGCGCCCAACTACGGCACCGGCTTCGCCCCGTACTTCATCCCACTCTCCCTCTGGGTGGGCGCGATGGTGGCGTACATGCTGATCCAGCCGCTGAACCGGCGCGCGCTGGCGGCCGGCGCCGCCGCCTGGCGGGTCGCCCTCGCGGGCTGGCTGCCGGTCGCCGCGATCGGCCTGGTCCAGGTGGCCGCGCTGATCTCCGTACTGCACTGGGCGATCGGCCTGAAGATGGCGCGCGCCGCCGGAACGGTCGGCTTCCTCGCGCTGGTCACCTGCTGTTTCACCGCGATCGTCCAGTGGCTGGTCGCGCGCTTCGGTCCCGCCGGGCGCCTTCTCGTCCTGGCGCTGCTGATGCTGCAGCTGACCTCCGCCGGCGGCACGTATCCCGTGCAGACGAGTCCGGGTTTCTTCGGCGCCATCCACCCCTTCCTGCCGATGAGTTACGTCGTCGACGCGCTGCGCCGGCTCATCACGGGCGGCGGTCTCGGTCCGGTGGGGCAGGCCTGCGCCGTCCTCACCGCCTTCACCGCGGGCGCGCTGGCGCTGACCGCCGTATCCGCGCGGAGGAAGCAGGTGTGGACCCTCGACCGGCTGCACCCGGAGCTGAGCCTGTGAGAATCTCCCCATGGACAGCAGCAGCAGCCGCCGCCGGGCCACCCGCCAGAAGCTCTACGAGGCCGCCGTGACCCTCATCGCCGAGCAGGGCTTCTCGGCGACCACGGTGGACGAGATCGCCGAGCGCGCCGGGGTCGCCAAGGGCACGGTCTACTACAACTTCAAGAGCAAGACGGATCTGTTCGAGGAGTTGCTGCGGCACGGCGTCGGGCTCCTCACGTCCTCGCTGCGGACCGCCGCCGAGGCGACGGCGGAGCGCGGCGGCAGCCGGGTCGAATCGCTGGACGCGATGATCAGGGCCGGTCTGGAGTTCATCGACCGCTATCCGGCCTTCACGCAGCTGTACGTCGCCGAGCTGTGGCGCACCAACCGGGCCTGGCAGTCGACGCTGCTGGTGGTGCGCCAGGAGGCGGTCGCGGTCGTCGAGACGGTGATCGGGGAGGCCGTCGAGCGCGGTGAGCTGAGCGATGAGATCGACATTCCGCTGACGGCGGCGGCGCTGGTGGGGATGGTGCTGGTGGCGGCACTGGACTGGCAGGCGTTCCAGCCGGAGCGCTCGCTCGACGAGGTGCACGCGGCGCTTTCGCGGCTGCTGCACGGCCGGGTCGGCGGGCGCTGACGCGTAGGTCCGGACCGTACGGGTGCACCCTGAGGGCGAGACGCACGGGTGAACGTACGGGCAAGACGTACGGACGAGACGCACGGGTGAACGTACGGGCAAGACGTACGGGCGGGGGAAAAAGGCCGGTCCGGCGCGGCTCTGTTCCCCCTGAGCCGCGCCGGTCCGGCGCTTTCCCCGTGATCCCCCGAGATCCCCGTGATCCCCCGTGGTCCCGGTCCCCCGTTCCGTCCGGGGAGCCGCGCCGGTTCCGCCGCCCCGTGCCGGCGGTGCCGGCGCCGCGCCCCTTCGGTGATCCCCACTCTTCCGTCCCCGCCGGGGAAGCCCCATCCGCGCCCCTACTCATCTCCCCGTCTGAGTACACGTACTCAGACGTGCGTACCGCTGCTCCCCGGCCCCGGACGGCCCCCGGTCCGCCGGACGGTATTGCCCCGATAAAGTCACTGGCATGGCACGGATTGCGGTGATCGGCGCCGGGATGGGCGCCATGGCAGGGGCCGCCCGGCTGGCCGTGGCAGGCCACCGGGTGACGGTGTACGAACGCTCGGCGACCTACGGCGGGTCGGTGGGCCGGTTCGAGCGGGACGGTTTCGTCTTCGACACCGGCCCCGGGCTGCTGCACCTGCCGGCCGTCCAGCGCGACCTGTTCGTGAAGACCGGCAAGGAACCCCTGGAGGCCTGCGTCCAGCTCGACCAGGTCGACCCGGCGAGCCGCCACGTCTTCGCCGACGGCACTTCCGTATCGCTGCCGAACGCCTCCCGGGGCGGCGTGGTCGCCGCACTGGACGCGGCGCTGGGCGAGGGCGCCGGAGAGCGCTGGGGCGCCTTCCTCGGCCGTGCCCGGGACGCCTGGGACCGCTCACGCCGCCCCCTGCTGGAGGAGCCGCTGTGGGCCGACCGGGGCGCACTCGGGCGGGATCCGTATCCGGCGGTGCGGCAGCGGAGGCTGCTGCGGGGCGCCCGGCAGGCCACCACGGTCGCGGAGATCGGCGCCTGGGAGCTGGCCGACCCCCGGCTGGCCGCGCTGCTGGACGGGTACGCGCTGTCGTACGGTCTCGATCCCCGGCACACCCCGGCGAGCGCCGCGCTGCTGCCGTACCTGGAGCAGACCTTCGGCAGCTGGTACGTGCGGGGCGGGATGCGGGAGCTGGCCCGTGCGGTGTACGAGCGGTGCCTGGCCCGCAGGGTGGAGTTCGTCTTCGGGGCCGAGGTGGCCCGGATCACCGAGCGGGACGGCCGGGCGGCCGGGGTCGAGCTGGCGGACGGTACGGTCGCCGCCGCCGATCACGTGGTGGCGGGCGTCGCGCCGGAGCACCTGGTGGGGCAGCCGGAGCACCTGGCGGGGCAGGGCGACGGGCCACCGCGGGAGGACGGCGTGCGGCCGGACCGGGCGGACGCCGCTCCGGTGCCCGGACGGTTCACGGTGCTGCTGGCCCTGCGCGGCGCGCGGCCGGCGGACACCGCGCACCGGACGGTCGTGCACTCCCCCGACGGATCCGCCGAGGCGGCCGGTATCTTCGCGGGCCGCACGGCTGACCGGCCGACGGTCACGGTGCTGCGGCCCGACGATCCGGGGACGCGCCCCGACGACGGTCATGAGGCGGTCACGGTCACCACGACCGTCGCCCCGCACGGCCCGGTCGACTGGTCCGACGCGGCGCTGCGCGAGCGGTACGCGCGGGTGCTGGTGGCCGCCGCCGGGGCGGCCGTGCCGGACCTGGCGGAACGGCTGCTGTGGCGGGAGGTGCGTACGCCCGCCGACACCGCCGCCGAGACGGGCGCCGTGGGCGGTTCGGTGCCCGCACCCGCGCTGGCCGGAGCCGGGGGCCGGCTGCTGCGCCCGGCGAACAGCACCCGGCTGCCCGGGCTGTATCTCGCGGGTGGCTGGGCCCATCCGGGCGGCGGCCTCGCGCACGCCGGGATGTCCGGGGCGCTGGTCGCCGGGCTGATCATCGAGGGAGCGGACTTCCGCGGCTCGCGGTAGGAGATGCCGCGGGAGGTCAGCGGCGTTGCTCAATAACGATATTGCTGCTCGTCGCGCTCGTCGTGGTATCCGGAGCCGTAGCCGTACTGATCGGGCTGTTGCGTCGGTATCGGCGGATTCTGGTCGCCCTCGCGTTGCTGCGGCACCCAGACTCCGCCGGGCGGCGTCTCCCCGCCGCCGTACTGCTGCTGGTGCTGCTCGCCGTACGGGTCGGTGTACTGCTGGCCGCCGTAGCCCTCGTACGCGCCGTACTGCTGACCGCCGTTGGCCGGTTCGGCGTAGGAGTCGGAGTACCCGGCGTACTGCTCCCGGCTGTCGGTCCCGTAGCCGTACTGGTTGGCGTAGGCGTCCTGGCCGCCATAGGCGCCCTGGTCCGCGTACGGGTCCTGGCCGGCGTATCCGCTCTCCTGGCCGGCGTAACCGTCCCCACCCGCGTACATGTCCTGAGCGGCGTACGTGTCGTGGGCGGCGTACGTCTCCTGGGCGGCGTACGTCTCCTGAGGAGCGGTGTACGTCTCCTGAGCGCTGTACGTCTCCTGGTAGGCGTCGAAGCCGTCTCCGTACTCGCCCCGCTGGTGCGGCTGGTACGCCTGATTCCCCTCGCGGGGGGCGTCGTTGTAGACGCCGTACGACCCGGTGTCGTCGGGCATCGGCTCCGTCGCGTACAGCGACGCGGGCTCCGTGGCCGGAGCCGCCTCCTCGACCTGCTCGTACTCCAGGTCCGAGACCTCAAGCGTGGGCTCGCGCTCCTCGGCCGGCCTGCTCCCGGCCTTGCGGCGGCGGCTGGCACCCGGGCTGCCACCGATCGCCCAGCCCGTGGAGAAGCCCCGCCGGAAGGAGAGCGTCACATACGTCTGGCCGACCGCGAAGGCGACCGCGCCCAGCGCGATGACGAGCACGGAGGACATCAGGACCCCGAGGACCACACAGACGAACCCGGTGAAGGCGAGCAACCGCCAGCGCAGCCGCGCCTTGTACTGCAGGAGCACTTCGCCCAGCAGCCACAGCGCAACGAAACCGAACGCGACGTAGAGGACCGTCCAGCCCATGCCCGCCCCTCTCCTGCGGCCACCCGCCCGCGACGGGACGGGTACGGCCGGTCACGACTGCTCGTGCAGTCCGAGATTCTCGTAGATTTCGAGCGTCGCAGTGGAGTTGTTGAGTGTGATGAAGTGCAGGCCCGGGACACCCTCGGAGAGCAGTCCGGCGCAGAACTCCGTCGCGAAGTCGATGCCAATGGAGCGTACAGCGACGGGATCCTCCCTGACGGAGAGCATCCGCTCTTTCAACTCGGCCGGGAACACAGCGGTGCTGAGCTGCGGCAGCCGCTCCAGCATCCTGACGCTCGTGACCGGCATGATCTCCGGAATGATCGGGGTGGCGCAACCGGCGGCGGCCACGCGATCACGCAGCCGCAGATAGCCATCGGGTTCGAAGAACATCTGCGTGATGGCGTAGTCGGCGCCGCCCCGGCACTTGTCCACGAAGTGCCGGATGTCGGTGTCCCAGTCCTCCGAGCGCGGGTGCATCTCGGGGAAGGCCGCGACGCCGACGCAGAAGTCCCCCGACTCCTTGATCAGCCTGACCAGTTCGGCGGCGTAGCGCACTCCCTCGGGGTGCTTGACCCACTCGCCCATGGGGTCGCCGGGCGGGTCGCCGCGCACGGCGAGGATGTTGCGGATTCCGGCGTCGGCGTACTGCCCGACCATGTTGCGCAGCTCCGCGACGGACTGCCCGACGGCCGTGAGGTGCGCGACCGGGGTGAGGGTCGTGTCCGAGGCGATCCGCTCGGTGGCCTTGACCGTGCCCGCGCGGGTGGAGCCGCCCGCGCCATAGGTCACGGAGACGAAGCTCGGCGCCACCGCTTCCACCCGGCGCAGTGCGTTCCAGAGGTTCCGCTCGCCCTTTTCGGTCTTGGGTGCCCAGAACTCGAACGAAAACGACGTCTTGTCGGTCGCGAGTAGATCACGCACGGTGCGTGCATGATCAGATCTGGTCGAAGCTGCGCCTAGGGCCATGTCTGCAGGCTATCGAGGGGGCGCCGGTCACCCCAACCGAACGGGGCGAAATTCCGGGAATGCCGGTTTCCCGTCCACGCCTCGGACACCCGCCGGTCACGGAGTCAGCCGGCGAGCTCCCCTTCCCTGACCCGCTTCGCCAGATCCGCCGTCGCCCCGGCCGGGTCATCGGCCTCGGTGATCGCCCGTACGACGACGATCCTGCGGGCGCCGGCCTCCAGCACCTGGTCGAGATTGCCGGCGTCGATCCCCCCGATCGCGAACCACGGCCGGGCGGCGGCGCGGGCCGAGGCGTACCGCACCAGATCGAGACCCGGCGCGTGGCGGCCGGGCTTGGTCGGAGTGGGCCAGCACGGGCCCGTACAGAAATAGTCGACGCCGGGCTGGACGGCCGCCGCGTCGACCTCGGCCTCGGCATGCGTGGAGCGGCCGATCAGCACCTCGTCCCCCAGGATCGCGCGGGCCGCCGGGACGGGCAGGTCACCCTGGCCCAGATGCAGCACGTCGGAGCGGACGGCATGCGCGACGTCGGCGCGGTCGTTCACGGCGAGAAGCACGCCGTGACGGCGGCAGGCGTCGGCGAAGATCTGGAGGTGTTCCAGCTCCTCGGCGGCCTCCATACCCTTGTCCCGCAGTTGCACGATGTCCACGCCGGACGAGAGCACGGCGTCGAGGAACTCGGCGAGGTCCCCCTGCCGCGCGCGGGCGTCCGTGCAGAGATAGAGCCGGGCGTCGGACAGCCGGGTTCGAGGCGTGGGCATGGGACGGTCCCCCCGTCGGTTCGGCGGCGTGCGGCGACGGCGGTGACCGTGCTCCGGTCGCCGCCGCGCCACCGCACACCGTGCGTGGTGATGTCGTCAGACGGCGAGCGCCTGGGCCCGGCGCTTCACCTCCGTGCCGCGATTCTCACTGAGCGCCTGCGCGGGCGTACCCGGCAGGCTCGGGTCGGGGGTGAAGAGCCACTCAAGCATCTCTTCGTCGGAGTAGCCGTCGTCCCTCAGAAGCGTCAGGGTCCCGGCGAGGCCCTTGACGACCTTGCTGCCGTCAATGAAGGCGGCGGGCACCTGAAGCGTCCTGTTCTCACCGCGGCGCACGGCGATCAGCTGGCCGTCCTTCACCAGCTGCCGCACGCGCGTCACCTCGATATCGAACATTTCGGCGATATCGGGCAGGTGGAGCCATGCGGGGACGAGAGCATCGATCTTTGCGTCAATCTCGGTCACAGGACAAGCGTGCCATCCCGGACCGACAGACGGTACCCAGGTCCCCCCGGAAGTGCTGACCCTTAGCCAGGGGGCGTGATGGGGCACCCAGAGTGCGTGGCTTCCAGGGCACCCGGGGTCCCCCCGGAAGTGCTCACCGTGAGCCAGGGGGCGTGATGGGGCACCCAGAGTGCGTGGCTTCCAGGGCACCCGGGGTCCCCCCGGAAGTGCTCACCGTGAGCCAGGGGGCGCGATGGGGCACCCAGAGTGCGTGGCTTCCAGCGCACCCGGGGTCCCCCCGGAAGTGCTCACCGTGAGCCAGGGGGCGCGATGTCCGTCGTGGGCCGGGCCGGGCCGGGGCGTGGAGCCGTGGCCTGGTCCCGTCAGAGCACCGCCTTCCGCAGCGCCACCGACGCGTCCGCCGCGCGCTCCGGATCCAGGCGGGCCTTCGCCTCGATCAGTTTGCGGCCCTGCGCCAGGTCACGGGGTCTTCCCACGGCGAGCAGGGCGACCAGGATCCCGTCCCGGAGCCACACCACCGACCAGGCCGCCTCCGCCGGGTCGCCGCGTCGCACCAGGGTGTCGGCGGCGGCGTGGTGGCCCGCGTACTGCACGAAGCGGCCGAACTGCTCGGACCAGAAGTACGGCACCGGGTCGTAGACCTGGTCGCTCTCGCCGACGATCTGGGCGGCGACCGTGCGCGGCCCCTGGAGAGCGTTGTCCCAGTGGTGGACGAGCAGTCGCTCACCGTAGCGGGCGGAGGGGAAGGAGGCGACGTCGCCGACCGCGTACACCTCGGGCAGTGAGGTCCGCAGCCGGTCGTCCGCCGTGACCGAACCGTCCGGGCCGAGGGCGATGCCCGAGCCGGTGAGCCAGCCCGTCGCGGGCCGCGCTCCGATGCCGACGACCACCGCGTCCGCCGGCAGCCGCCGTCCGTCCGCGAGGACCACCTCGCCGGGTCCGACCCCGGCCACCCGCGCCCGCGTGAGCAGTGCGGCGCCGCTCTCCGCGTACCAGTCGGCCATGGGGGCGGCCGCCTCGGGCGGCAGGACCCCCGCGAACGGCAGGTCCGCCGCCTCGACGACCGTCACGGCGCATCCGGCCGCGCGGGCGGCCGTCGCGAACTCCGCGCCGATCCATCCCGCGCCGACGACCACGATCTCGCTCCGCCGTTCCAGGACGGGCCGCAGCCGTTCGGCGTCGTCCAGCGTCCGCAGCAGATGGACGCCGGGCGCCCCCTCGGCGCCGGGCAGCGCGATCGGCTCCGCGCCGGTGGCGAGGACCAGCACGTCGTACGGGACGGGCCCGGCCGGGGTGTCGAGTTCCCGTGCGCCGGGGCGCAGCCCGGTCACCTCCAGGCCGAGCCGCAGCTCGACGGAGAGGCCCGCGAAGTCGATGTCGAAGGCCGGGCTGTCCCCCGTGCCCAGCAGGACCGCTTTGGAGAGCGGTGGCCGGTCGTACGGCTGATGCGGTTCGGCGCCGATGAGGGTGACGGGGCCGCCGTAGCCGTTCTCCCGGAGCGCCACGGCGGTCTGCACGCCCGCCATGCCCGCACCGACGATGACGACACGCGGCTGCTGTTCCGCCCGCGCCGGCCGCTCCGCCTGCCCCTGCTCTTCCGTTTGTCTCCGCTGCTCGCTCACCCGATCACCTTAAACAGCTGACATGCCGTCAGGAGAGTGGGTGCTGGTGCCGCGCCCGGCGATGGCCGCGACGGGGGCGAAGCTCGCCGGGAACGGCACTACGCTGGCCGGTGACACTACCTCGCGGGAGCCCGCACGCAGCGGGCTGAGAGGGAGGCTGGGACGGCCTCCGACCGTACGAACCTGATCCGGGTCATGCCGGCGAAGGGAGGGGCTGGACGCCCATGCAGGCATTCACGCGTCATCAAGGACCCGGTACGAGCGGCACGGGCTCCGACGTCCTTGTCGTCGGGGGCGGGATCATCGGTCTGGTCACCGCCTGGCGGGCGGCGCGGCGCGGGCTGCGGACCGCCGTCGCCGACCCCGATCCCGGCGGCGGGGCCGCCCGGGTCGCGGCGGGCATGCTCGCCGCCGTCACCGAACTCCACTACGGCGAGGAGACGTTGCTCGGCCTCAATCTGGCCTCCGCCGAGCGCTACCCCGCCTTCGTCGCCGAGCTGGAGGCCGCGAGCGGTCAGGACACCGGCTACCGCGCCTGCGGCACCCTCGCCGTCGCCCTCGACGCGGACGACCGCGCCCTCCTGCGCGAGCTGCACGCCCTCCAGCAGCGCTCCGGCCTCACGTCCGAGTGGCTCACCGGGCGCGAATGCCGGCGCCTGGAGCCGATGCTCGCGCCGGGTGTGCGCGGCGGGCTGCGCGTGGACGGGGACCACCAGATCGATCCGCGCAGGCTGGCGGCGGCCCTGGTGACGGCGTGCGAGCGGGCCGGCGTCGTCTTCCACCGTGCCTGGGCCGAGCGGCTCACCGTCGTACGGGACCGGGCCGTGGGCGCCGTCCTGGCCGGCGGCCTCGCGCTCACCGCCGACCAGGTGGTGCTGGCGGGCGGAAGCCTCAGCGGCCGGCTCGGAGGCGTACCGGACGAGGTGCGTCCGCCGGTACGGCCCGTCAAGGGCCAGGTGCTGCGGCTGAGCGTGCCCCGCCCGTACGCGCCGTTCCTGTCCCGGACGGTACGGGCGGTGGTGCGCGGCAGCCAGGTCTACCTGGTGCCGCGCGCGAACGGTGAGCTGGTGGTCGGCGCCACCAGCGAAGAGCTCGGCTGGGACACCTCGGTCACGGCGGGCGGGGTGTACGGGCTGCTGCGGGACGCCCATGACCTGGTGCCCGGCATCACCGAACTGCCCCTCGTCGAGACCCGTGCGGGGCTGCGCCCCGGATCGCCGGACAACGCCCCGCTGCTCGGTCCGACCGCGCTGCCCGGCCTGCATCTGGCCACCGGCCACTTCCGCAACGGGGTGCTGCTCACGCCCATCACCGGCGAGGTGATGGCCACCGTGCTGGCCACCGGCGAACTCCCCGAAGAGGCCCGGCCGTTCACCCCCCGGCGCTTCCCGCCCGGCGTCCGCACCGCCCCCGCCGTCCCCGCCGGCACATCAGCCGCCACGCCGGCCGCAACGTCAGCCGCGACGTCAGCCGCCTCCGAATGTCAGGAGCAGCCCGCATGAGCCGTACCCGTACGCACTCCGGTGCCGAGAACGTGACCGTGACCGTCTCCGTGAACGGCGAGCCGCGCGAGCTGGCCGCCGGCACCACGCTCGGCGCGCTGGTCGCGGCTCTCACCCCCGCGCCCTCGGGTGTCGCCGCCGCTGTCAACGAAACGGTCGTCCCGCGCGGGCACTGGTCCGCCACCCCGCTCGGGGACGGCGACCGTGTCGAAGTCCTCACCGCCGTCCAGGGAGGCTGACCATGGCCGACGACCCGCTCACCATCGGTTCCACCACCTTCGGCTCGCGGCTGATCATGGGCACGGGCGGGGCACCCAGCCTCGACGTACTGGAACGCTCGCTGGCCGCCTCGGGCACCGAACTCACCACGGTCGCGATGCGCCGCCTGGACCCCACGGTCCAGGGCTCCGTCCTCTCCGTGCTCGGCTCCCTGGGCATCCGCGCCCTGCCCAACACGGCCGGCTGCTTCACCGCCGGGGAAGCCGTCCTCACCGCCCGGCTGGCCCGCGAGGCGCTCTCCACCGACTGGATCAAGCTGGAGGTGGTCGCGGACGAGCGCACCCTGCTCCCCGACCCGATCGAGCTGCTGGAGGCGGCGGAGACACTGGTCGACGACGGCTTCACGGTCCTCCCGTACACCAATGACGATCCGGTGCTCGCCCGGAGACTGGAGGACGTGGGGTGCGCCGCGATCATGCCGCTCGGCTCGCCGATCGGCTCCGGACTCGGCATCCGCAATCCGCACAACTTCCAGCTGATCGTGGAGCAGGCGGGCGTGCCGGTGATCCTGGACGCGGGCGCCGGTACCGCCTCGGACGCGGCGCTCGCCATGGAGCTGGGCTGCGCCGCCGTGATGCTGGCCTCGGCGGTCACCCGCGCCCAGGAGCCGGTGCTGATGGCCGGGGCGATGCGCCACGCGGTGACGGCGGGCCGCCTCGCCCACCGCGCGGGGCGTATCCCCCGCCGCCACTTCGCGACGGCTTCCTCCCCCATGGACGGTCTGCCGGCCTGGGATCCGGAACGGCCGTCTTTCGTGGGCTAGAAGAACCAGCTCGTAGACTCAGGGGGTGGATACGACCCTTCAGGACCCTCTCGTCGGGCAGCTGCTCGACGGCCGCTACCGCGTCGATGCGCGCATCGCCGTCGGCGGCATGGCCACGGTCTACCGGGCCCTCGACACCCGGCTCGACCGGGTGCTGGCTCTGAAGGTGATGCATCCGGCGCTCGCCACCGATGTCACCTTCGTGGAGCGCTTCATCCGGGAGGCCAAGTCGGTGGCCCGGCTGGCGCACCCCAACGTGGTCGCCGTGTTCGACCAGGGCGCGGACGGGGCGTACGTCTATCTGGCGATGGAGTACGTCGAGGGCTGCACCCTGCGTGACGTGCTGCGTGAGCGCGGCGCGCTCCAGCCACGGGCCGCGCTGGACATCCTGGAGCCGGTGCTCGCCGCGCTCGGCGCCGCGCACCGGGCCGGGTTCGTCCACCGGGACATGAAGCCGGAAAACGTCCTGATAGGGGACGACGGACGGGTCAAGGTCGCCGATTTCGGTCTGGTACGGACCGTGGGCGACGTGACCAGCACCACCGGGTCCCTTCTCGGCACGGTGTCGTATCTCGCGCCCGAGCAGATCGAGCACGGCTCGTCGGACACCCGGGTCGATGTGTACGCCTGCGGGGTCGTCCTGCACGAGATACTGACGGGCGCGAAGCCGCATGCGGGCGACACTCCCGCTCAGGTGCTCTACCTGCATCTGAACGAGGATGTTCCCGCGCCGTCGGCCGCCGTCCCGGGGCTGGCCGTCGAGCTGGACGGGCTGGTCGCGGCGGCCACCGCCCGCCACCCCGGCACCCGGCCGCCCGACGCGGTGGCGCTGCTCGCCCTGGTGCTCGACGCCCGCGCCGCGCTGAGCGACGCGCAGCTGGACGCCGTACCGCCGGGGGCCCGGCCGGAGACCTCGGCCGAGAGCCGTACGACGGTGCTGCCGCGCGCGCTCCCCGCCGAGGGGGCGCCCCCGGAGGAGCCGGCCAACCGCACCAGCCGGCTGGAGATGGCGCCGCCGGACGGTGTGCCGCCCCGGACGACGCGCGCGCGTGGGCGGAGCGGGGCCGCGCCGCGCCGGGGTCTCATCGCGGCGGTCGTGGCCGTGCTGCTGGTGTTCGGCGTCGGGGCCGGTGTCTGGTACATCAATTCCGGGCAGTTCACCCGGGTCCCGTCGCTGCTCGGCCAGAGCGAGCAGGAGGCCAGGAAGCGGCTCGCCGACGCGGGGCTCGACGCGAAGGTGAGCAGGGACTTCAGCGACGCGTTCGCGCGGGGGACGGTCCTGCGCAGCGATCCCGGGGACCGGACGCGGATCCGTGGCAACGGTGTGGTGACCCTCGTCGTGTCGCGCGGCCCCGAGATCGTCCAGGTCCCCCAGCTGGCGGGGCTGTCCCTCGCCGACGCGAGGCGGGCACTGAAGAAGGCGGGTCTGGCGGCCGGGATCGTCTCCCGGTCCTTCGACGAGGATGTCGAGCAGGGCGCCGTGGTCGGCTCGGCGCCGGCGGCCGGGAGCGATGTACGGCCGGACTCCGGCGTCGCGCTCGTCGTCAGCAGGGGCGTCCCGGTCGAGGTCGAGGACGTGACCGGCGAGTCCGCGGAGGACGCCACCGCCGAGCTGGAGGACGCGGGGCTCAGGGTGCGGATCGCCGCCGAGCGGGTGGCTTCGCCCGAGGACGAGGGCTCCGTCGCGAGGCAGTCCGTGGCCGAGGGCACCCAGCTGGCCCGGGGCGACACGGTCACCCTGACCCTGTCCAAGGGGCCCCGGCGGGTCCTCGTCCCCGACGTCACGGGGCTGAAGACGGAGGAGGCCAGGAGCCGGCTGGAGAAGGCGGGATTCGAGGTCGAGATCGACCGCGGCTTCCCGTTCTTCGGCGACACGGTGACCGAGCAGTCCGTCAAGGGCGGCGAGAAGGCGCCCGAGGGCAGCACCGTCACCATCAAGACCAAGGGACTGTAGAAGCGATGCGCAACCCTGTCGGCGGCCATGTCCCCGTGGCCGGCGGGCTCGCCACGACCGGTCTGGCGTACGCACGTGAGCTGGGCGCCGAGACCGTCCAGGTCTTCGCGGCCAATCCGCGCGGCTGGGCGACGCCGGCCGGGAATCCGGCGCAGGACGAGGAGTTCCGCGCACGGTGCGCCGCCGAGTCCATCTCCGCGTACGTCCACGCCCCGTATCTGATCAACTTCGGGTCGCACACCGAGGCGACCGCCGAGAAGTCGGTCCGGTCGCTGCGGCACAGCCTGCGCCGGGCCCGGGAGATCGGCGCGCTGGGTGTGGTCGTCCACACCGGCTCGGCGACCGGCGGTCGCCACCGCGAGGTGGCTCTGGCGCAGGTACGGGAGCTGATGCTGCCGCTCCTCGACGAACTGACCCATGACGACGACCCGTTCCTGCTGCTGGAGTCGACCGCCGGACAGGGCTCCTCGCTCTGCTCCAGGACCTGGGACTTCGGCCCGTACTTCGCGGCGCTCGACTCCCACCCGAAGCTCGGAATCTGCCTGGACACCTGCCACATCTTCGCGGCGGGGCATGATCTGGGAGGGCCGGACGGGATGCGGCAGACGCTGGATCTGCTGGTGGGGACGGTCGGTGAGGGCCGCCTCAAGCTGATCCACGCCAATGACTCGAAGGATGTGGCGGGGGCGCACAAGGACCGGCACGAGAACATCGGCGCGGGGCACATCGGCGAGGAGCCGTTCCGTGAGCTGTTCTCGCACCCGGCGACCGAGGGGGTGCCGCTGGTGATCGAGACGCCGGGCGGCAAGGAAGGTCACGTGGCGGACGTGGAGCGGCTGAAGAAGCTGCGCGACGCCTGACCGGACCGGGCAGGGCCACCGGACCGGGCAGGGCACCGGACCGAGCGGGACGAACCGCGGGATCGTGCCCTGGCGGCTACAGCTCGGGGCCGTCTCCCGGCTCCTCCTGGTAGGAGTAGCGCTGCTCGGCCCACGGGTCGCCGACGTTGTGATAGCCGCGTTCCTCCCAGAAGCCGCGGCGGTCGGCGGTCATGTACTCCACGCCCCGCACCCACTTGGGGCCCTTCCAGGCGTACAGGTGCGGGACGATCAGGCGCACCGGGAAGCCGTGTTCGGCGGTGAGCAGCTCACCGTCCTTGTGGGTGGCGAACACCGTGCGCTCCGAGGCGAAGTCGGCGAGCCGCAGATTGGCGCTGAAGCCGTACTCGGCCCAGACCATCACATGCGTGACGGCGGGCGCGGGCGGGGCGAGTTCCAGGACCGTACGGGCGGCCACACCGCCCCATTCGGCCCCCAGCATGCTGAACTTCGTGACGCAGTGCAGATCGGCGGTGACCGTGGAGAACGGCAGGACGGAGAATTCCTGGTGGTTCCAGCCGTGTTTGCCGCCGTCGGCGGTGGCGCCGAACACCTGAAACTCCCAGCGGTCCGGCTTGAACTTGGGTACGGGCCCGTAGTGGGTGACCGGCCAGCCGCGCTGCGGCCGCTGACCCGGGGGTAGTGCGGACCGCTCCGGTTCCGGACGATCCCGGCTTTCCGGCTGATCCATGCCTTCCATGGTGACAGACCGGGGACATGGTCATGACCTGGGGACGACCTATCGGGACAACTCATAGTAAGCGTGCACTTACTGGACGGCCCCGGGTCGCGGTGCGAGGATGCGCGCATTCTGCCCCGTTTCACGCCTGGAAGGAGCCGCTGCGATGCAGGGCGACCCCGAGGTCATCGAGTTCCTCAATGAACAGCTGACGGCCGAACTGACGGCGATCAACCAGTACTTTCTGCACGCGAAGATGCAGGAGAACTTCGGCTGGACCAAGCTCGCCAAATACACCAGGGCCGAGTCGTTCGACGAGATGAAGCACGCCGAGCTGCTCACCGACCGGCTCCTGTTCCTGGAAGCCCTGCCGAATTACCAGCGACTGTTCCACGTACGGGTCGGCCAGACGGTCACCGAGATGTTCCAGGCCGACCGCCAGGTGGAGGTGGAGGCGATCGACCGCCTCAAGCGCGGGATCGATCTCATGCGGGCCAAGGACGATCACACGTCCAAGCGCATCTTCGAGTCGATCCTGGCGGACGAGGAACACCACATCGACTACCTCGACACCCAGCTGGAGCTGGTCGAGAAGCTCGGCGAACCGCTCTACATCGCCCAGCTCATCGAGCAGCCGGACAGCTGAGCCGACCGGCGCCGGGGCGTCAGGCCGCCTCGTCCAGGCGGACGGGGGCCGGTTCGCGCGTGCGGGCAGGTCGGCCGTTGACGGCCGGTTCACCGGTGAAGGCCGGTTGCCGCGTGAGCGCCGGGACCGGCTCCGGGGCCGGGGCCGTCGCGGTCAGGTCCGCGCCTTCGAGGAGGTCCCGACGTGCGCAGCCGGCGCCACGCCCGAGAATGGACTGGATACGGCGTACACAGGAGCCGCAGTCGGTGCCGGCCTTGCTGGCCGACGCGATCTGGCGCGGGGTGCACGCCCCGGCGGCCGCGTGTTCCTTGACCTGTGACTCGGTGATCCCGAAGCACGAGCAGACGTACACGCGGTTCACCTCCCGGCGGAATCGAAGTTTGACCGCCTCGAACCGTTGGTGAGGCAAACCTAACCTTACCCGTCACTCCGCTCGCGCAAAAGCCAGAAAAACGACGATGGGGCGCGGATCACATCGATCCGCGCCCCGCCGGTCCGTGTTTCCGGGGGTTCCGGGGGTTCCGGGGGTTCCGGGGGTTCCGGGGTAAGAAATTCCGGGATTCCCGCCCCCTCCCGGGTCCTACTGGTCCCGGTACATCTCGGCGACCAGGAAGGCCAGGTCCAGCGACTGGCTGCGGTTGAGCCGCGGGTCGCAGGCCGTCTCGTACCGCTGGTGCAGATCGTCGACGAAGATCTCGTCCCCGCCGCCCACGCACTCGGTGACATCGTCACCGGTCAGCTCGACATGGATACCGCCCGGGTGCGTACCGAGCCCCTTGTGGACCTCGAAGAAGCCCTTGACCTCGTCGAGCACGTCGTCGAAGCGGCGGGTCTTGTGTCCCGACGCCGCCTCGAAGGTGTTGCCGTGCATGGGGTCGGTCACCCAGGCCACCGTGGCACCGGAGGCCGTGACCTTCTCGACCAGCTCGGGAAGCTTGTCCCTGACCTTGTCGGCGCCCATCCGGACGATGAAGGTCAGCCGGCCGGGCTCCCGGTCGGGGTCGAGCCGGTCGATGTACGTGAGCGCGTCGTCGACCGTCGTCGTCGGGCCGAGCTTGATACCGATCGGGTTGTTGATCTTCGAGGCGAACTCGATGTGCGCGCCGTCCATCTGGCGGGTGCGCTCACCGATCCAGACCATGTGGCCGGAGACGTCGTACAACCGGCCCGTCCGGGAGTCGACCCGGGTCAGCGCCGACTCGTAGGCCAGCAGCAGCGCCTCGTGCGAGGAGTAGAACTCGACGGTGCGGAACTCCGCCGGGTCGGTGCCCGCTGCCTTCATGAAGTTCAGCGCGTTGTCGATCTCGCGCGCGAGCTGCTCGTAGCGCTGCCCGGACGGCGACGACTTCACGAAGTCCTGGTTCCAGGCGTGCACCTGGCGCAGGTCGGCGTAGCCGCCGGTGGTGAAGGCGCGGACCAGGTTGAGCGTCGCGGCGGACGCGTGGTACATCCGCTTGAGCCGCTCGGGGTCCGGGATCCGGTCCTTCTCGTTGAAGGCGAAACCGTTGACGGAGTCCCCACGGTACGTCGGCAGGGTCACGCCGTCGCGGGTCTCGGTGCCCTTGGAGCGCGGCTTCGAGTACTGCCCGGCGATCCGGCCGACCTTCACCACGGGCACGGACGCCGCGTAGGTGAGGACCGCGCCCATCTGGAGGAGCGTCTTCAGCTTGCTACGGATGTGATCGGCGGATACGGCGTCGAACGCCTCCGCGCAGTCACCGCCCTGGAGCAGGAATGCCTCGCCCTTGGCGACGGACGCCAGCCGGGCGCGCAGCTGGTCGCACTCCCCGGCGAAGACGAGCGGCGGATACGACTCCAGCTCGGCCACGACTCCGCTCAGGGCCTCCTGGTCCGGATACTCCGGCTGCTGGGCAGCGGGAAGACCTTGCCAGGACGGCACATGGGTGGCGGGGCTCTCAGCGTTCACTGTCACGCGCCCCAGATTACGTGGTCGCGGACAGTGGCATACGCGGCGCTCACACTCTGGAACGCGCGGCTTCACTCGTCGTATGCGCTATCGTGCCGCTCATGTTCGCGCACTCGAATCAGACCTGGTGGTGGCCGGCACATCCGGCGGCCTGCTGATTCACGCGCGCACCGCGCACCGCGAAGGCCGCCCGAGGGGCGGCCTTCGGTGTTTCCGGGTCCGGGTTTCCGGGCGGAGAAGCGGGCCGTTCCTCCCCCACCCGGAAGGAACACCACCCATGCCCGAACGCCAGTCCACCGGCGGACACCCCGACACGCTCGTCGCCAGGCTCCTGAGCGACGACTGCCCGCCCTTCGCCCTGCTGCGCCGCCGTACGCCCGGCCGCGACCACGACACCGTGGAGCTGCTGATCGGAGCCGTGCACGAGGCCGACCGGCTCGCCGCGATCCCGGCCGGGGAGCGGCCCTCGCTCGCGCTGGTGCCGTTCCGGCAGATCAGGGAGCGCGGCTTCGACGTACGGGACGACGGCACACCGCTCTCGGTGCTCGTCGCGGACGAGACGTACGAACTGCCGCTCGCGGAGCTGCTCGGCCGGCTGCCCGGCCACGAGGTACGGGTCGAGGACGGCGCCTTCGACATCGACGACGAGCGGTACGCGGAGATCGTCCGGCGGGTCGTCACGGACGAGATCGGCCGCGGCGAAGGCGCGAACTTCGTCATCAAGCGGACCTTCGAGGGCCGGATCCCCGGCTTCGGCAGGGCCGACGCCCTCGCGCTCTTCCGCCGGCTGCTCACCGGGGAGCGCGGCGCGTACTGGACCTTCGTCGTGCACACGGGCGCGCGCACCCTGGTCGGGGCCAGCCCCGAGGTGCACGTCCGGATGAGCGGCGGGACCGTCGTGATGAACCCGATCAGCGGGACCTTCCGCTATCCGCCCGAGGGGCCGACCCCGGAGGCGCTGCTCGGCTTCCTGGGCGACCGCAAGGAGACCGAGGAGCTCTCCATGGTCGTCGACGAGGAGCTGAAGATGATGTGCACCGTCGGGGACCGGGGCGGGGTGGTGATCGGCCCCCGGCTCAAGGAGATGGCGCACCTCGCGCACACCGAGTACGAGCTGCGCGGCCGGTCCTCGCTCGATGTGCGCGAGGTGCTCAGGGAGACGATGTTCGCGGCGACGGTGACCGGCTCCCCGGTCCAGAACGCGTGCCGGGTCATCGAACGCCACGAGCCCCTCGGGCGGGACGGGACCGGACGCGGCTACTACGGCGGAGCGCTCGCGCTCATCGGGCGCGACGCGGGCGGGGCGCGGACACTCGACTCGCCCATTCTGATCCGTACCGCCGACATCGACCGCGACGGAGGTCTGCGGGTCGCGGTCGGCGCCACGCTCGTACGCCACTCGGACCCGGCGGCCGAGGTGGCCGAGACCCACGCCAAGGCGGCGGGCGTACTGGCGGCGCTGGGGGTACGTCCCGGGCGCCCGCGGAACGCGGCCGGGCTTCCCCGGCTCGCCGACGACCCGAGGGTGCGGGCCGCGCTGGACGCCCGGCGGGCGGACCTCGCGCCGTTCTGGCTGAAGATGCGGACCGGTCCCGCCACCCTGGGCGGCCACGCCCTGATCGTCGACGGCGAGGACACCTTCACCGCGATGCTCGCCCATCTGCTGCGTTCCTCGGGCCTCGGGGTGACCGTACGGCGCTTCGACGAGCCGGGTCTGCGCGGGGCCGTGCGCGCGCACGAGGGGCCGGTGGTGCTGGGACCCGGCCCCGGCGATCCGGCCGACGCGGACGACCCGAAGATGCGCTCGCTGCGCGCCCTCGCCGCCGAACTGATCCGCGCCCGGCGCCATCCGCTGCTCGGCGTCTGCCTCGGCCATGAGCTGATCGCGGCCGAACTGGGCCTGGAGACCGTACGCAAGCGGGTCCCGTACCAGGGCGCGCAGACCAGGATCGACCTCTTCGGGAGCGCGGAGACGGTCGGCTTCTACAACAGCTTCACCGCGCGCTGCGACGACGCGGAGGCCCGTGAACTGGCGGCGCACGGCATCGAGGTGAGCCGCGAGGAGGAGAGCGGAGAGGTGCACGCGCTGCGGGGGGCGGGATTCGCCTCGGTGCAGTTCCACCCCGAGTCCCTCCTGACCCTCAACGGGCCGGCGATCGTGGCGGAGTTGCTCACCGGGGCGATGACCGGGACGGTGGCCGGGGCGACGGCCGGTGCCCGCGCGGAGGCCCGGTCGGCAGGCGTCGGGCAGGCCTGAAAGCAGACCGGACCCGGACGCGGTGGCCGAAGGGGCTCAGCCGGGCGGATCAGCTGGAGGCAGCGGGAGGGGCTCAGCGGGAGGGGGCTCAGCTGGACGGGCTCAGCCGACGAGGACCTCCCGCGTCCTCGTACGTGGTGCCCGGCCGGGCCGTCCCGACCGCGCCGGCGGCCTCGGTCATCGACACCCGCACGATGTCCGTCCCCCGAGGGGCGACCATCCTTCCGTACGCGCCGTCACGGACCGCGTCGATCGCGTGCTGCCCGGACCGGGTCGCCAGCCACCGGTCATGCGCGCTCGGTGCGCCACCCCGCTGCGCCGGGCCCAGGACGGTGCTCCTGGCTTCCCTGCCGGTGCGCTTCTCGATCTCCTCGGCCAGCCGTACGCCGGCGGCCCTCGGCCGGACCTCCCCGACGGGCTGCGCGCCCTCCGCGACGACGACCACCAGGGCCGACGCCTCCCCGGACCGCGAGGTCACCCAGGAGCAGACCTGATCGGTGTCGAAGCGCTCCTCCGGCAGGAGCAGGACATTCGTCCGCCCGGCCGCTCCCACGTGGGCGGCGGCCCAGTCGGCGTGACGTCCCGTCACCTCGCAGACCTGGACGCGCGCGGGGGAACCGGCGGTGGCCCGCAGCCGGCCGATCGCCTCCGTGGTGATCCCGGCCACCGTGTCGAAACCGAGCGCGCGGTCGGTCACGGACCCGTCGCCGTCGAGGGCCACGGGCACGCCGACGCAGGAGATGCCGTACTCCCGGGTGAGCCGGGCCGCCACCCCCAGGGTGTCCCGTCCACCGATCACGATCAGCGCGTCGACGCCGTACGCGGCGAGATTCTCCTTGATCCGGCGGACGCCGTCCGCCGTCCCGAGGGGGTCGGTGCGCGAGGAGCCGAGCATCGTGCCGCCGCGCGGCAGGATGCCCCGCACCGCCGCGACATCGAGCGGGACGCGGTCACCGTCGAGCACTCCACGCCACCCGTCCCGGAACCCGGTGAAGGCGAACCCGTACTGGCGGACGCCCTTGCGCACGGTGGCGCGGATCACCGCGTCGAGCCCCGGGCAGTCGCCGCCCCCGGTCAGTACTCCGACTCGCATGGAAACGCGTCCCTTCGCCGTCGGCGGACTGGTGGCGAACCCGGGCCACGGCAAAGGTGACACAGGTCACCCCGACATGGTGCGCGGAATGAACCCCTTCGCGCCAGAGGCCGGTGGGAAGTGATGAGGCCGGGTCCGCCCGAGCCAGGCCGCTCAGGCTTCGTCGAGGCCGCGCTCGATGGCGTAACGCACCAGCTCGACGCGGTTGTGCAGGTGCAGCTTACCGAGAGTGTTCTGCACGTGGTTCTGCACCGTACGGTGCGAGATGACCAACCGTTCGGCGATCTGTTTGTACGACAGTCCCTTGGCGACCAGTCGCAGCACCTCGGTCTCCCGCTCGGTCAGGCGCGGCGCCTTGGGCTCATCGGCGGCGGCCGGCGCGGGCTCCGAGGCGAGCCGGCGGTACTCCCCGAGCACCAGGCCGGCCAGGCCGGGGGTGAAGACCGGATCGCCCGCGGCCGTACGGCGCACCGCGTCGACCAGCTCTTCCGTACTGGCCGACTTGAGCAGATAACCGGTCGCGCCCGACTTCACCGCCTCCAGGACATCGGCGTGCTCCCCGCTGGCCGAGAGCACCAGGACACGCAGCCCGGGCTGAGAGCCGACCAGCTCCTTGCAGACCTGAACACCCGGCATCCCGGGCAGGTTGAGGTCCAGGACCAGTACCTCGGGCGTGGTGGCCGTGGCCCGGCGCACCGCCCCCGGGCCGTCACCGGCGGTCGCGACCACCTCGCAGCCCGCCGCGTCCAGATCCCGGGCGACGGCATCCCGCCACATCGGATGGTCGTCGACCACCATCACCCTGACCGGCCGCGCCACCGATTCCTTCAGCGCCTCGTTCATCGCTCCGCCCTCCCCCGCCCCCGCGGGACCCTCAACTCGACTTCCGTACCCTGGCCCGGCACCGAGACCAGCTCGGCCGTGCCACCCAGATCCCGCAACCGCCCACGGATCGACAGGGCGACCCCGAGCCGCCCCTCCCCCTCGGCCTGGGCCAGCCGTCCTTCCGGGATGCCGGGTCCGTCGTCCCGGACGGTCACGATCACTTCCTCCGGCCACTCCTCGACCAGGATCCAGGCGCGCGCGTCCGCACCCGCGTGCCTGCGGACATTGTCCAGCGCGGCACCGACAGCGGCGGCCAGCTCCCCGGCCGCCCCGGACGCCAGCAGCACCGGGGCGCCCGGCTCGGCGAAGGTCACCGTCGAGCCCGAGTACGGGGCGAGCAGCGACCGCAGATCGCATGACGCGGCGTCAACCGGATCGGGGCCGGGCCGTTCGGGCCCCGCGTGCGCGGAGCCGCGCGCGGCGGGCACCAGTCCGCCGGAGACCAGCGTCCGCAGAGCGATCTCCTGCTCCCCCGCCATCCGCCCCAGCTCCGCGGCCTCGCCGCCCATCGCCGTACCGCGCCGCTGCACCATCGCCAGCACCTGCAGCACGCCGTCGTGGATGTCCCGGGCCAGCCGCTCGCGCTCCCGCGTCGCGGCCTCGATCTCCAGGGCGCGGGCGAGGGTACGTTCGGAGGCGCGGGCGACCTCCACGACATACCCGATCGCGATGGAGGCGACACAGACCAGCAGGACATTGTGCAGGGTGTCCCGGCTCGGGTGGCCGCGCTCGATGAGGTTCGCGACGGCGACGAAGGAAGAGGCCACACCGGCCCAGCGCCAGCCGCCCTTGATGGCGAAGGCGAGAACGGAACCGGCGGTCCATATCGAGGGCAGGGTCGGGCTGTCGACCTGCTGGACCTGTGCGTCGGCCAGCGGTGTGAGCAGGATGCCGGTCAGCGCGACGGTGAGATCGGCGATCAGGAAGCGCCTGGTGCAGCTCGCGGTGTTCGCCACTCGGCGCAGCGTCGCGAGGGTCCAGAGCGCCAGGAAGGCGAGGAACGCGGCGGCGATCCAAGGGCGTTCATAGCGCTCGTGTCCAAAACCGAACAGCAGGACCGCGTACACCATGGTGAGAGGGCGGTAGGCACTCAACGCCCGCCACAACGGCTGCTCGACCGACACGTGGGATCCCCCCCTTTTTTGAGGCCTCGGTTCGCCTCCGGGGCGCTTTATGCCCCCGCCGACACTCGACCGTGCTCGACCCCTCGTCCCTCGGGGCCTCCGCGCGCTCTCCCTTACGGCAGCGGCGCGCCCCTTCAGCTCACCGCCCCCCTTTTTAAGGCCTCGGTTCGCCTCCGGGGCGCTTTATGCCCCCGCCGACACTCGACCGTGCTCGACCCCTCGTCCCTCGGGGCCTCCGCGCGCTCTCCCTTACGGCAGCGGCGCGCCCCTTCGGCTCACTCGGCAGGGGGTGGTGCCGCGCTTCCTGGCGCCTTGGCCTTCGCCTCTTCCGCGAGTTGGCGCTTCGCGGCCGTCGCGTAGACGTCCACGTACTCCTGGCCGGAAAGCTTCATGATCTCGTACATGACCTCGTCGGTCAGCGACCGCAGGATGAAGCGGTCGCCCTCCATGCCCTGGTAGCGGCTGAAGTCCAGCGGCTTTCCGATCCTGATCCCCGGGCGCATCAGCTTGGGGACCACCTTGCCGGGCGGCTGGATCTTCTCCGTGTCGATCATGGCGACGGGGATGACCGGAGCGCCGGTCGCGAGCGTCACCCGGGCCAGGCCGCCCGGCTTGCCCCGGTAGAGCCGGCCGTCAGGTGAGCGGGTGCCCTCCGGGTAGATACCGAAGAGTTCTCCGCCCTCCAGGACCTTGATCCCGCTCTGGATCGCCGCCTCGCCGGCACCGCGGCCACCCGAGCGGTCCACGGGCAGCTGGCCGACGCCCTTGAAGAAGGCCGCGGTGAGCTTGCCCTTGACGCCGGGCGACGTGAAGTACTCCGCCTTGGCGATGAAGGTGACCTTGCGGTCGAGTACGGCCGGGAGGAAGAACGAGTCCGAGAACGACAGATGGTTGCTCGCGAGGATCGCCGGCCCCTCGGCGGGAATGTTCTCAAGGCCCTCCACCCAGGGCCGGAAGGCAAGCTTCAGGGACCCGCCGATGGAGAACTTCATTGCGCCGTAGATCAACTCGTCTGCCTCCTCTGTGCTGTCCGACAGACCTTAACGCGTGGGCGGCGCGCGCTCCCCTTCCCTGGGGCCGACCGTGGGTCCTGACGTGGGGGCCGGACGGCTCTGGTCGGTGTCGGCCCGGTCGCGTACGGTGAAGTACACCCTTCCGAGCCTCACGAACAGGAGACCCCGGTGCCGGTCCTTCCTGGAGCCGAGCCGTACCGCCATGAGGGCGGCGAGGTCGGCGTCCTTCTCTGTCACGGATTCACCGGTTCCCCTCAATCGCTGCGCCCCTGGGCCGAGTATCTGGCCGAGCGGGGACTGACCGTGTCCCTGCCGCTGCTCCCCGGGCACGGCACACGCTGGCAGGACATGCAGCTCACCGGCTGGCAGGACTGGTACGCGGAGGTGGACAGGGCGCTGCGTGAGCTGATGGAACGCTGCTCCCAGGTCTTCGTCCTCGGGCTCTCGATGGGCGGGGCGCTGGCGCTGCGGCTCGCCGCGAAGCACGGTCCGGCGATCAGCGGGGTGGTCGTGGTCAACCCCGGGGTGAAGGTGCACGGACTGGCCGCGTACGCCCTTCCGGTGGTCCGCCATCTGGTTCCCACGACCAAGGGGCTGACGAGCGACATCGCCAAGGAGGGGAGTGCGGAGATCGGCTACGACCGGGTGCCGCTGCACGCCGCGTACTCCCTGCGGAAGTTCTTCCAGCTGGTGGACGGCGCGCTGCCGCAGGTGACGCAGCCGCTGCTGCTGCTGCACAGCCCCCAGGACCACGTCGTACCGCCCGCCGACTCGGCCCGGGTCCTCGCGCGCGTCTCGTCGACGGATGTTCGTGAGGTCCTGCTGGAACAGAGCTACCACGTGGCGACGTTGGACCATGACGCGGAGCGGATTTTCCAGGAGAGTCACGCGTTCATCGGCCGGCTCGCTCCGAGTGCCGGCAAGAAGGGGAGCACCACCGGTGGCTGAGCATGACGCGGACCGCGAGCCGCAGCCGATCGACGAGGACGCGGCGTGGGCGGCGATCGTCGCCGGATACGGCAAGGAGCCGGCGGACCCACCGGGTGCGAAGCCGTTCAAGTCGATCGACGGCCTGGCCCTGCTGGAGAGCGACCGGAACAGGACCGGCCCGGATACGGGACCGGAGCCGGCCGCCCCGGAGGAGGACCCGGACGACGCGAAGCCCGCGCTGGGCGCCTCGGTCCGCTTCGCGCCCGGGGTGGGCGGTCCGCGCGACTACCAGGTGGCGGATCCGCGCGAGGAGGATTTCGACGACGGCGACGAGGGGCATTTCGTACCGCCGGAGCCGCCGCCGCTGCCGGAGTCGGATGTGACGGCGAAGTTCGGCTGGCTCGCGGTGGTCGGCGGTCCGGTGCTGATGCTGGTCGCCGTCCTGCTCCAGTGGGACATGACGTGGTGGCTGACCACCCTGTGCATCGGCGGTTTCCTGGGTGGTTTCGCCACGCTGGTGGCGCGGATGGGTGACAGCGACGAAGAGGACGACGACCCGGGGCGCGGCGCGGTCGTCTGAGCCGTGCGCTCAGGACGCGGGCGCGTCGCTCAGGACGCGGGCACGTCGCTCAGGACGCGGGCGCGTCGCTCAGGACGCGGGCACGTGGAGGGCGGCCAGCACCGGAAGGTGATCCGTGGCCGCCCTCATGTCGTCCTCGGTGATGCCGGGCAGCCCGCGCGGGACCCCGCAGCCGAGGACCGTGATCCCCCGGGTGGCGAAGACCGCGTCGATGCGCTGACGCGGGTTCGCGGGCGTCGAGGTGTACTCGTCCCCCCAGGGCTCGGCGGTCCAGCAGTCCTGGAGGCGCTCGGCGAGCAGCCGGAAACCGGGGCCGGTGGGCCGCTCGTTCAGGTCTCCGGCCAGGATCGCGTTCGGCGTGTCCATGGTGTCCAGCTGGTCGAGTGCCATTCCCGCCTGTGCGAACCGTTCATCGGCGCGCAGGCTCAGATGACAACTGAGCAGGCCGACCCTGGCCCGCCCGAACCGTACGACCGCCGTCGCGAAGCCGCGCCGGTGCAGGCCGGGGGTGAGCGGAAGCAGGATGTCCTCGGTGCGCTCCACCGTGGCGCGCATCGAACAGAGCAGCATGGGTCCGGCGGCGGGGGCTCCGCCGCTCAGCACCACGAGGCCGGTACGGGCCGCCAGCCGGGCGGCGGGCTTGCGCCAGCGGAAGAACCGGGGCGCTTCCTGGATGAAGACCAGATCGGGTGCGCAGGCGCGGATCACCCGGGCCAGCGCGTCGCGGTCGTCGCGCATCGAGCGGATGTTGTAACTGAGCACCCGGATCACGGCCGAACCGTCCGGCTCGGTACGGGAGTCGGGCAGCGGGGGCATCGCCATGCCCTCACGATACGGGAGCCGCCCTCCGGGGCCCGGCACGGCGGCCCGGAGCGTCGCCCCGCCCTTACCCGGCTGGGGCCGCCGTTACCTGGCTGCGCCCGCCCTTAGCGGGCTGGGCCCACCGTTACCTGGCTGCGCCCGCCCTTAGCGGGCTGGGCCCACCGGATCCCGCTGCGCCCGCCGTTGCCTCGCCGCGCCCGCCGGACATGGCGGTGCCCGCCGTACCCCTCGCGGGGCGCGGCGGGCACCGTCGCGGTCGGTCAGCCCTGCCTGGCGAGGTCGGCGGCTCCCACCAGCCCGGCCTCGCCGCCCAGTTGGGCCGCCAGGACCTGGGCGTGCGGACGCCATTCGCCGCCGATCAGCCAGCGCCGGAAGGACTTTCGGATCGGGTCGAGGACGAGTTCGCCCTCGTCCGAGACGCCGCCGCCGACGATGAACGCGGACGGGTCGAAGAGCGAGGCCAGGTCGGCCAGGCCCGCGCCGGCCCAACGGGCCAGCTCCCGGAAGGAGTCGACGGCCACCGGGTCACCGGCGCGGGCAGCCGCGCTGATGTGCCGGCCTTCGATGCCCTCCGCCGTGCCGTCGCCGAGGCCGAGGAGCACTTCGGCGTTCTCCGGCGTCGCGTTGGCGCGCTGGCGCGCGTACCGGACGAGGGCGCGCCCGGAGGCGTACTGCTCCCAGCAGCCCTGGCTGCCGCAGCCGCACAGCAGACCGTCGGGCACGACCCGGATGTGCCCGAACTCGGCCGCCACACCGAAGCGTCCACGGCGCAGCTTGTTGCCGATGATGATGCCGCCGCCCAGGCCCG
Organism: Streptomyces sp. NPDC051569; assembly: GCF_044454085.1. NCBI lineage: Bacteria > Bacillati > Actinomycetota > Actinomycetes > Kitasatosporales > Streptomycetaceae > Streptomyces > Streptomyces sp. NPDC051569. The sequence continues at coordinate 173,004 of NZ_JBITDJ010000004.1, forward strand.
TGCCGAGCGTGATGCAGATGACGTCCTCGTGGCCCTGCCCGGCGCCGAACTTGTACTCGCCCCAGGCGGCCGCGTTGGCGTCGTTCTCCACGACGACCGGCAGGCCGACCCGCTGCTCGACCTTGTCCTTGAGCGGTTCGTGCCGCCAGTTGATGTTCGGCGCGAAGAGGACGGTGGCGCGCTTGTCGTCGACGTAGCCGGCGGCACCGATGCCGACGGCTTCGATCTGATGCCCCGCGCCGGCGCCGGAGACAGCCGCGCAGATCGCGTCGACGATGCCTTCGGCGGTCGGCGGGGTCGCCACCTTGTGCGTCTCCAGGATGGCGCCCTCTTCGTCGACCACGCCGGCCGCGATCTTCGTGCCGCCGATGTCGACGCCGATGGTGAGTCCCATGTGTCCCTCAGTTTTCGGTCGAGCCCCGCTACGGCCCAACCGTACCCGAGGGCAGGCGTACCCCCGTCAGTCCAGGTCGATATGGCCGCCCGGGCCAGGCCCTTCGTCCCGGGGATCCGTGGGGTCGCCGGGCTTCTCCGTGGCCTGTGGGGCGTCCGGGTCCGCTGACTCGTTTCCGGCCGAACCGGCCGTGGACGGCGGGGTGTCGGCGCCCTGGGTCCAGCGGCTCTCCTGGCCCTCGACGGCCGAACGGTACGCCGCCAGCAGCTCGTTGCCCGCGGCGGCGAGGTGATCAAAGACACCGGGGTTGCGCTCGATGACCGGTTCCACGGCGGCCTTGGCCTGGCCGATCAGCTGCTGTACGGCGCCCTGCGCGGCCATGCCGAAGATCGGGTTCTGCAGGGACGAGACCTTGTCGGCGACGGCGTCGACGAGCTTGCGCAGTTCCTCGGCGGCGGAGCCCGGCGGCGGGCCGTAGGAGGCGCGGCGGCGGGCCTTCTCCTCCGCGAGGTCCTCGGCCACCGCCGTGGCCCAGGCGTCCGGGTCGGCGTCGGGACGCTCGCTGGCATCGCTCATGGGGTACTCCTGCGCGTCAGTGGCAGCGGGTCTTCCGCCATGGGCAGCGGAAGGGTGCTCTCCTTCGACGGTACCCGAAGGGCCCCGGGACGTTCAGTCCGTACGCGGCGGGCCCCGGGACGTTCAGTCCGTACGCGGCCACAGCCCGGGGTCGGGGGTGAAGCGCACGCGCAGTTCCCCGTCCGTGAGGGCCGCCCCGGAGACGGTGCAGCGGCGCAGCGCGGACGGCAGGGGAACGATCCGGCGGAACGGTCCTACGGTGAGCAGGAGTTCGTCGTTCCGGCGGACGAGGCCCACATCGCTCTTGACCGCGCCGGGCAGCGGGAGGCACCAGACGAGCAGACCGTCCTCGGTCCGCTGGTCCTCGACCCGCCAGGGGTCGGGGGCGGGTCCCGGCGCCCGGTCGTCGAGTCCGGCGGCGAGTCCGGCGCTTCCGGAGGTGTCGCGGGATGCTTCCCCGGAGGTGTCGCGGGGTGCTTCCCCGGAGGTGTCGCGGGGTGCTTCCCCGGAGGTGTCGCGGGGTGCTTCCCCGGAGGTGTCGCCCGGGACGCCGCCCCGGTCCAGCTCGGTGAGGTCGTCGAGGCCGCGCGGGTCCCTGCCCAGGTGGTTCACCGGCCGCAGCGCCGTCCCCGGCGCCCACTGTTCGTGCCAGTCGTCCAGGCACGCGCGCTGCCGCGCGATCAGCGGCGCCAGCCACGGGTCGGCCGAGTGCCGGGGCAGGATCCGGTTCGGTACGAGGGTGTCGACACGCAGCCCGAACAGCGCGGCTCCGGTACGGCCGGCGCGCAGGGCCGCGGCAGCGGCGGGTCCGGGCTCCGCGACCAGCCGCAGCGTCGTCGTCCGGTCCTCGATCAGCGACTGGAGGGCGGCCAGGTCGGTGTCCCGGCGGGCGGCGGTCTCGTACAGCCACTGCGACGGCATCGGGACCCCGGCGAGCTGGGCCATCAGCGGGCGCAGGGCGCGGGCGGCCTGCCGTTCCTGGGGCAGCAGGCGGCGCAGGTAGCGGCGCAGCTGCTCGGGCAGGGCGAGTACGGCGAGGGCCTCGCGCAGCGGCGGCATGTCGACGACCAGGACGTCCCAGTCGCCGGCGGCGGCCCCGCGCAGCCCGTGCAGGAGGGCGAATTCCGCGCTGCCGGGCAGCTCGGTGAGTTCCTCGCCCTCCAGTCGGCGGGCGCCGAGGAGTTCGAGTCCGGCGGCGGCCCGTTCCTGGAAGACGAGCAGTTCGGTGCGGAAGTGTTCGCCGGAGTCCGTGCGGGCGGCCCACAGGCCGTCCCGTACCCGGGTGGGCTCCGGGCCCACCGGGGTGCCCAGGAGGTCGTCGAGGGGGTCCGCGGAGAGCAGCAGGGTGCGCCTGCCGCGCCGGGCGGCGGCCAGCGCGGTGGCCGAGGCGATGGTGGTACGGCCCGAGCCGCCGGGGCCGGTGACGAGAACCGTACGCATGCGGGTCAGGCTCCGGGGACGGACTCGACGCGCTTCTTGAGGCCCGCGAGGGCGCGGTCGATGATGACCTTCTCCGCCTTGCGCTTGATCATGCCGAGCATCGGGATCTTGACGTCGACGGTGAGGCGGTAGGTGACCTCGGTGCGGTCGCCGCCGGTGCCGACGGGCGCGAGGAGGTAGGAGCCGTCCAGGGAGCGCAGCATCGCGGACTTCACCAGCGTCCAGCTGACCTCGTCGTCGGTCCAGGTGTACGCGAGGGTGTGGTCGTCCTTGATCGCTCCGGCGTCGAGCACCAGCCGGACCTGCTCGGCGCGGCCCTGGGCGTCGGTGGAGAGCACCTCGGCCTCCTTCACCTCGCCGGTCCACTCCGGGTAGCGGGCGAAGTCGGCGATCACGCCCATGACGTCGGCCGGTGCCGCCTCGATCGTGATGCTCGAACTGGTGTGTTCCGCCATCGCCGTGCTCCTCAGGTGCTGGGTACGCGGTGAGCAGGCTATCGCGAGTGCGCCGGTCACCATTCCAGGACCCAGGGCCGCCCGGTCGAGGCGAAGTGGCCGACGTTCACGCACTCCGTGGCGCCGACGCGGATCCGGCGGGCCAGCGGCTGGTGGACATGGCCGAAGAGGGCGTACCGCGGTTTCGTACGGCGGATGGCGTCCAGCAGGGCGCGGCTGCCGCGTTCGAAGCGGCGGGCGACGGTGTCGTACGTCAGCTCGGGCAGGTCGGGCGGGATGTGCGAGCAGAGCACGTCGACCTCGCCGAGCGCCTCCACCTTGGCGGCGTACTCCTCGTCGGAGATCTCGTACGGGGTGCGCATGGGCGTGCGCAGCCCGCCGCCGACGAAGCCGAAGACCCGGCCGCCGATCTCGACGCGTTCGCCGTCGAGGACGGTGGTGCCGGGGCCCGCGTACTCCGGCCAGAGCGCCGGGATGTCGACATTTCCGTAGGTGGCGTACGTGGGGGTGGGGAAGGCGGCGAACATCTCGGCGTACTGGCGCCGCACCGCGTCCTCGATGGCGGCGGCCCTGCCATCCCTGCCACCTCTGTCACCCCTGTCACCACTGCCACCCCTGTCACCACTGCCGGCTCCGTCCAGGTCGAGGCTCTCCCAGAGCGCGGCGCCGAAGGCCCGGGCCTCGTCGAAACGGCGCGCGGTGCGCAGTTCCACGAGGCGGTCGGCGTTCCCGGCGCCGAAGAGGTCGGGAAAAATGCCGCGCGAGTGATCCGCGTAGTCCAGGAAGAGGACGAGATCGCCGAGGCAGACGAGGGCGTCGGCGCCGTCACCCGCCGTCCGCAGAGCCGCCGCGTTCCCGTGCACATCGCTGATCACGTTGACTCGCATACCTGGCATGCCGATCACCCTAGGACGTGCGTGTCGCGAAAGCAGCGCCGTCCCCTTACCCGGTGGAGATTCGGTAGAGGTAGCCGGACCTGCGGTTACTTCCGCGCTGTCAGAGGTGTGGACTACTGTGCGCGAAGTACCGCCAAAAGGTGTGACGGGGGGAACATCCGGTCCGAACCCCCTACCCGAGCCAGTACCGATGGGTAACGTCCGGGCAGTCCGTTCACCTCCGGCGGCGGCCCGGCAACAGCCCCGCAGCAGTCCCGACAGCAGTCCGGTCACCGTCCCGTCACAGAGCCCTGGCGCCGGAGCCCGATGAGGAGCAGCAGTCTTGCGCGAGTTCAGTCTTCCGGCCCTGTACGAGGTCCCCTCGGACGGCAATCTGACGGATCTCATCCGCCGCAATGCCGCTCAGCACCCCGATGTGGCGGTCCTCGGCCGCAAAGTGGCCGGTGTCTGGACGGATGTCACCGCCACCCAGTTCCTCGCCGAGGTGCGGGCCGCGGCCAAGGGCCTGATCGCGGCGGGCATCCGGCCCGGCGACCGGGTCGCGCTGATGTCCCGTACCCGCTTCGAGTGGGTGCTGCTGGACTTCGCCATCTGGAGCGCCGGCGCGATCACCGTGCCGGTGTACGAGACCAGCTCGCCCGAGCAGGTGCAGTGGATCCTGGGCGACTCCGGCGCGGTCGCCGTGATCGTGGAGAGCGAGGCGCACGCCGCCACGGTGGCGTCGGTGCGCCCGGGGCTGCCCACGTTGCGGGACGTCTGGCGGATCGACCAGGGCGGCGTCGAGGAGCTGACCACCGCGGGCGCGGAGGTCACGGAAGCCACGGTGGACGAGCGCGCCGCGTCCGCGAAGGCCGACGACCCGGCGACGATCGTCTACACCTCGGGGACCACCGGCCGTCCCAAGGGCTGCGTGCTGACCCACCGCAGCTTCTTCGCGGAGGTCGGCAACGCGGTGGAACGGCTGAGGCCCCTCTTCCGCACCGGGGAGTGCTCCGTCCTGCTCTTCCTCCCCGCCGCGCACGTCTTCGGACGGCTGGTCGAGGTGGCGGCCGTGATGGCGCCGATCAAGCTCGGCTGCGTACCCGACGTCAAGGACCTCACCACGGAACTGGCCGCGTTCCGGCCGACGCTGATCCTCGGAGTGCCGCGCGTCTTCGAGAAGGTCTACAACTCGGCGCGCGCCAAGGCCCAGGCCGACGGCAAGGGCCGGATCTTCGACCGGGCCGCACACACCGCGATCGCGTACAGCCGCGCGCTGTCCACCGTGCGGGGCCCCTCCCTCGGCCTGCGGATCCAGCACAAGATCTTCGACAGGCTCGTCTACCGCAAACTGCGGGCGGTGCTGGGCGGGCGCGGGGAGTACGCGATCTCCGGGGGCGCCCCGCTGGGCGAGCGGCTCGGGCACTTCTACCGGGGCATCGGCTTCACGGTGCTGGAGGGGTACGGCCTCACCGAGTCCTGCGGGGCCAGCGCCTTCAACCCGTGGGACCGGCAGAAGATCGGCACGGTCGGGCAGCCGCTGCCGGGGTCCGTGATCCGGATCGCGGACGACGGCGAGGTGCTGCTGCACGGGGAGCACCTGTTCACGGGGTACTGGAACAACGAGGAGGCGACCGCCGAGGCGCTGGCCGACGGCTGGTTCCACACCGGTGACATCGGCACGCTCGACGAGGACGGCTATCTGGCGATCACCGGCCGGAAGAAGGAGATCCTGGTGACCGCCGGGGGCAAGAATGTCGCCCCCGCCGTGATCGAGGACCGTATCCGGGCGCACGCGCTGGTCGCGGAGTGCATGGTGGTCGGCGACGGGCGGCCCTTCGTCGGTGCGCTGATCACGCTCGACGAGGAGTTCCTGGGGCGCTGGGCGGCGGAGCACGGCAAGCCGTCCGCGTCGACGGCGGCGGCCCTGCGCCGGGACGCGGATCTGCTGGCCGAGGTGCAGCGGGCGGTCGACGAGGGCAACACAGCGGTGTCCAAGGCGGAGTCCGTACGGAAGTTCCGCGTGCTCGGGGCCCAGTTCACGGAAGAGGCCGGACACATCACGCCGTCGATGAAGCTCAAGCGCAATGTGGTCGCGAAGGACTTCGCGGACGAGATCGAGGCGCTCTACCAGGCGTGACGGGGCCCCTGCGGCGGGTCCGGCGGGCTGTCGCGGAGGTCCGCCGGACCGTCGCGGGGTTCCGCCCGGGCTGCCCGTGGCGGGTCCGGCGGACCCTCCGGCCGGCGGCTCACAGCAGCGTTCTGAGCTTCTCCGCGAGCAGGTCCCAGCGCCACTTCTCCTCGACCCACTCCCGGCCGCGCTCGCCCATGCGACGTCGCAGCCGCGGGTCCTGGAGCAGTGTGACGATCCGCTCGGCCGACTCCGCCGCCGCGGCCCGGGAGGGCCCGCCCCGGACGACCCAGCCGGTCCCGCCGTCGAGTACGGCGTCGGGGGCGCCCCCCGAGTCACCCGCGACCACCGGCAGTCCGGTCGCCGACGCCTCCAGGTAGACGATGCCGAGACCCTCCACGTCGAGGCCGCCCCGGCGGGTGCGGCAGGGCATCGCGAAGACATCGCCCGCGCCGTAGTGGGCGGGCAGTTCGGCCCAGGGGACGGCGCCGGTGAAGCGTACGGAGCCGGCGACCCCGGTCTCCCGTGCCAGCTTCCGCAACTGCCGGTCGTACGGTCCGCCTCCGACGATCAGCAGGACCGCGTCCGGGACCCGGGCCAGGATCGCGGGCATCGCGAGGATCAGGGTGTCCTGGCCCTTGCGCGGCACCAGCCGGGACACACAGACGACGACGGGCCGGCCGGTCAGCCCGAGCCGCTCGCGGACGGCGGGCCCGCCCGAGCCGGGGTGGAAGGTCTTCTCGTCGACCCCGGGCGGCAGTTGCACCATGCGCGCGGCGGCTTCGGGGGTGAGCGCGGCCGCGATGCGGGAGCGGGTGTACTCACCGAGATAGGTGATCGTGTCGGTGGACTCGCCGATGCGCCGCAGCAGTTGCCGGGCCCCGGGCAGCTGCGCCCAGCCGGCCTCGTGCCCGTGGCTGGTGGCGACCAGGCGCCGGGCTCCCGCCGCACGCAGGGCGGGCGCCATCAGCCCGAGCGGGGCCGCCGCCCCGAACCAGACGGACTCACAGCCGTGTTCCCGCAGCAGCCGCGCCGCCCGCCGGGTGACGCGCGGGGTCGGCAGCAGCATCGTCGTACGGTCGCGTACGACGGTGAAGGGCTGCTCGGCGTCGAAGGCGGCGGTCGCCTCGGCGCCTTCGCGCCCGCGCTTCCAGGTGGACGCGTAGACGACCAGCTGTTCGGGGTCCAGCCGCAGCGCCATGTTGTGCAGGAACGCCTGGATGCCGCCGGGCCGGGGCGGGAAGTCATTGGTCACGATCAGCGTCTTGTGCATCGCCGCAGACAGTACCGGGCGGCCCCGCCTCGTCGCTCAGGGTGGGACCCGCCCGGCATCATGACTTTCGCAATCATGGACGAACCGGACGGGATGGTCATGAGCGGGATGGTCACGGGCGAGGAGGCCGGCGGCGAGGAGGCTCCGGGCGGCGCCGCCGTGGGCGGGGCGGCCCTGGACAGGACGGCTCCGGGCGGCGCCGCCGTGGGCGGAGTGACCGTCGGAGCGGCCGGGCGCGGGGCGGCCCGGGCAGCGGCGCGCGGCGCCTGGCTCCCGGCCGCCCTGGTGTGGGCCCTCACCAGGGCGGCGCTGCTGCTCTGCGCCGTCAAGGCCGTCACGGTCCCGGGCCCGGACGTCACCGTCGATGTCTCGGTGATCTACCAGGGCTGGTACGAGGTGCTGCGGGCCGGCACGTATCCGCTGCGGGACGTGACCTGGCAGTACCCGCCCGGCGCGGCCCTCGCGATCGCCTCCCCGGCGGCCCTGCCGTTCCTCGGCTACGCCGCCGCCTTCTTCACCCTGGTGTGCCTGTGCGACGCGCTGGTCCTCGTCCTGCTGCTGCGCGCGGGCCGGGGGCCCGGCGGGTCCCGGCGGGGGGCGTGGGTTTGGGTGGCGGGGGCGCCGCTGCTCGGCCCGACCTCGTACGCGCGCTACGACCTGATGGTGACGGCGGTCGCCGTCGCCGCGCTCCTCGCGGGCGTCCGCAGGCCCCGGCTGATGGGGGCGCTCGCCGGACTCGGCGCGCTGCTGAAGGTCTGGCCGGTCCTGCTCCTGCTGGGCACCCCACGCGGCCGGGCCACCCGCCGCTCATGGGTGAGCGCCGCCGGGACGGCCGCCGCGCTGCTCGCGGTGTGCTGCGCGACGCTGCCGGGCGCTCTGGCCTTTCTCACCTTCCAGCGCGACCGGGGCACCGAGATCGAGTCACTGGGCGGCCTGGTCTTCCAGGTGGCCCGGCACACCGGCTGGCAGGGCCGGGTGCTGCTCCACTACGGGTCGGTGGAATTCCTCGGGCCGTACGTGCCACTGGTCAGCGCGGCGGCGCTGGGACTGAGTCTGCTCGCGCTGTGCTGGCTGCTGCTGTGGCGGCTCCGGGCGCGCGCGTTCACCGCGGGCACGCCCTGCGACGCGGCGTTCGCGGCGGTGCTGCTGTTCACCACCACGAGCCGGGTGATCAGCCCCCAGTACCTGCTGTGGCTGGTCGGCCTGGCCGCCGTCTGCCTGACCCTGCGGACGAGCCGGATGGCCCGGCCGGCCCTGCTGGTGCTGGCCGCCACCGCCGTGACGCTGCTCGAATTCCCGCTGCTGTTCACCCACGTCGTCATCGGCGACCCGCTGGGGGTCCTGCTGCTCGCCGTGCGCAACGGCCTGCTGGTCGCGGCGGCCCTGACCGCCTGCCACCGGCTGTGGCGGCGGACGGTGTCCGGGCCCCGGAGCCGCGAGCACCGGCCGGCGAACCGGGCCGGGGCGGTCAGCCCAGCCGCTCCACCAGGTACGTCCGCCAGCGCGCCGTGAAGGCCTCCGGTGTCGTGGCCAGGACGTCGTTCATCGCGTCCTCCACGGCGCCCGGGCGCTCCCCGTGGACGCCCACGGCGCGGTAGAAATCGGTGAGCCGCCGCTCGCCCCACCGCGAGGCGATCAGTTCGCAGGCCAGCCAGCCGCCCTCGTACGCGCGGGCCAGCCGGTCGGCGTCGCCGCTGAAGGCGAAGTCCTCGTCCGCCGGCAGGGCGGCGGGCACCTCGCCCCGGCGGACGGCGCGCTGGAGTTCGGGCGCGATGTCGCCGGCGTCGCGGCCCGTCGAGCGGTAGGCGGCCCGGTCCGCGAAGCCCTCCGAGAGCCAGTCCGGGGTGGCGGCCGAGGTGGCCGCGCGGGTCGCGACATGGGTGGTCTCGTGGGTGAGGACGACCTGCTGCCCGAAGGCACCGAGAGTGGCGTACGCGTCGGGGTTGACGATGATCCGGTCGGCGGGGGCCGCTCCGGGCCCGCCGGCCCCGCCCGTGGTGAGCGCCGCGATCCCCCGGTAACCGCCGGCGGGCGCCCCCAGCAGCTTTCCCAGGGCGTCCAGCGATCCCGGCACCAGCACGACCACCCGGCGGCCCCACGGGCCGGGCCAGGCGCCGTCCACGGCGGGTACCGCCAGATCGGCGTCCGCCGCGATCCCGCGCAGCCGCTCCGTGTCCTGCCCGACGCCGAGGACCAGGCTGCGGGCGCCGCGTACGACCCGTACCCGGCCCTGTTCCCAGAGCTGCTCGCCGCCGCCCTCGCCGGGCCGGTCCGCCGTCACGTACCAGCGGCCGGCCCGCTCGGCCAGCTCCAGCGTGCGGGGCACCGGCACGGGCGCGCTGTCGTAGCCCTCGATCCGGTAGCGCAGCTCGGCGCGGACCCGGGCCCGGTGACCGGATCCCGGGCGCTCGATGTCGGTGACCCGGTACGTCCACGAGCTGAGCGGCACCTCCGCGAGGTTCTCGAATGCGGCACGCTCCGTGACGCGCGGCGCCGCCGCCGACGGGTCGAGGACCGCCAGATACGCCTGCTCGTCCCGGTCCAGGACGGCGGCCGCCCAGCGGTCAAGGGTCCGCCGGATGTCCCCGGCGGCGGTGTCGGCGGCCGGGGCCTTCGCCGGAGCCGTACAGGCCGACGCCAGCAGCAGGGCGGCGAGCCATCCCGCCGCCGTACGTCGGCGCGCGGAGCCTCGGGGTCCGCTCGCGGTACGCCTCTGACCTGCCATCCGGCCGATCGTACGGGGTCGGCGGGGCGAGCGGCCCCGGCGGTCAGACCCGGGTGACCGAGGAGACGGGCATCATGCCGACCGGGTCGTAGCGCACCTTGGCACCCGGGTAGGGCGCGTGGATCACCTGGCCGTTGCCCACGTACATCCCGATGTGGCTGGCGTCGTCGCGGTACGCCACGAGATCGCCGGGCCGCGCCTCGGAGAGTGTGACGCGGTGTCCGGCGTCGCGCTGCGCCTGGGAGGTGCGCGGCAGTCCGACGCCGGCCTGGGCGTACGACCACTGGGTCAGCCCCGAACAGTCGAAGCCGGACGGCCCGTTGGCACCCCATACGTAGGGCCGTCCGACGGCCCGCTGGGCCGCGAGCACCGCGGCGGCGGCGCGCGAGGAGGCCGGGGCGCCGCCGGTGGGCAGGGCCAGATCCTGGCGGCCCGAGCGGGAGGCCCGGCCGAAGGGGGCGCGGTCGGCGGCGGGCAGGGAGTGGAGCAGCCGTCGCGCCTCGGCGAGTTTGCGTTCGACGGTGCGCTTGTGGCGGGTGACGGCGGCCCGGCTGCGCTCCAGTTCGGTGAGGTCGCGGGCGGCTTCCATACGTTCCCGTCCCAGCTTGCGCTGAGCCTGCTGGAGTTCCCGGAGGACTCCGGACTGGCGCTGCCCGGCCCGGTTCAGGACGGACGCCTTGTCGAGGTAGTTGTCGGGGTCCGAGGAGAGCAGCAGGGCGAGGCCCGGATCGATACCGCCGGTGCGGTACTGGGCGCTCGCGGCGGAGCCGAGCGCTCCGCGCATCCGGTTGATCCGGTCCTGGCCGCGTGCCGCGCTGTCCTGCGCCTGGTCCACCAGGGTGCGCAGCCGCTCGGCGCGCTCGGTGGCGGAGTCGTACAGCTCGGTGGCCTCTTCGGCCTGCTCGTACAGCTGATCCACCCTGGCCGCGGCGGCCTCGGGCGTCTCGTGGGGTTCGGCGCCCGCCGGGGCGGCCGCGAGAGCCGCGACCGCCGTGGCCGCCGCGGCGGACAGGACGCTCACCCGGGCGCTCCGGGTGGGGCCGGGCTGTGAAGGACGGCGATGGGACACCACAGGAAGCCGCACTCCCTTCCGCTGTACGCACTCACGCGGCCCCTGCCGCCCGACGGGCGGACCGATGGCCGGAGCCGCGTGCGGCAGACAGTAGCCGGGCGACTACGGAGCGACCAACGACCCTTCCGGGCACACACAGTGACGCCCCGCCGGAGACCACAGGTCATCGGCGGGGCGCGGGGTCAGCGGGAGTTGCCGGAATTCGCCCGAATGGGCGGTGTCAGCGACAGGTGGTCCCGTATGTGCCGGATGGGCGTCAGATGCGTACACCGAACTGGAAGGGCATGTTGCCGATCGCCTCGTAGCGCACGCTGGCGCCCGGCTTGGGGGCGTGCAGCACCTGGCCGTTGCCCGCGTAGAAGCCGACGTGGTGGTAATCGCCGTAGAAGATGACCAGGTCGCCCTGCTGGAGCTGGCTCATCCCGAGGCGCTGGCCCGCGTTGGCCTGGGACTCGGAGGTGCGCGGTATCGAGACACCGGCCTGCGCGTACGCCCAGGAGGTCAGCCCGGAGCAGTCGAAGGAGCTGGGGCCGCTGGCGCCGTAGACGTACGGCGTGCCGATCTTGCTCTGGGCGGCGGCGAACGCGGCGGAGGCGCGCTGCGACGCGGGCACGGCGTTGCCGAGCTCCACGCGGGAGGACGAGCCCCGGTTGGCGCGGGACGCGTCGGCGGCTTCGAGGGAGGCGCGCTCCTGCGCGGTGAGCGTGTTGAGCAGCTTCTGCGCGGAGGCGAGCTTGCTCTGGACTTCCTTCTTCTTCTGGCCGAGTTCCTTGCGGGTGTCCGCGAGGTCCTTGACCTTCGCCTGCGCCTCCTTGCGCTGCTGCGCGAGGGAGCGCTGCTTCGCCTGGATCTGCTGGAGCGACTCGGCCTGCTTGGCGCTGACCTGGTCGAGCGTGGACGCCCGCTCCAGGTAGCTGTCCGGATCCGAGGAGAGGAAGAGCTGGATGGCGGGGTCGATGCCACCGGTGCGGTACTGGGCGCTGGCCATCGAACCGAGGCCGTCGCGCAGGTCGTTGAGCTCGTCCTGGCCGCGGGCGACCTTGTCCTGGAGGGCGTCGACCTGCTTTTCGAGCTTGCCCTGCTGCTCCTTGGCCCCGTTGTACTTCTCGGTGGCCTTCTCCGCGTCCTCGTAGAGCTTGTCGACCTTCTCCTTGACGTCGCTCTTGCTCGGCTTCGGATCGGCGTGAGCGGCCTGGGAGGTCAGGGCGACGGCAGCGGCGGCGGTCGCGGTGAGCACGGTCACACGGGCGCGGCTCGGCTGCTTGGGACGACGGTGGGACGCCACGAAGGCGAGCTCCTTCTTCCTCAGCCGCCTACCGGGCCAGATGGGGACGGGGCCCCGGCTCCACGCGTTCGACTCCCCCGCGAACTGGGATGAACTGCGTGAAATCGGCGGTTCCTTCGCTGCCACCCCGGATGGGTGATCTACCGCGCGAAGGTTCGAACCCCGACCTTAGTGACCTACTTGTGATCAGTTCAAATCCTGACGAGGAAAATCTCAGTCAGGAAGAACACAATTTCCGGACGCCATACGGGCAGTGATGGGCATTTGACACTGCGCTCCGCCACCGACCGGCCAATTGGGGCATTACACGCATCGGTTGACCAGTGCCGCGACTGGCGATGTTTACCCCGAAAGGACATCGCGACGGGGCGAACCCTGCCGGAAGCGGCACTGACGCCGGGACGAAGCCTGCCGGGAACGGCGCCAGTGCGCCGGGAACCACACCGGTGCCGCGACCGGCGCTAGACGCGCGAAAGCCGCTTCAGCAGCAAGGCGGACGCGACGGGCCTGGCCCCGGCCCGCGCCACTCCGTCCGCGACCTCCCGGTCGGTGGAGACCACCACGAGCGGCCGGCCCGCCGGCTCCGCCCTGACCAGCTGACGGATCAACTCGTCGGCGGTCACCCCTGGTTTGGAGAACAGCACACGAACACCGCGTGGCGGCGCGAGCAACACCGGCGCCGCCAGCTCCGCACCGTCGAAGACACAGGTCATCTCGGCGCCCGTCTGCGCCGCGAGCATCGCGAGTCCGCCGAGCAGCCGCAGCCGCTGCTTCTCCAGCGGCATCGTCGGATAACCGGTCTTGGTGACGTTGTAGCCGTCCACGACCAGGTGCGCCTGCGGCAGCGCGAGCAACTGGTCAAGCAGCGCGGGATCGGTCTCGGAGAGCGCGCGCGCCGCGATGTCCTTGGGCGACATCCGGCCCGGCTCGACCGCGTCGACGGTGTCGGCGGGCCGGCTCGCGGCGGGCGGCAGGGCCAGCTCACGCCGCAGCCCCTGCGCCGCCTCCAGCACCGTGTCCAGCAGCAGCCGCAACCGCATGTCCTCGACCGAACGGCTCTCCCGGGTGGAACGGCGGCTCGCCTCGACCGCCGACTCCGCCTCGCCGAGCCGTGCCCTGATCCGGCGTGTCTCGCTCTCGGCGGCCGACACCTGCGCGGCCGCCTCGGCTCTGACCGCCTCGGACTCCGCTCTCGTACGGCGCAGCGCGGCCTCGCCCCGCTTGATGTCGCTCTGGGCGCTGCGCAGCTTGCGCTGGAGCGATTCGGCCTCCTTGCGGGCCGCCTCCAGCTCCGCGCGCAGCCGTTCGGTCTCCGTCCTGGTCTGGGTCCGGGCCGCGACCAGCTCCGCACGCAGCCGTTCCACCTCGCGCCGGGTCTCCTCGTCGGCGCGCTCGGCGTCCGCGCGCTGGGCCTCCTCGCCCGCGGCGGCCACCAACTTCACCCATCCGGGGGGCCGCAGCACGTACGCGGCGGCGGCCACGTCGACAGGATCGGCCGCGGCGGGCGCCGATCCCGACCCCAGAGCGGCGGCCAGCTCGGGCTGCGACTGGCCGATCCGCTCCCCGATGCGCTGCCGGAAGAGCGGGTCGCTCTCCAGCGCGGCGGCCATCGCGTTGCCCGCGAACTTCGACCGCCTGTTCGGCGTGAAGCGGGCGTACTGCCGTAGCTGCGCGGGCAGTTCGCTGACGGTCAGTCCGCCGAAGGCGTCCGAGACCAACGCCACGACCCGGCGCCGTACCCCGTCCGGGAGCGGGCGGTCGAGCGCCTCGGCGGCGTCACCGCCGGCCGCACCGGCCGGCTCAGCTCCGCTCGCGGGCTGCTCCACGATCCGTCACCCCACTACCCTTTTTGGGCCGCTCCGTCAGGAACCGGCACCCGGCCTGTCCACCAGTTCGATCTGATCCAGCGCGTTGCACCAGCGGCAGCGCACCGACTCGATGGTCTCACTGACCACCTCGCGCTCCTCGACGTTCGGTTCCCCGGCCAGGTCCAGATGGACGTACTCGACGACCTTCGACGACCGGGTCACGTCGAAGCGCGTGAGATTCCCGCACAGGGTGCAGCGCCATCGCGTGGCGTCCGTCGGCTGGGGCACCGTCGTCATCGTCGCGGTCCTCTTTCGTCGTCCCTCGTGCGGCTTCCCGCCGTACGCCCTCGAACTGGCGGATGTACTCCTCGTAACCCTACGGCCTCACGGGTACCCCACGGGGCGGCGAGGCACTCCGTGCCGTTCGGTCCGGGTAAGCCATGCTCTGTCCGTGATCAATACGCGGACGACGGCCGGCGGACCGGTGGTGACCTACGGACTGATCGGCCTCTGCTGTCTGGCTTTCCTGGTCAGCCCGCTGTCGGGCTTCAATCCGGCGTTCGGGAGAGGCGACGCCCTCCTGGCCGCGCAGAGCGCGTATTTCGAACGGTGGGGTGTCATCCCGGGCGAGTTGACGACCGGTTCCCCGCGCGCCCTCCTCACCCCCCTGACCGCGCTCTTCGTCCACGGCAGTTGGCTTCATCTGCTGGGCAACATGCTCTTCCTCTACGTCTTCGGGGCGATGACCGAGGAACGCATGGGCCGGTTGCGGTTCGCGCTCTTCTACCTCGCCGTCGGCTATCTCGCCCTGTCCGCGTACGCCGTGGCCAACGCCACGTCGGAACAGACCCTGGTGGGAGCGTCGGGGGCGATCTCGGGGGTCCTCGGCGCCTTCCTCTACCTCTTTCCCCGGGCGCGCGTCACCAGCGTCTTCCCGTTCCTCCTCTTCCTGCCGCTGCGCTTCCCCGCCTGGATCGTGCTGATCTTCTGGTTCGTGCTCCAGTGGCTGGCGGCGCGCGGCGCGGGTGCCGGGCCCGGGGTCGCCTATCTCGCGCATCTGGTGGGCTTCGGCGCCGGCTTCCTCTACGCCGGGGCGCGGTACTGGCGTAGCGCTAGAGTGAGGATCCAAACCGGGGCCACCGAGGGAGAACGCCAACCGTGATCACCGCGATCGTGCTCATCAAGACCAGCGTGGACCGGATCCCGGAGATCGCCGAGTCGATCGCCGCGCTGGACAGCGTCAGCGAGGTCTACTCGGTCACCGGCACGTACGACCTCATCGCCATGGTGCGGGTGGCCAAGCACGACGATCTGGCGGATGTCATTCCCGGCCGGATCAGCAAGATCGCGGGGGTCGAGGCCACCGACACGCATGTGGCGTTCCGCACCTACTCGCAGCACGACCTCGAAGCGGCCTTCGCCATCGGGCTCGACGCCTGAGACCCGTCCGGCGAAGATCCCGGACAGGCCCTCGGGCCGCCTTGCCGCTTGCGGGTCGGGCCGCCGCCTTCCCGGTCACGGGTCAGGCCGCCGCGCCGTCCCGGTCGGGGACGCAACGGCCGTCCTCCGTGCGGTAGTTCCAGCGCGCACCCTCGCGCACCAGCTCCGTCACCGCGCGGACGAAACGCTCCACGTGCTCGTCCGGTGTGCCGGCGCCGAAGCTGACCCGGATGGCGTTGAGCGAGCGCTCGCCCGGCTCGGCCTCCGGGGCGCCGCACTCCCCCGCCTCCCCCGGGTCGCTGTCCAGCAGGGTCCGCAGCAGCGGGTGGGCGCAGAAGAGACCGTCCCGGACGCCGATGCCGTACTCCGCCGACAGCGCGGCGGCGAAGTGCGAGCTGTTCCACCCCTCGACCACGAAGGACAGGACGCCCACCCGGGGGGCGTCGTCGCCGAACAGCGAGAGCACCCGGACCTCGGGAACCCCGGCGAGACCGGCGCGCACCCGTCCGACGAGCCGCTGCTCACGGGCGGCCAGGGCGTCGAAGCCGGCCTCGGTGAGGGCCTTGCAGGCCGAGGCGATCGCGTACACCCCGATGACGTTGGGCGAACCGGCCTCGTGACGGGCGCTCGTGGTGTGCCAGTCGACATCCACCCCGCCGTCCGCGCGCCGGACCACCTTCCGGCTGGCGCCGCCGCCGGCGAGGTACGGCTCCGCGTCACCGAGCCAGTCGGCCCGGCCCGCGAGCACCCCGGAGCCGAACGGCGCGTACAGCTTGTGCCCGGAGAAGGCGACCCAGTCGACGTCGAGAGCGGCGATGTCCACCGGGTGGTGCGGCGCGAGCTGCGCGGCGTCGAGGACGATCCGGGCGCCCCGCGCGTGTGCGGCGGCGGCCAGCTCCCGTACCGGCCACAGCTCACCGGTGACGTTGGAGGCGCCGGTGACACAGACCAGCGCCGGGGCCTTCGGATCCCGCCCGGCGAGCGCCCGCTCCAGCGTGGCGACGGCCTCGGCGGGGGTGCGGGGCGCGTTCAGGTAGGTCACCCGGGCGTCCCGCCAGGGCAGCAGCGACGCGTGGTGCTCGGTCTCGAAGACGAACACCTCGCAGCCGGCCGGGACCACGGCGGCCAGCAGGTTCAGTGAGTCGGTGGTCGAGCGGGTGAAGACGACCTGGTCACCGGGGCGGCAGCCGAGGAACTCCGCGACCACCGCGCGGCTGTTCTCGAAGAGGTCGGTGGACAGCTGCGAGAGATACCCGGCGCCCCGGTGCACGCTGCCGTAGTACGGGGCGTACGCGGCGACGTCGTCCCACACCCGCTGGAGGGCCGGGGCGCTGGCCGCGTAGTCGAGCGCGGCATAGGTGACCTCGCCGCCGGTGACGAGGGGGACGGTGACATCGCGCCCGAGCACCGGCAGCGGCGCGGCACAGGCGGGGATGTCGGCGGACTCGGCCGCTTCGGCGGGCTGGACGGTCGTGGCGGCGGCGTGCGGGTATGCGGACATGGCGGTTTCTCCCGGCAGGACAAGTCGGAACGGCTTCAAGGACCCGCACGGCGGCACGACGCCACGGCAGCACGACGGACGACGACACGACGGACGACGTCACGGAACCAGGCGCTCAGGGCCGATGCGGGGAATGCCTCGACACACGGAGATCACCGTGCGGAGGTGGGCTGAAGAAGAGGGCTGACAGCCCTAGCACATTCGCTTGCTCACGAGACTGCTCCCTTGAGGACCAGGACCCCAGAGGTTGCAGGGGTCCGCGCTTGCCGTGAGCCTTGCTGCCCACGGCCTGGTCTTCACCCGGGGCACCCCGCCACGGACGGAGGGTTGCCGGACAGCGAGCCGGGGCCTTAATCGCTGTCACTCATGACCTTGGCCGAGAGTATGGCACAGGGGGTGAGGCGCCCCGAAGTGGTGTCCGCGATACGGGACACAGAAGACGGGACGCGGGAGACGGAACACGGGAGACGGGACGCAGACGACGGGACGCGGGAGAACGGGGCTCAGGAGAACGGGACTCAGGGCACGGGAGACCGCCCGGTGCGCCCCACCGCCGGCGGGGCGCACCTGACCTCGGCTACCTGTTGCTCGCCGCGACCCAGCGCTCCAGGGCGCGCTTCGCCGCCCCTGAGTCGATGGACTCGGCCGCCCGGGCGATCCCGGCCGCGAGCTGGAGCTCCAGCGAGTCGCCGGTCGGATCCAGCGCCGCCAGCGCCGCCGCCGAGTTGAGCAGCACGGCGTCCCGTACGGGGCCGGTCTCCCCGGCCAGCAGCCGGCGCGCGACATCCGCGTTGTACGAGGCGTCCGCACCGCGCAGCGCCTCGACCGGCACCAGCTCCAGGCCGACGTCCCGGGGGTCGAAAGCTACCTCGGTCACCTTGCCGTCCCGGACCATCCAGACCCGTGAGGTGGCGGTGGTGGTCAGTTCGTCGAGCCCGTCGTCGCCCCGGAAGACCAGCGACGAGTTGCCCCGGCCCGCGAGCACTCCGGCCACGATGGGCGCCATCCGCGCATCCGCCACGCCGACGGCCTGGGACCGTACCCGGGCCGGGTTGGTGAGCGGGCCGAGGATGTTGAACGTGGTCTGCGCGCCGAGCTCTTTACGGGCCTTGGCCGCGTACCGCAGGGCGGGGTGGAACTTCACCGCGAAGCAGAAGGTGATCCCCGCCTCCTCCGCGACCTCGACGACCCGCCGGGGCGTCAGCTCCAGATTGACGCCGAGCTTCTCCAGGACGTCCGAGGCACCGCTCGCCGAGGAGGCAGCGCGGTTGCCGTGCTTGACGACCTTGGCGCCGGTGCCGGCCACCACGATCGCCGACATGGTGGAGATGTTGACGGTCTTGGCGAGATCACCGCCGGTCCCGACGATGTCGACCGTGCGGCCCGGCACCTCGATCGTGTTGGCGTGCTCGTACATGGTGCGGACCAGCCCGGAGACCTCGTCGACGGTCTCCCCCTTCGCCCGCAGCGCGACCGCGAAACCGGCGATCTGCGCGTCGGTGGCCTCGCCGCTCATGATGCGGTCCATGGCCCACGCGGTGTCGTCCGTGGTCAGGTTCTCGCCGCGCAGCAGGGGGTTCAGTACGCCCGGCCAGGTGCGGGCCGCCACGGTGTCGCCTCCGACGGGGGTAACAGCGCTCATGCTCGCTCCTGGGTGTCCGGTGACGGGTGCGTGACCTTGTGCGGCCCGCCGCAAGCCTATCGGCGTACCCCGGCGCGCAGGACCGGGTACGCCGAGGGCCCCGGCCGGTTCCCTCGCGGGATACCGGGCCGGGGCCCTCGGTGGTGACGACCGCCGGCGGCCGGGCGGGATCAGTGGTGGCCGTGGCCGCTCGTGATCTCGTTGTACTCCTCGGCGGAGGGCTTGGGGATCTGGTTCCCCTCGCCGTAGTAGCTCTTGCTGAGCTTCGTACGGAGCTTCTCGGCGGGGTTGACCTTGCGGGCGACCCCGTTCTCGTCGACCTCGGGGCCGATCTCGGCGGGCTCGTACTGGTCGTGCGCCGTGAGCTTGTACAGGTCGCCCTGGTCGAGCGGCGTGTGCACCTCGACGAACTCACCGTGCGGCAGCCGCTTGATGACGCCGGACTCGCGTCCGTGCAGCACCTTCTCGGCGTCGCGCCGCTGCAGACCCATGCAGATCCGCTTGGTGACGACGAAGGCGATGACCGGTGCGACGAAGAACCCGATCCGGACCACCCAGGTGATCGCGTTGATCGAGAGGTGGAAGTGCGTCGCCCAGATGTCGTTGCCGCCGCCGACCAGCAGGATGAAGTACCAGGTCAGCCAGGCCATACCGAAAGCGGTACGGGTCGGGGCGTTGCGCGGGCGGTCCAGGATGTGGTGCTCGCGCTTGTCCCCGGTGACCCAGGACTCGATGAACGGGTAGACCGCGATCGCGGCCAGCACCAGCGGGAAGATGATCAGCGGGATGAAGACACCCAGGACGAGGGTGTGGCCCCCGAAGTTGATCTCCCAGCCCGGCATGACACGGATGAGGCCTTCGGAGAAGCCCATGTACCAGTCGGGCTGCGCACCGGTGGACACCTGGTCCGGGCGGTACGGGCCGATCGCCCAGATCGGGTTGATCGTGGCGATCGCCGCGACCACCGAGATGATGCCGAAGACCAGGAAGAAGAAGCCTCCGGCCTTCGCCATGTAGACCGGCAGCAGCGGCATGCCCACGACGTTGTTGTTCGTCCGGCCGGGGCCCGCGAACTGGGTGTGCTTGTGGTAGAAGACCAGGATCAGGTGGCCCACCAGCAGGCCCATCATGATGCCGGGCAGCAGCAGGATGTGGACCGAGTAGAACCGGGCCACGAAGTCGCCGCCGGGGAACTCCCCGCCGAACAGGAACATCGACAGGTACGTACCCACGATCGGTACGGACAGGATCGCGCCCTGCATGAAGCGGACACCGGTGCCGGAGAGCAGGTCGTCCGGGAGCGAGTAGCCGGTGAAGCCGGTGAACATGCCCAGGACGAGCAGCAGGAAGCCGAAGATCCAGTTGATCTCACGCGGCTTGCGGAACGCGCCGGTGAAGAACACGCGCATCATGTGCACGATCATCGCCGCGACGAAGATCAGCGCGCCCCAGTGGTGGATCTGCCGGATGAGCAGACCGCCACGGACGTCGAAGCTGATGTCGAGCGTGGAGGAGAACGCCTCCGACATCCGCACGCCCTGGAGCGGGACGTAACCGCCGTGGTACACGACCTCGTTCATCGAGGGGTGGAAGAACAGCGTCAGATACACACCCGTGAGGATGATGATGATGAAGCTGTAGAGGCAGATCTCACCGAGCATGAAGGACCAGTGGTCCGGGAAGATCTTCCGCATGTTGGCCTTGGCCAGGCCGTAGATGCCGAGCCGGCCGTCCGCCCAGTCGGCGACCCGCTCACCGGCAGGTGCCTTGCGGTTGTTTTTGTCAGCGGTACTCATCCGCGCTCCCAGAAGGCAGGGCCGACGGGCTCGTCGAAGTCGCCGAGCGCTTCGAGGTTGCCCTCAGCGTTCACGCCGATCCGCAGCTGCGGAAGAGCGTGACCGGCCGGGCCGAAGATGACGCGGGCGCCGTCGGAGAGGTCGAAGGTGGACTGGTGGCACGGGCAGAGCACGTGGTGCGTCTGCTGCTCGTACAGGCTGATCGGGCAGCCGACGTGGGTACAGATCTTCGAGAACGCCACGATCCCCTGGTGGGACCATTCGAGCTCGCGCTTGTCCTTGATCTCGTCCGGCTGGATACGGACGATCATCAGGGCCGCCTTGGCGATCTCCTTCTGGAACTCCTCGCTGTCCTCGTGCAGCCCCTCGGGCATGGCGAAGGTCAGCGAGCCCACGATGACGTCCTCGGGACGCAGGGGCTCATCGGTGTTCATGTTGATGAGCACCTTGCCCTTCGCCCACAGGGTCGAGCGGAGCTTCTTCTCGGGCAGCGGGCCGAGGTCGCGCAGCAGCACCACACCGGAGAGCGGCACCAGCGCCAGCGCGCCGAACATCGTGTTGCGGATCAGCTTGCGCCGGCCGAAGCCGGACTCGGCCGCGCCCGCCGCGAAGTCCGCCAGGACCTGCGCCTTGACCTCGGGCGGCGCCTCGATCGGGTGGCGCTCGGCGGGGGTCTCCACGTCCGACATCAGGGTGCGGGCCCAGTGGACCGCGCCGGCACCGATGCAGAAGAGGGCGATACCCAGCGTCACACCCAGCGAGAAGTGCAGGATGCTGACGTGGCCGATGGGCCAGATGAAGACGCTCTTGTCGACCGGGAACGCCACGAACGAGGCGATGAAGGCGACGGTCGCCACCATCGACAGCAGGAACAGGAAGGCGACCACGCGCTCGGACCGCTTGGCCGCGCGCTCGTCGATGTCCTGGATCCGCGGCTGGTGGGCCGGCAGGCCCGGGTCGGCGAACGGGTCGCCCGCTCGCCGCACCTGGCTGTGTCCGGCGCCCTGCTCGTGCGGCAGGTTCTCTTCTGGATTCTCTTGGCTACTCATGACTTCTTGGCCTTAGCGGTGTGGGCCGCGACCCAGATGGCAACTGCGATCAAAGCACCCAGACCGAAGATCCAGGCGAACAAGCCCTCGCTGACCGGGCCCAGGCCGCCCAGCTTGAGCCCGCCGGGGCTCTCGGTCTGGTCTCCGTTCACCGCCTTGACGTAGGCGATGATGTCCTTCTTCTGCTGCTCCGGCAGGGTGCTGTCGGGGAACGAAGGCATGTTCTGCGGGCCGGTCTGCATGGCCTCGTACAGGTGCTTCGGGCTGACGCCCTCAAGGCCGGGGGCGAACTTCCCGTGGGTGAGTGCGCCGCCCTCGCCGGTGAAGTTGTGGCACTGGGTGCAGTTGGTACGGAACAGGTCGCCGCCCTTGGCGATGTCGGCGCCGTCGGGGCTGTACTGCTGCTCGGTCGGGATGATCGGACCGGCACCGAGCGACGCGACGTACGCGGCGAGCTGGTCGATCTCCTTCTGGTTGTAGATGACCTTCTTCTTCGGCACCTGCGCGCCGGGCTGCTGGGCGGGCATACGGCCGGTGCCGACCTGGAAGTCCACGGCGGCTGCGCCGACGCCGACCAGGCTCGGGCCGTCAGTGGTTCCCTGACCGCCGGTTCCGTGGCAGCTGGCGCAGCCGACGGAGTAGAGCTTCTTGCCCTCCTCGATGGCGAGGGACTGGGCGGTCTCGTCGGCCTGCGCCGTGCCCGCGGGCGCGAACGCGGCGTACAGCCCCCCGGTGGCCGCCAGCGCGAGGAGTAGGACGACGAGCGCCGCCAACGGGTGGCGTCGTCGTGCGGAGAGCTTTTTCACGGATTACCCCGGTGTCAGGATCTTCAGCGTCGGTGCTTCTGGACTGTGAGCGCTTCGGGCGCGGTGCCCGGCTACTTGATCAAGTAGATCGTGGCGAAGAGGCCGATCCAGACGACATCGACGAAGTGCCAGTAGTAGGACACGACGATGGCGGCTGTCGCCTGCTCATGAGTGAATCTCTTGGCCGCGTACGTCCTGCCGAGAACGAACAGGAACGCGATCAGACCACCTGTCACATGCAGACCATGGAAGCCGGTGGTCAGATAGAACACCGAGCCGTACGGGTCCGAGGACAGCGAGAGGCCGTCCTCCCTGACCAGCTCGGTGTACTCGAAGATCTGACCGCCGATGAAGATCGCACCCATCACGAACGTGACCACGAACCACGCCCGGAGCTTCTTCACGTCGCCTCGCTCGGCGGCGAATACGCCGAGCTGACAGGTGAGTGAGGAGAGCACCAGGATGGTGGTGTTCGTCGCCGAGAACGGGACGTTCAGGTGCGAGGCCACTTCCTTCCAGTGGGCCGCACCCATCACCGATCGCAGGGTGAAGTACA
Organism: Streptomyces sp. NPDC051569; assembly: GCF_044454085.1. Lineage (NCBI taxonomy): Bacteria > Bacillati > Actinomycetota > Actinomycetes > Kitasatosporales > Streptomycetaceae > Streptomyces > Streptomyces sp. NPDC051569. The sequence goes on from NZ_JBITDJ010000004.1 coordinate 195,828, forward strand.
TCGCGAAGAGGGCCGCGAAGAACATCAGCTCGGAACTCAGCCAAATGATGGTTCCGACGCTGGTGAGGTTCGGCCGATTGACCGACGGGTGCGCGTGCCCGGTTTCTACTGTCGTTGCTGTCGCCACGACCGACATTATGTCGGTCGCTTATCCCGCCCTCACCTCGGGGGGTGCCGTTCGGTGTGTCCATGGGGTGTGTCCAGCCCGAACGGCCCAGTGAAGGGGTGTCATTAACCGTGCTGACACGGTGTCCGACGGAGTAGCATCCGCGCATCGGTTCATGGCAATGAAGCCCTGAAGCCCTCGCAGACACTGATGTCACGGAGGAACAATGCAGCCGACCGCCACGGTGCTGGTCTACAGCGACGACGCGAACACCCGCGAGCAGGTGCGGCTGGCAGCGGGACGCAGGCCGGCCGCCGACGTACCGCCGGTCGAGTTCCTGGAGTGCGCCACCCTGCCCGCGGTACTGAAGCACCTGGACAGGGGCGGCATCGATGTCTGCGTGCTGGACGGCGAGTCGGTCCCGGCGGGCGGCATGGGCGTCTGCAGGCAGATCAAGGACGAGGTCTTCAACTGCCCGCCCGTGCTGCTGCTGATCGGCCGCCCGCAGGACGCCTGGCTGGCCACCTGGAGCCGTGCGGACGCCGCGGTGACCCTTCCGGTCGAACCGGTCGGTTTCGCGGACGCCCTGGCGGCGCTGCTGCGCGCCAGGCTGGCCGTGGGGGCCTGAGGGGGACCGTGCGGGCCTGATGGGCGGACCGGCGGCGCTGAGCGGAGCCCGGCCGGGGCCCTGGGCCTTTCCGGGGGCCCAGGGGCGCCTTCAGACCTCGGGACGGAGCCGTGCCGCGTCGGCGGGGCCGCTGCCGTCCCGGGTCCCCGCCTGCAGGACGCTGCCCTTGCGCCATTTGGCCCAGCTCAGGTTCCAGTCTCCGAAGCCGTTGCCGAAGTCCTCCATCGTGTCGCCTTCGCTGTTGACGACTTTCACGATGTCACCCTGACGCACGGTGTCGTAGAACCATTCGGCGTTACTGGTGGACATGCCGATGCACCCGTGGCTGACGTTCGCGGACCCCTGTGAGCCGACGGACCACGGCGCGGCGTGAACATACTCACCGCTCCACGTCACCCTGGTGGCCCAGTAAACGGGCAGATCGTACGAGTCACTGCTGCCTTCGGCGATGCCGATGCTGGTGCCGCGCATCCGTACGAACTCCTCCTTGCCCAGCACGACCTTGATGCCGTTGCGGGTCGAGAAACCGGGCTTGCCCGTCGTCACCGGGATGCTGTTGATCTCCTCGCCGTTGCGCAGGACCGTCATGTAGTGCGATTCGGCGTCGGCGACGGCCTCCACCCGGTCCCCGGTGGTCAGCTTGAGCGGCTTGGCGGCGCCGCCGTACAACTGGTTGCCGACCTTCATTCCTTCGAGGTTGCTCGTCGCGGTGATGGTCCCGTTCGCCGGCCAGTACTCCTTGGGGCGGAAGTGCAGCTCCTTGTCGTCCACCCAGTGCCAGGCGCCGTCCACGACCGGCGTGGAGCGGACCTTCAGGGCTCCCTCGACGACGGCCCTGTCCTGCTTCGACTTCACCGGCGCGCTGAGCTTGGCCGTGATGGGCTGTCCGACACCGTACTTGCCCGCCTCCGGGCCGAATTCGACCTTGAGGGTCTTCTTGGCGGCGGCGGTGTCGAAGGTGATGGTCCGGGCGCCGGGCGCGCCGTCCTCGTCCTCGGTGGCCACCCTGACGGTGTACCGGGCGCCGGCCGCCAGCGGGGCCGTGGAGTGCCAGCGCGTGCCGTCGGCGGTGAGTTCACCGGCCAGGTGGTGGCCTGCCGTGTCCATGGCGGTGACGTCGGTGATCCGGTCGTCGCCCCCCTTGGCGGTGACCTCCAGGGGCTTGTCCAGATCGACCTTGGTGCTGCCGCCGGGCGCGCTGAAGGCGACCTGTCCCGTGGCGTCGTGGGGCCGGGAGGCGAGCGGGTGGCTGTCGGCACCGCACGCGGTCGCGCCCGCCCCGAGGGACACGACCAGCAGGGTGCAGCTGAGAACGGTGCGCAAGCGTGGCGTGTGGTTCATGGCTTCACGGTATGAAGATTCGTCCGTACCAGCGCGACGAGTGATGCAAATGGGGGGCCCGGACACTCCTTGTCGGAGTGTCCGGGCCCCCTGGGAGCACTGCGCGTGCTACTGGTTCCGGCTCTCACCGCGGTAGAACTCGAAGACCCAGCCCCAGAGTCCGACGAGGATCAGCGGGGCGGCGAAGTAGATCAGCCACCAGCCGATCGCGATGCCGAGGAATCCGAGCGCGCCACCGACCGCGAGCGCGAACGGCTGCCAGCTGTGCGGGGCGAAGAACCCCACCTCGCCGGCCTCGTCCGCGACATCGGCTTCCTTGTCGTCCTGGGCCATCGCGTCCACCCGGCGGGCGGTGAAGGCCAGGTAGAAGCCGATCATGATGCTCAGGCCGAAGGCCAGGAAGAGCGCCGTCGTACCGACCGGGTCCTTCGACCAGACGCCGTACAGGATGGCGATGGCCAGGATGAAGATGCTCAGCCAGATGAACATCCTGCCTTGGATCTTCACTTCCCGGCCTCCTTGCCACCGGCGAGGGCCTCGGCCCCGGTGCCGTGGTCGGCGTTCTCGAGCTGGTCGAGCGCGGCGATCTCAGGGTGATGCAGGTCGAATGCCGGGGATTCGGAGCGAATACGCGGCAGGGTGATGAAGTTGTGCCGCGGCGGCGGGGAGGACGTCGCCCATTCGAGCGACCGGCCGTAGCCCCACGGGTCGTCGACACCGACCGGCTTGCCGTACTTGGCGGTCTTCCAGACGTTGTAGAAGAACGGCAGGACCGACAGGCCGAGCAGGAAGGAACTGATGGTGGAGATGGTGTTCAGCGTGGTGAAGCCATCGGCGGCGAGGTAGTCCGCGTACCGCCGGGGCATACCTTCAGCGCCCAGCCAGTGCTGCACCAGGAACGTGCCGTGGAAGCCGATGAACAGCGTCCAGAAGGTCATCTTGCCGAGCCGCTCGTCCAGCATCTTGCCGGTGAACTTCGGCCACCAGAAGTGGAAGCCGGCGAACATCGCGAACACCACGGTGCCGAAGACGACGTAGTGGAAGTGCGCGACGACGAAGTACGAGTCGGAGACGTGGAAGTCCATCGGGGGCGAGGCCAGGATGACGCCGGTCAGACCACCGAAGGTGAAGGTGACCAGGAAGCCGATCGTCCAGAGCATCGGTGTCTCGAAGGACAGTGAGCCCTTCCACATGGTGCCGATCCAGTTGAAGAACTTCACCCCGGTCGGTACCGCGATCAGGAAGGTCATGAAGGAGAAGAACGGCAGCAGCACACCGCCGGTCACGTACATGTGGTGCGCCCACACCGTCACCGAAAGGCCCGCGATAGCGATCGTCGCCGCCACCAGGCCGATATAACCGAACATCGGTTTGCGACTGAAGACGGGAATGATCTCGGAGACGATCCCGAAGAACGGCAAGGCGATGATGTACACCTCTGGATGGCCGAAGAACCAGAAGAGGTGCTGCCAGAGCAAGGACCCGCCATTGGCGGCGTCGAAGATATGCGCACCGAACTTGCGGTCCGCCTCCAGGGCGAAGAGCGCGGCGGCCAGCACCGGGAACGCCAGCAGCACCAGCACACCGGTGAGCAGGACGTTCCAGACGAAGATCGGCATCCGGAACATCGTCATGCCGGGCGCGCGCATGCAGATGATCGTGGTGATGAAGTTGACCGAACCGAGGATCGTGCCGAAGCCGGAGAAGGCCAGACCCATGATCCACAAGTCGGCGCCGATACCCGGCGAGCGGACGGCGTCCGACAGCGGGGAGTAGGCGAACCAGCCGAAGTCGGCGGCACCCTGGGGGGTGAGGAAGCCGGCCACGGCGATGATCGAGCCGAAGAGGTACAGCCAGTACGCGAACATGTTCAGCCGCGGGAACGCCACGTCGGGCGCGCCGATCTGCAGCGGCATGATCCAGTTCGCGAATCCGGCGAACAGCGGCGTCGCGAACATCAGCAGCATGATCGTGCCGTGCATCGTGAACGCCTGGTTGAACTGCTCGTTCGACATGATCTGCGTGCCGGGACGGGCCAGCTCGGCGCGCATGAAGAGCGCCATCAGTCCGCCGATGCAGAAGAACGCGAACGACGTGACCAGGTACATCGTGCCGATGGTCTTGTGGTCGGTGGTGGTCAGCCACTTCACGACGACATTGCCCGGCTGCCTGCGCCGGACCGGCAGTTGGTCCTCGTACGAGTCTTCGCCTGCGACCGCGTCACCGTGGGGTTCGTTGAGAATGCTCACAGTTTCTTCGTCTCCGCATTCCTGGCCGGATCCGTCTGCGCGATGCCGGACGGGATGTAGCCCTTCTGGCCCTGCTTGGCCAGCTCTTCCAGGTGCTTCTGGTAGCGCTCCGGGGAGACCACCTTGACGTTGAAGAGCATCCGCGAATGGTCCACACCGCAGAGTTCGGCGCACTTGCCCAGGAAGGTGCCCTCCTGGTTCGGGGTCACCTCGAAGGAGTTGGTGTGCCCCGGGATGACGTCCTGCTTCATGAGGAACGGCACCACCCAGAAGGAGTGGATGACATCACGCGACGTCAGGATGAACCGGACCTTCTCGCCCTTGGGGAGCCAGAGGGTCGGACCCGGGTTGCCGGTCTGCGGATTCCGCGTGCCCGGGATGCCGGCGTCGTAGACGCCTTCCGCACCCTTCGGGAATTCCTTCCGGAACCGGTCGGGGATGGCGTCGAGCTGCGAGGGGATCTTGTTCCCCGTGCTGGCGTCGCCGTCCACGTTCTCGATGTAGTTGAAGCCCCAGCTCCACTGGTAGCCGACCACGTTCACGGTGTGGGCCGGCTTGGCGGAGAGGGAAAGGAGCTTCGTCTCGTCCCGAGCGGTGAAGTAGAAGAGCACCGAGACGATGATGAGGGGGACCACGGTGTACAGCGCCTCGATGGGCATGTTGTACCGGGTCTGCGGAGGTACCTCCACCTTGGTGCGGCTGCGCCGGTGGAAGATGACGCTCCACAGGATCAGACCCCACACCAGAATGCCCGTGATGAGCGCTGCCGCCCACGAGCCCTGCCACAGGGAGAGGATCCGAGGCGCCTCCTCCGTCACCGGGGTGGGCATACCAAGGCGGGGAAAGTCCTTGTATGTGCAACCGGTGGCGGTTGCGAGGATCAGGCCCGCAGTCAGCACCTGCGGCAGCTTCCGCCGCATCGGGCGCCGCGACGAGCGGTCGGAGCCGTTGGGACTCACGTAGCGCCTTCCCGAGAGTCTCGCCCGCGCGGCCGGCTGCGGCCGTCTCGATCGGTCGCCGGCCCTGTCGCGGGCAGGGGTTTGGATGTTTATGCGGACCAAACCCTACTGGACGCAATTTAGGGTCGCGCGGGGAGGGTGCCCAACGCGCCGCCCGACACCCCGAAGGGATGGAATACCCGGCTCAGGAGTGCTTCTGACGCTCCCTCCGGCTACCCGCGCCGGGGGGATTTGTCGGACAGGGGCTAGCGTGGCCGCGTGCCCTACTTCGACACCGCTTCCTCGGCCCCGCTGCACCCCGTCGCCCGGCAGGCCCTGCAAGCCTCCCTGGACGAGGGCTGGGCCGACCCGGCCCGGCTCTACCGGGAGGGCCGACGGGCCGGACTGCTGCTGGACGCGGCCCGGGAGGCCGCCGCGGAGGCCGTCGGCTGCCGTCCCGACGAGCTCGTTTTCACCCCGTCGGGGACTTATGCGGTGCATTCCGGAATGTCCGGCGTGCTTTCCGGCCGTCGGCGTGTCGGCGGACATGTGGCGGTATCCGCGGTCGAACACTCCTCCGTACTCCACGCGGCGTCCGCCCATGCGGCGGCGACCGGTGGCACGGTGACCGAGGTGCCGGTGGACCGGTACGGGGCGGTCGCGCCGGACACGTACGCCGGAGTCCTGCGCGAGGACACGGCGCTGGCCTGCCTCCAGTCGGCCAATCACGAGGTGGGCACGGAACAGCCGGTGGCGGCGGTGGCCGAGGCGTGCCGGAGCCGGGGCGTGCCGCTGCTGGTGGACGCGGCACAGTCGCTGGGGTGGGGGCCGGTCGGGGGCGCCTGGTCGGTGCTGGCCGCGAGCGCGCACAAGTGGGGCGGCCCGGCGGGCGTCGGACTGCTCGCCGTACGCAAGGGTGTCCGATTCGCCCCGCAAGGTCCGGCCGACGAGCGGGAGTCGGGGCGCGCTCCGGGCTTCCAGAACATCCCGGCGATCGTGGCCGCGGCCGCGTCCCTGCGGGCGGTACGCGCCGAGGCGGCGGACGAGGCGGCCCGGCTGCGGGCGCTGGTGGACCGGATCAGGTCCCGGGTCCCGGAACTGGTGCCGGACGTCGAGGTGGTGGGTGATCCGGAGCTCCGGCTCCCGCATCTCGTGACCTTCTCCTGTCTCTATGTCGACGGAGAGGCGCTGCTGCACGAGCTGGACCGGGCGGACTTCTCCGTCTCCTCCGGCTCGTCCTGCACGAGCAGCACCCTGACGCCGAGCCATGTGCTGCGGGCGATGGGTGTGCTGTCGGAGGGAAACGTCCGGGTGTCGCTCCCGCTCGGCACGCCGGAGGCGGAGGTGGACCGGTTCCTGGAGGTGCTTCCCGGGGTCGTGTCCGGTGTACGGGAGCGGCTCGGCGCCCCTGCCTCCCCCGCCGGGAGGCGGGCGGAGGGGCCGTCCGTGACGGCGGCCCCGGTGCCGGCGGACGGATCGTCGCTCGTCGTGGACGCGCTCGGCCGGCGGTGTCCGATCCCGGTGATCGAGCTGGCCAAGGTGTTCGACGAGGTGCCGGTCGGCGGGACGGTGACGGTCCTCGCGGACGACGAGGCCGCGCGGCTGGACATTCCGGCGTGGTGCGGGATGCGCGGCCAGGAGTACCTGGGTGAGCGTCCGGCGGACCACGGTGTCGCCTATGTGGTCCGCCGGGTGTCCTGAACGGGGGCTCGCTCCGGCCGGTCAGGCCAGGTGGGTCCGGACCTCGGCGGCGGCGTCGTGACCGTACGCCTTGGTGAAGCGGTCCATGAACTGGGTCCGGCCCAGGGTGTACTCCTGGGTCCCCAGCGTCTCGATCACCAGGGTGGCGAGCATGCAGCCGACCTGGGCCGCGCGCTCCAGGCTGACCCCCCAGGAGAGGCCGGAGAGGAAGCCGGCGCGGAAGGCGTCGCCGACACCGGTCGGGTCGACCTTGGCGTCCTCCTCCGGGCAGCCGACGACGATGGACTCCTCGCCGACGCGGTCGATACGGACACCCTCCTTGCCGAGGGTGGTGACGCGGTGGCCGACCCTGGAGAGGATCTCGGCCTCGGTCCAGCCGGTCTTGGACTCGATGAGCCCCTTCTCGTACTCGTTGGAGAAGAGGTAGGTGGCGCCGTCGAGCAGGGTGCGGATCTCGTCGCCGTTCATGCGCGCGATCTGCTGGGAGAAGTCCGCGGCGAAGGGGATCGACCGGGTGCGGCACTCCTCGGTGTGGCGGAGCATCGCCTCGGGGTCGTCCGCGCCGATCAGCACCAGGTCCAGACCACCGACGCGGTCAGCGACCTTCTTCAGCTCGATCTGACGGGCCTCGCTCATCGCGCCCGTGTAGAAGGAGCCGATCTGGTTGTGGTCGGTGTCCGTCGTGCAGACGAACCGGGCCGTGTGCAGGACTTCGGAGATCCGGACCGAGTCGGTGTCGACGCCGTGGCGGTCGAGCCAGGCGCGGTACTCGTCGAAGTCCGAGCCGGCCGCACCGACCAGGATCGGGCGGATGCCCAACTGGCCCATGCCGAAGCAGATGTTCGGGCCGACACCGCCCCTGCGTACGTCGAGGGTGTCGACGAGGAAGGAGAGGGAGACCGTGTGCAGCTGCTCGGCGACCAACTGGTCGGCGAAGCGGCCGGGAAAGGTCATCAGATGGTCGGTGGCGATGGAGCCGGTGACTGCGATTCGCACGGCTGGAACGCTCCTGATGAGGACGACGGTTGACAGTTAACGCTACCGGTTCTGGGGCTTCTCCCGGGGCATCCCCGGGGAAAACCGCCGCTCAGGGATGCTGATCCGTGAACCACGCAATAATAGGGCTTTCTCCGCGAGGCGGACTCCGCGCCGCCGGGAACCGGGTGCCCCTCCGTTCCGTCCCAGGGACGTCATGGGACAGCACACGGTCGAAGGAGCGAATCGATGACCAGCACGAACGGGCCCCAGGAGCGGTCGTCGCGGCGGCGTTTCCCGCTCGCCGCCCTGACGGTGGCGGCGGCGGTACTGATCGCCGGAGGCAGTGGCGCCTATGTCGCCACGAGCGCCGCCGGTGGCAGCGGCGGCGGTACGGACAGCAGGAGCGGCGGCGGCACACCGGGGGGCGACGGCGCTCCGCCCCCGCTCTCCCTCGACGGCCCGGCGGGCGCGTCGGCCCCCGCGCCGCCGCAGGGCATCGCGCCCGGTGAGCCGGATCCGCACGGGGTGACGTACCTGTCCAGGAGCGAGCTGCCCGACGGCCCCGGCTCGGCGCGTGTCTACCGTACGAACGGGCAGGTCGCGGCGGCCGAGGTGACGCGGCTGGCTCGCGCGCTCGGGGTGCCGGGCACCCCGCGCGTGGACGGGACGGCCTGGAAGATCGGTCCTGACAAGGACGGCTCGGGACCACAGCTGCGGGTCGAGCGGCAGGCACCGGGCACCTGGACGTTCGCCCGTTTCGGCACGTCCCGGGGTGGTGACGACTGCGGGAAGGGCAAGGGCTGTCCCGCCGGGGGCGGGGCCGGGGGTTCCGCTCCCGGCGGTGAGGGTGCGGCCGTGAGCGAGGCGGTGGCGAAGAAGGCGGCCGGGCCCGTCCTGACGGCGGTGGGCCAGGGCGACGCGGATCTCGACGCCCGTCAGCTGATGGGCGCGATCCGGGTGGTGAACGCGGATCCGGTGGTCGGCGGGCTGCCCACGTACGGCTGGTCGACCGGGATCCAGGTCGGCGCCGACGGTCAGGTGCTCGGAGGCAGCGGGCAGGTGAAGGCGCCCGAGCGGGGGCAGGTCTATCCGGTGATCAGCGCGGACGAAGCGCTGAAGGAGCTGAACAGGTCGGCCGAACCTCCCGCCGGTCCGGTCGGCGGCTGCGCGACGGCGGTGCCGCTGGACGGGTCGAACGCGGCGACCGGCACGGGCGCCGCGAAGCCCGCCGCGAAGCCCACCGCACCGTGCGGGGCGGAGAGCCACGCCATCCGGCGGCCGGTGGAGATCGACAGGGCGGTCTTCGGGCTCGCGCTGCGCTCCGTGGACGGGCGGGGGGCGCTCGTCCCCTCCTGGCTGTTCGAGGTGGAGCCGGGCGGCGACGCCCTGCCGTACACGGTCACCCAGCCCGCGGTGGCGCCGGAGTTCCTGACGCGGCCCGCACCTCCGCACAAGGAGTCACCGGGCACCGCGTCCGGGCGTCGGATCGCGTCGTACAGCACGGCGGGGCGGACGCTGACCCTGCGCTTCATGGCCGGGGTGTGCGGGGAGTACACGGCGCGGGCCGACGAGAGCGGTACGGCGGTGAAGGTGACGGTCACCGAACCGGCGCCCGAACCGGGCAAGGTGTGTGTGGCCATGGCCAAGGAGCGGTCCGCGACGGTGACACTGGACCGGCCGCTGGACGGCCGGCGCGTGGTGGACGGGATGACGGGCGATCCGGTGCCGGCGAGCTGACCCCGCCGGGCAGCGGTCCGGAGCACGCGGAAGGCGGCGGTCCCGAGGGGACCGCCGCCTTCCGTGCGTGCGTGCCGGACGTCGCCGTCCGGGCCGGGCCCGACCGACAGTGGCCGGCGGCTCCAGCTCCGTCGCGGCTGAGGGACCGGCCGAGGTCCTGGCCGGCCGAGGTCCTAGCTGAAGGAGTCGCCGCAGGCGCAGGAGCCCGAGGCGTTCGGGTTGTCGATCGTGAAGCCCTGCTTCTCGATCGTGTCGACGAAGTCGATGGAGGCGCCGCCGAGGTACGGAGCGCTCATCCGGTCGGTGACGACCTTGACGCCGCCGAAGTCCTTGACGACATCGCCGTCGAGCGAACGCTCGTCGAAGAACAGCTGGTAACGCAGGCCGGAGCAGCCACCGGGCTGAACGGCGACGCGCAGCGCGAGGTCGTCCCGGCCTTCCTGGTCCAGCAGCGCCTTGACCTTGCCCGCGGCGTTGTCGGACAGGAGGATGCCGTCGCTCACTTTGGTGGTCTCGTCCGATACGGACATCTGCTTCTCTCCCGGGGTTGTACGGACTGCTTGCCGACAGTGCAACCGGCGTGGGCCGCGATTCATTCCGGCCCTGGTGCTTGCCTTCCTCTTCATGCTCGCACACCAGGTCGTGGGAGGGCAGTGGGCGGCGGCCCGGGAATGCGTCACATCGACGCTATCGCCATCGTCAACGTGACGCGAGCGGGTTATGATAGATAGCGTCAAACAGACGAAAAGGCTTTCCGCAGAAAGAAAGGGTGCGTGACGTGACCACGGCCCAACCCCTTCAGGACCTCGGCGTGCAGCCGACGCCCCTTGCCCTGCTGCTCCTCGGCCGCGAGGCCGACCCGCGAAGCGAACGCGGCGTGGACTGCCGCGGCGACCTGCCCTCCCCGTCCGACCCGGACCTGGTGGAGCGCGCCCGCGCGGCGAAGGAGAAGCTCGGGGACAAGGTCTTCATCCTCGGCCACCACTATCAGCGCGACGAGGTCATCCAATTCGCGGATGTCACCGGGGACTCCTTCAAGCTGGCCCGGGACGCGGCGGCACGGCCCGAGGCGGAGTACATCGTCTTCTGCGGCGTGCACTTCATGGCCGAGTCCGCGGACATCCTGACCGGCGACGACCAGAAAGTCGTGCTGCCCGACCTGGCGGCGGGCTGCTCCATGGCCGACATGGCCACGGCCGAGCAGGTCGCGGAGTGCTGGGACGTCCTGACCGAGGCGGGCGTGGCCGATCAGGTCGTGCCCGTCTCGTACATGAACTCCTCCGCCGACATCAAGGCCTTCACCGGCAAACACGGCGGCACGATCTGTACGTCCTCCAACGCCGAGCGGGCCCTGAACTGGGCCTTCGAGCAGGGCGAGAAGGTGCTCTTCCTCCCCGACCAGCACCTGGGGCGCAACACCGCCGTGCGGGATCTGGGGATGTCGCTGGAGGACTGTGTCCTCTACAACCCGCACAAGCCGAACGGCGGCCTCACGGCGCAGGAGCTGCGGGACGCCAAGATGATCCTGTGGCGCGGCCACTGCTCGGTGCACGGCCGCTTCTCGCTGGACTCGGTCCAGGAGGTACGGGAGCGGATCCCGGGCGTGAACGTCCTGGTGCACCCCGAGTGCAAGCACGAGGTCGTGGCGGCGGCGGACTACGTCGGCTCGACGGAGTACATCATCAAGGCGCTGGAGGAGGCCCCGGCCGGCTCCAAGTGGGCCATCGGTACGGAGCTGAACCTGGTCCAGCGACTGGCGAATCGTTTCGCCGCCGAGGACAAGGAGATCGTCTTCCTCGACAGGACGGTCTGCTTCTGCTCCACCATGAACCGGATCGACCTGCCGCACCTGGTCTGGACGCTGGAGTCGCTGGCCGAGGGCAACGAGGTCAACCGCATCCAGGTCGACAAGGAGACGGCGGACTTCTCCCGGCTCGCCCTGGAGCGCATGCTGGCCCTGCCGTAACGGGAACCACGTAGCGCGAACCGCGTAGCGCGCGTAGCACGAACCGCTTAGCGCGCCCGGCATGTCATCGCCCGTCAGGGGGCGCCCCGCCTCATCGCGGGGCGCCCCCTGACGTATGACGGCGGCGCGGTGGACGGAACCACATCGGCCCCGTCCGCTCCCCCGGTGCGGGGAGCGGACGGGGCCGACGGTCGCGTCAGGCGGGCCTGACGGGACGGGTCACTCAGGCGTTGGCCGGCTCCGGGTCGTGGTCGGAGTCCTTCACCAGCGCGGCGGACCCGGGCGGCGTGCCGCCCGACTTCAGCGCCCTCTTCTTCGCGCGGCGCTCCTTGCCCAGCTCCACCATCGCGTACAGCGTCGGCACCAGCAGCAGTGTCAGCACGGTGGAGGTCAGCAGGCCACCGATCACCACGACCGCCAGCGGCTGGGCGATGAAGCCGCCCTCGCCGGTCACGCCCAGCGCCATCGGGATGAGCGCGAAGATCGTCGCGAGTGCTGTCATCAGGATCGGGCGGAGCCGGTGACGGCCACCCTCGATGACCGCCTCGACGACGCCCAGGCCCCGCGACCGGTACTGGTTGATCAGGTCGATCAGCACGATCGCGTTGGTGACCACGATGCCGATGAGCATCAGCATGCCGATCATCGCCGGGACGCCCATCGGGGTGCCGGTCAGGAGCAGCAGGCCGATCGCGCCGGTCGCCGCGAACGGCACGGAGACCAGCAGGATCAGCGGCTGGATCAGCGAGCGGAAGGTGCCGACCAGCAGCATGAAGACGATGGCGATGGCCGCGAGCATGGCCAGGCCGAGCTTCATGAACGCGTCGTCCTGGTCCGAGGAGACACCGCCGATGGACGCGGTGGCGCCCTCCGGCAGATCCAGCGCCTTGATCTTGGAGCTGAGCGCGGCGCTGACCGCGCCGGTGTCGTCACCGGTCGGCCGGGCCGTCACGGTCGCGGCGCGGGCGCCGTCGATCCGGGTCATCGAGACCGGTCCGGGGACCAGCGCGACATCGGCGATCTGGCCGAGCTGGACCGGGCCCAGCGGGAGCGCCTTCAGTTCGGCGATCGTCGTGGCCGGCTTGGCGGAGGTGACGACGACATCGCGCTCGGTGTCGTCGATGATCACCTTGCCGGAGGTGGTGCCTCGTACGGCCTGGGCCACGGCCATGCCGAGCGTGGCGTTGTTGTACCCGGCGGCCGCCGCCTTGTCGTTGGCCCTGACCGAGATGCGCGGGACGCTGGTCGACAGGTCGCTGCGGACGTCCGTGACGTCGTCGAGCGTGGCGACGGCGTCCTGCACCTGATCGGCGGCCTTGCGGAGGGTGTCCGCGTCGGCCGCCTTGACGACGACGCTCAGGTCCTGGCTGCCGAAGCCGCCACCGGCGCCGACCGTGGTCCGGCCGATGCCGTCGAGCTTGGCCAGCTCCTTCTCGATCTTGTCCTGGGTGCTGGTGTACGCCGAGGCGTCCTTGAGGGTCACCTGGTACGACGCCTGGTTCGCGCCGCTGCCGCCGCCGAAGGCCGCCATGAAGCCGGACGAACCGACGGTGACCTGGTAGTCCTTCACCTCGTCGAGGCCGGCGAGCACCTTCTCGACCTTCCGCGCGGCCGCGTCGGCCGCCGTCAGGCTGGTGCCGGGGGCCAGCTCCTGCTTGAGGGAGATGGTCTCCTGCTCGCCCTGGTCGAAGAAGTTGGTCTTGAGGAGCCCGGCCATGCCGAACGTACCGAGCAGGACGACCACCGCGATGCCCACGCTGGTGAGCCGGCGCCGGGTGGCGAACCGCAGCACCGGTACGTACAGGCGCTGGAGCTTGCTCGCGGCCTCCTTCTCCTCGGCCTGGCGGCGGGCCTCCTCGGGCGAGATCCCGGCGACGCTCTTCGGCGGCCGCAGGAACCAGTACGAGAGGACCGGCACGATCGTCAGCGAGACGAGCAGCGAGCCGAGCAGGGCCGCCGTCACGGTCAGCGAGAACGAGCCGAACAGCTCGCCGACCATGCCGCCCACGAGACCGATCGGCAGGAACACCGCGACGGTGGTGAGGGTGGACGAGGTGACCGCGCCCGCGACTTCCTTGACCGCGGTGAGGATGGCGGCTTCGCGCTCCTCGCCGTAGCCGAGGTGCCGCTTGATGTTCTCCAGCACGACGATCGAGTCGTCGACGACCCGGCCGATCGCGATGGTCAGCGCGCCGAGGGTGAGCATGTTGAGGGAGAGGTCCCGCGTCCACAGCACGATCAGCGCCAGGAGGACGGAGAGCGGGATGGAGATCGCGGTGACCAGGGTGGAGCGGATCGAGGCCAGGAAGACCAGGATCACGATCACCGCGAAGACCAGGCCGAGCGCGCCCTCGGTGGTCAGGCCGGAGATCGACTTGGCGACGGCCGGACCCTGATCGCTCACGACGGTGAGGGTGGCGCCGGAGCCGAGGTCCTTGCGGAGACCGTCCAGCTTGTCCTGGACGGCGTCCGAGATGGCGACGGCGCTGCCGTCCTTGTCCATGGTGACCGAGACGGAGAGGCTGGGCTTGCCGTCCGTACGGGTCAGGGAGACCGCGGCGGCCGGCTGCTGCTCGACGGTGGCGATGTCACCGAGGCGTACCGGACCGGCGCCCTGGCCGGAGCCGCCACCGGGGCCGCCGGCCTGGGGAACGATCCGCAGGTCCTCGATCTGCTTCAGCGAGGTGAACCCGCCGCCGACCTGCACGGTGCGGCTCTTGCCGTCCTCGGAGAACGAACCGGCCGGGATCGTCGCGCCGCCGGCCTTCAGGGCTTCGGAGAGCGCCCCGGTGGTGAGGCCCGCCGCGGCGAGCTTCTTGGTGTCGGGGGTGACGTTGACCTGGAGGTCGCGCACACCGTCGACGGAGACCCGGCCGACGCCGTCGATGTCCGACAGGGCCGGGACGACCGTACGGTCCAGCTGATCCGCGAGCGCCTGCTGGTCCTTGTCGGAGGTGACGGCGAGGACGACGGTCGGAATGTCATCCGTGGAACCGGCGATGACCTGCGGGTCGACCCCGTCCGGCAGCTGGCTCCTGGCACGGTTCACGGCCTGCTGGATGTCGGCGACGAGTTGCTTGGTGCCCTCGTCCCCGAAGTCGAAGCTGGCCATGATCAGGGCGTTGCCCTCGCTGGCCGTGGAGGTGACACCGCTGATGCCGTCGACACTCTTGATCGAGGCTTCGAGCGGCTCGACGACCTGCTTCTCGACCACATCGGGGGAGGCGCCCTGGTAGGGGGCGAGCACCGAGACCATCGGCAGTTCGATGGTGGGCAGCAGCTGCTGCTTGAGCTGCGGTATCGCGATCGCTCCGAAGACGATCGCGATGATCGCTATCAGCCCTGTCAGGGCCCGTTGCGCGAGGCTGAATTTCGACAGCCAGGACATTGGGGTCTCTCTTCTGTGGTGTACGCGGCAGGTGGGCGCGGTGCCCCGGTACGCGGGCGGTACGCGGGCGGTCCGGTTGCGGGCGGTGCCGTGCGGGCGGTCCGGCCGCGGATGACACAGCGGCCCCTCTATACGATCCGCCCTGCGGAAGGTCCGATCCGTAGCCCCCAGGTCCAATTCCTCGGACCTCGCGTACCGCGCCTGGAGTACGCGGGAGGTGGGCGTCTACTCCACCCTTGGGCGCACCAGGCCGGATTCGTAGGCGATGACCACCAATTGAGCACGGTCCCGGGCACCGAGTTTGGCCATCGCGCGGTTGACATGGGTCTTGACGGTCAGCGGGCTGACCACCAGGCGCTCCGCGATCTCGTCGTTGGACTGACCGCCCGCGACCAGGACGAGGACCTCGCGCTCGCGCCCGGTGAGGGCCGCGAGGCGGGCGGCGTGCAGGGCCGGGTCAGGTCCTTCGGCGGCGCCGGCGCTCTGGGCGAGGAAGGTGGCGATGAGGCCCTTCGTCGCGGCGGGCGACAGCAGGGCGTCGCCGGCCGCGGCGATGCGGATGGCGGCCAGTAGTTCCTCCGGCTCCGCGCCCTTGCCGAGGAAGCCGGAGGCCCCGGCGCGCAGCGACTGCACGACGTACTCGTCGACCTCGAAGGTCGTCAGCATGACGACGTGCACCCCGGCCAGGTCCGGATCGGCGCTGATCGTGCGGGTCGCGGCGAGGCCGTCCGTGCCGGGCATCCGGATGTCCATCAGGACGACGTCGGGCCGTTCCGAGCGGGCGAGGGCGACGGCCTGCGCGCCGTCGGCGGCCTCGCCGACGACCTCCATGTCCGGCTCCGAGTCCACGAGCACGCGGAACGCGCTGCGCAGGAGGGTCTGGTCGTCGGCGAGCAGCACTCTGATCGTCACGCGTTCTCCGCCGTCCGCCCCGTAGGTGTCTTGACCGGCAGTATCGCCTGCGTGCGGAAACCACCGCCGAAGCGGGGTGCCGCGGTGAGGGTGCCGCCGAGCGCGGTGACGCGTTCGCGCATGCCGGGCAGGCCGTGGCCGCCACCGCTCGGGGGTTCGGCGTCGCCGTTGCCCTGGCCGTTGTCCAGGACGGTGATCTCGACGGTGGAGCCGACCCGTACGACGCTGACCTCGGCGACGGCTCCGGGGCCCGCGTGCTTGCGTACGTTGGTCAGCGCCTCCTGGACGATCCGGTACGCGGCGAGGTCGACGGCGGCGGGGAGGTCCGGTTCCTGGGCGGCGGCGAACGCGACGGGCAGGCCCGCGTTGCGGAAGGTGTCCAGCAGCGCGTCGAGGTACGCGAGGCCCGGGGCGGGTTCGGTGGGGGCAGCCGGGTCGCCGGACTGGCGCAGCAGGCCGACGGTGGCGCGGAGTTCGTTGAGCGCGGAGCGGCTGGCTTCCCGTACGTGGGCGAGGGCTTCCTTGGCCTGGTCGGGGCGCTTGTCCATGACATGCGAGGCGACGCCGGCCTGCACGTTGACCAGCGCGATGTGGTGGGCGACGACGTCGTGCAGATCGCGGGCGATGCGCAGCCGCTCCTCGGCGACGCGGCGGCGGGCCTCCTCCTCGCGGGTGCGTTCGGCGCGTTCGGCGCGTTCGCGTATGGCGTCGATGAAGGCGCGCCGGCTGCGTACGGCGTCGCCGGCCGCGCTCGCCATGCCGGTCCAGGCGAAGATCGCCAGATTCTCCTGGGCGTACCAGGGCCCGGAGCTGAAGATCATCGCGACGGCGGTGAGCACGGTCATGGTGGCGAGGCCGACGCGCCAGGTGGTGGGGCGGTCGGTGCGGGCGGCGACGCTGTAGAGCGCGATGACCACGCAGAGGATCACGGGGGCGGGCGGGCGGCTGGTGATCAGCTCGACGACGGTGACGGCGACGGCGCACAGGAGCACGGGCCGGGGGCCCCGGCGGCGCAGGACGAGTGAGGCGGCCCCTAGCACCATGAGCAGGACGCTGAGGGCGCTGGGGGTGCGGGTCCCGAAGTGCGGGCCGCCGCCGGGCCCGACGGGACCGCCGTGCGGATCGGCGAACGATCCGATGATCATGCAGCCGAGGACGATGGCGGCGAGGGACGCGTCGGGTGCGACCGGATGCGCGCGCGCCCAGCCCCGGGCACGGCCGAACGCGGTTCCGATGGAGGTCACATCGAGCAACGGTACGGCCTGCCGGCGCCGGCCCGGCCGGCGCGGGGGCTCCGGGTGGTACGCCCGGGTGGTCCGCCCGCCCGGTGACGCGCGATGCCCCGCACCTCGTGGTGCGGGGCATCGCCCACGGCTGGAGTACGACCGGCGGGCCGGTGCCGTCAGGCCGTCAGGCCGTCAGGCCGTCAGGATCAGACCGACGGAATCAGACCCTCGTTGTTCAGGAGTTCCCTGACCTCTTCCAGGGTCGCCCCCGGGGCGGGCAGGATCAGCTCGGACGGCTCCAGGGAGTCATCCGGCAACGGCTCGCCGAGCTCGCGGACCTTGGCGAGGAGGGCGTGGAAAGTCCGGCGGAAGCCGTCCCCGTCACCGTTCCTGACCTCGGCCAGCAGCTCGTCGTCGAGCTGGTTGAGTTCGGTGAAGTGGCTGTCCGCCAGCTTCACCTGACCCTCACCCATGATCCGTACGATCATGACGCGCCCCTACTGCTTGTCGTATTTATGCAGGTTCGGCTGGGCGTCCTGCTGCTCGCCCGTGCCGCCTTCGATCGCCTGCTGCTGCGTCGACCCGCCGGCGAGCTCCGCCTTCATGCGCTGGAGCTCCAGCTCGACATCCGTACCGCCGGAGATCCGGTCCAGCTCGGCGGCGATGTCGTCCTTCGCCATCCCGGACTGGTCGTCCAGGGCGCCGGAGGCGAGCAGCTCGTCGATCGCGCCGGCCCTCGCCTGGAGCTGCGCGGTCTTGTCCTCGGCGCGCTGGATCGCCATGCCGACGTCGCCCATCTCCTCGGAGATGCCCGAGAAGGCCTCGCCGATCCGGGTCTGCGCCTGGGCGGCGGTGTAGGTGGCCTTGATGGTCTCCTTCTTCGTACGGAAGGCGTCCACCTTGGACTGAAGGCGCTGCGCGGCGAGCGTGAGCTTCTCCTCCTCGCCCTGCAGCGTCGTGTGCTGCGTCTCCAGGTCGGTGACCTGCTGCTGCAGCGCGGCGCGGCGGGACAGCGCCTCGCGCGCCAGGTCCTCCCGGCCGAGGGCCAGTGCCTTGCGGCCCTGCTCCTCCAGCTTGGTCGACTGCCCCTGGAGCTGGTTCAGCTGCAGCTCCAGGCGCTTGCGTGAGGTCGCGACGTCGGCGACGCCGCGACGCACCTTCTGGAGCAGTTCGAGCTGCTTCTGGTACGAGTAATCAAGGGTCTCGCGCGGATCCTCGGCCCGGTCAAGAGCCTTGTTCGCTTTCGCGCGGAAGATCATCCCCATACGCTTCATGACACCGCTCATGGGCTTCGCGCGCCCCCTTCTGACGGACTCCGGCTGCGGCACTCCAACAGAACCCACAGTACGGGCCCTGCCTCTATTACCGCACTGTTCGAGCGCGGATGCGCTCATCCCCAAGGACGACTGCTCGCGACCGGCACTCCGGCGCAAGGAGTAGATGACCATGATGAGCATGTGGACGGCCATCAGGGGAGAGCGGGGACAAACTTTCCGGCAAAGCCCCCTTCGTCCCCCATAAGGACGCGGGCTGTTGCGGGATCGTTCCCCGTGGGGGTGGGGCCCAACCACGACACCCCGTACCCTTGGGCTTTGTGTTCCGAAGCCGTTCGAATGAAGAGCAGGCCCCCGCCACTCAGGTGACGGAGGACTCCTCCACGCAGACCAGACACCCGCAGGCCCCGAAGGGCCGCCCGACCCCCAAGCGCAGCGAGGCGCAGACGCAGCGGCGTCGCGCCTCGACGACGCCGACTGACCGCAAGTCGGCCATGAAGCGCCAGCGCGAGGTGCGCCGCGCGGACCTCGCGAAGCAGCGCGAGGCGCTGGCGAGCGGCGACGAGCGCTACCTGCCGGTCCGCGACAAGGGCCCGGTGCGTCGTTTCGTCCGCGACTACGTGGACTCCCGCTTCCACATCGCCGAGTACTTCCTGCCGTTCGCGGTGGTGATCCTGCTCCTGAGGCTGGTCAGGGTCGGTTCGATCCAGAACATCGCGCTCCTGATCTGGGTCGGCCTCATGGTCCTGATCGTGCTCGACTCGGTCGTTCTCTGGATCCGGCTGCGCAAGGAGCTGGCCGCGCGCTTCCCGGACACCCCCAAGCGCGGCGCCGTGCCCTACGGCCTGATGCGTACCCTCCAGATCCGCCGCCTGCGCCTGCCCAAGCCGCAGGTCAAGCGCGGAGAGCGGCCCTGAGCGGACTGCGTGGCACCGTCCGGCGTGAGCTGGTCGCGCGCCAGCTAGACGAGCAGATAACGGCACGGTTCCCGGTCGGGCAGCGGCTGCGTGTGCTGGACGTGGGGATGGGGCGGGACGCCCAGTACCTGCGGCTGGCGCGGGCCGGGCACACGGTGACCGGCCTGGAGTCCGACGCGGCGACGCTGTCCGCCGTCCGCGAGGTGCTGGACGGCGAACCGGCCGGTATACGGGAGCGCGTCCGGCTGGTCGAGGGCGACGGTCCGGAGACCGGCGCGCACTTCCTGCCGGGCAGTTTCGACGTGGTCCTCTGCCACGGCGTTCTGATGCACGTGCCCGAGCCGGACGCGATGCTCGCGGGCCTCGCCAGGATGCTGGCGCCGGGCGGCCTGCTGTCCCTGCTCGTACGGAACGCGGACACGCTGGCCCTGCGGCCGGGCCTGTCCGGGGACTGGGCGGGTGCGCTGGAGGCCTTCGAGACGGATACCTACACCAACCGGCTCGGCCTGCCGGTCCGCGCGGACCGGCTGGACGCACTCACCGCGACGCTGGCCGGCATCGCCGCGCCGCTGCACGCCTGGTACGGCGTCCGCGTCTTCACGGACGTGGCCGCGTCCGACGCGGAGCCACCGACCGGCGACGAGCTGGAGCGGCTGCTGGCGGCGGAGGACCGGGCGGGGCGCACCGATCCGTACCGATCGGTCGCGGCCCTGCTGCACCTGTGCGGCGTGCGCGGCTGAGAGCCTGAACGGGTGGCCTTCGGCCGCCTGTTCAGAGGCCACCCGACCGGCTCCGAGGTTCCGGGTGGACGGCCGGGCCGCGTGCCCGGCGGCCGGCGGCGGCGAACCGGCCGACCGTGAGGGTCCGGCCGACCGTGTCGCCCGGCAGGCGGCGGGACCGCGGCCGCCGCCCCCTGATCGGCGGCGCACCGCAGGCAGCCCACGGGGGGCAAAAGGGATACTCCGGACATGGATGCTTCCCTTCACCGCGTTCACCGCCGCGCGCGCCGACTTCTGCTGCCCGTGACCGCCGCCCTATGCGCGGTCGCCCTGGCCGGCGGCTGCTCCGGCTCCGGCGGGTCGCGATCCGGCCTGTCGACGCCTGCCGTGCCTGGCACGGCCGACCGGGCGGCCGAGGTGGCCGCCGTCGAGCGCGTGCAGAACGACCTGCAGACCGACTACGAGACCGTCATCAAGAACGTGCTGCCGTCGGTCGTGCAGGTCGACACCGGCGACAGCCTGGGGTCGGGCATCGTCTACGACAACCAGGGCCATATCGTCACCAACGCCCATGTGGTCGGCAAGCAGAAGACCTTCCGGGTCACGGTCGCCACCCGCGAGCAGCCGCTCAGCGCCAAGCTGGTCTCCAGCTTCCCGCAGCAGGATCTCGCCGTCATCAAGCTCGACAGTGTCCCGAAAGGGCTGAAGCCCGCCGTCTTCGGTGACACGTCGCAGGTCGCGGTCGGTCAGATCGTGCTGGCCATGGGCTCACCGCTGGGCCTGTCGAGCAGTGTCACCCAGGGCATCGTCTCGGCGGTCGGCCGGACCGTCACCGAGAGCGACTCGGGCGGCGGTACGGGCGCCACCATCGCCAACATGGTGCAGACCTCGGCGGCCATCAACCCGGGCAACAGCGGGGGCGCGCTGGTCAACCTGAACAGCGCGGTGATCGGCATCCCGACGCTGGCCGCGACCGACCAGCAGGAGGGCGGCGCCGCGCCCGGCATCGGCTTCGCGATCCCCGTGTCGATGGTGAAGAACGTCGCCGACCAGATCATCAAGAACGGCAAGGTCACCGACTCGGGCCGGGCGGCCCTCGGCATCACCGGCCGTACCGTCCTCGGCGGGGACCTCCAGCCGGCCGGCGTCGCGGTCGTCAAGGCCGTGAAGGGCGGCCCGGCGGCGGGCGCGGGGATCAGGACCGGGGACATCATCACCAAGGTCGGTGACACCGACGTCACCACGATCCAGACGCTGTCCGCGGAGCTGGCGTCGGACAAGCCGGGCCAGAAGGTCCGGGTGACCTACGTACGGGGCAGTGCGACGAAGACGGTGACGGTCAAGCTCGCCGAGATGTAGGGCGCCGGGGCGGTGCCCCGCCCGACACCGGGACCAACGACACCGGGACACAGGGACACAGGGACATGCGGACGACCGGCCGGACGACCGGCACGCGGGCGCCCCGGGCATGCGGGCGCCCGCGGACCCGGGGGTGCCGCGGGCGCCTTCGCGCTTCCGGTCCGTCCTGGCCGGCCCTGGTCAGGGCCGGAGGTCAGGGCCGGCCAGGACGGATGGTCAGGCCTGGTCGGCGTGCAGGCTCATCGGACCGTAGATCTTGGCACTGTCCTCGAACAGCGCCACCTGGTCCGCGCCCCCTTCCAGGAGCTCCTTCCACGCCTCACCGATCCATGACTCGGCGTCGCCCTGCGTGGTGAACTCCTCCGGCTCCACCGCCGGCGGGACTTCCGTTCCGTCGCTCTTCTCGAATCGCCACGTCCACGCCATGTGCGCCTCCCGGGTCCCGCCGAACTGCGTCAGTTTCCTGCCCGCAGCGTAGCCGGGCGCGCACCGTATGCGGTGACACGGGAGGATCATCTTCGTGGAACTGACTCTGCTCGGCACCGGAGCCCCCGCCGGGCTCCCCCGCCCCGACTGCCCCTGCGCCGCCTGCGCGACCGCCCGTGGTGAGCGGACCCGTGCCGCGACCGCCCTGCTCGCGGACGGTGTCCTGCTGCTCGATCTGACCCCCGGGGCGGCGCTCGCGGCGGCTCGCGCCGGGCACTCACTCGTGGGCGTACGGCAGGTCCTGCTCACCCATCCGCACGACGGGCCGGCGCTGGAGCTGCCCGCCGGGCTGCCCACGGCGGGCCGGGTGGCGGACGGGCGGGTGCTGACGCTGCTCAGCGGCCACCGGGTGCGGGCGGTGGCGATGGACTCGCCGGGCACGGGGTACGAGGTGACGGCCCCCGGCGGCGAGCGGCTGCTCTATCTGCCGCCGGGCGGTGCCCCCGCAGGGCTGCCCGACGGCAACGGCCGGGCGGCCCCCGCCCCGTACGACATGGTGGCGGCCGACGTCACGGGGCGGCCCGACGCGGTGGCGCGGCTGCGGGCGGCCGGGCTGATCGGGCCCGCGACCGATGTCGTCGCCGTGCATCTCGACCACGACGTGCCGCCCGGGGCCGAGCTGGACCGGCGGCTCGCGGCGGCGGGCGCGCGGGCCGTCCCGGACGGGACGACGCTGACGGTCGGCGCGTACCACCCCGTACCGCTGGTGCCACGGCGCACGCTGGTGACGGGCGGGGCGCGTTCGGGCAAGTCCTGGGAGGCCGAGCGGCGGCTGACCGCGTTCCCCGGGGTGCTGTACGTGGCGACGGGCGGCAGCCGTACCGGCGACCAGGAGTGGGACGCCCGGGTACGCGCGCACCGCGAGCGGCGGCCCGGCTCCTGGCGAACGGCCGAGACGTGCGATCTCGTACCGCTGCTCGCGGACGACGGGCCGCCGCTGCTGATCGACTGCCTGTCGCTGTGGCTGACGGACGCCATGGACCGGGTGAACGCCTGGGACGACGCGGCCTGGGCGGCGGGCGGCGAGAAGGCGCTGCGCGAGCGGACGGCGGAGCTGACGCTGGCCGTACGGGAGACCGGGCGCACGGTCGTCGCGGTGACGAACGATGTGGGCTCGGGCGTGGTCCCCGCGACGGTGTCCGGCCGCCGCTTCCGCGACGAGCTGGGCCGGCTGAACGCGTCCGTCGCCGCCGAGTGCGAGCACGTCCTGCTGGTCGTCGCGGGCCAGGCGCTGGCGCTGCGCGGCTGAGCCCCGGTCAGCGGGCCGGGCGGCGGGCCGGGCAGCGGCCGGTGCCGGGGGCACTGCCGGTACTGTTCGGCGAATGAGCGCGCTGAATCTCGATGACTTCTCCGACCTGATCGAGCGCCCCGACGGCGGTATGCGACGGGACGCCGAGGAACGCCGGGAGCGGCTGTCCGTGCCGCCCGGGGCTCTCGGGCGCCTCGACGAACTGGGCGAGTGGCTGGCCGCCGCACAGGGCTCCGTACCCGTCAAGGCCGTACGGCAGCCGCGCGTGGTGCTGTTCGCCGGGGATCACGGGGTGGCGGCTCTCGATGTGTCGGGCCGTCCCGCCGGCGGCGCGCACCAGCTGGTCCGCGCCGTGCTGGAGGGCACGAGCCCCGTCGCCGTACTGGCCCGGCTGGCCGGGGTGCCGGTACGGATCATCGACGCCGGGCTGGACTGCGACCCGGAGCTGCTGCCCGACGAGGTCGTACGCCACCGGGTGCGGCGCGGCAGCGGACGGATCGACATCGAGGACGCGCTGACGGTCGAGGAGGCCGAGCGGGCCGTACGGCTCGGCATGGCGATCGCCGACGAGGAGGCGGACTCCGGCACGGACCTGGTCGTCCTCGGAGACCTGAGCGTCGGCGGCACGACCGCCGCGTCGACCCTGATCGCCGCGCTGTGCGGCACGGACGCGTCGGTGGTCACCGGGCGGGGCGGGGCGGGGATCGACGATCTGGCGTGGATGCGCAAGTGCGCGGCCATCCGCGACGCGTTGCGCCGGGCGCGGCCCGTCCTCGGCGACCAGGTGGAGCTGCTGGCGGCGGTCGGCGGCGCGGATCTGGCCGCGATCACGGGTTTCCTGCTGCAGAGCGCGGTACGGCGGATGCCGGTGATCCTGGACGGTGTGGTCTCGTCGGCCTGTGCGCTGGTCGGCCAGCGTGCCGCGTTCCGGGCGCCGGACTGGTGGCTGGCGGGCCATGTGAGCGGCGAGCCCGCGCAGGCGAAGGCGCTGGACCGGATGGCGCTGCACGCGCTGCTGGACCACGGGGTGACGGTCGGGGAAGGCGCCGGGGCGCTGCTGGCGCTTCCGCTCGTCCGGGCCGCGGCCGCCCTCGCCGCGGAACTGCCCGAGCAGCCGGACGTGTTGCCGGACGTGTCGGAGCAGCCGGACGGGCCCGGGGAGCAGGACGTACCCGCGGAGCAGGAAGCGGTGGAACAGCCCGTCGTGGATCCGTCGGAGGACGACGGGGCGGGGACGCGGGACGCGGAGAGCAGCACGAACTGACGTCACCGGCGCGGGCCACCGGCCCGGTCGACGGTCCGGTCGACGGTCCGGTCGACGGTCCGGGCCCCCGGAAGCGACCGGCCGCGCGGGCCGGCGGTGTCAGCGCGGCAGCCGCCCCGGCCGCTCCGGTTCGTCGGGGGCTCCGCCGATCCAGTCCTGGACCCGGCGGCGCGGACCGGCCCAGCGGGCATCGCGGTGGTAGGCGCGCAGCGCGCCCTTCGCGCGCGCCTTGGGCCGCGCGCGGTAGAAGCGCCGGGCCCACGGGGAGCCCGGCCGGGCCAGCCGGAACGCGCCGATGAGCGCGACGAAGGGCACGAGCACGCCGACCAGTGCCATGCGCGGTTTGCCCTTGACGAGGGTGATGAGCACGAAGCCGAAGTTGACCACGAGCGTCACGATCGCCGTGCCGCGGCCCTGTTCCTGATCCGGGGTCAGGGAGTTGACGTCGAGCGGCGAGAAGCCGCTGAGCACCAGCAGGGCGAGGGCGGCGGCGAGGATCACGACCTCGACGCTCCGGCGGCCCTGCTCGGTCCAGTAGACGTCGTGGAGATGGACGATCAGCGCGAACTCGTCGAGCACCAGACCGGCGCCGAGACCGAAGACGACCGCGCAGACGGACGCGGCGATGCCGTGCGTACCGGTGCTGACCGCGCCGAAGCCGCCGACCACGGTCAGCACCACACCGGGCACGGCGTGGTGGATGTGCAGACCACCCGGCGAGACGTCCCGGAAGGGGCCCTTCCCGGCCCGGATGAGCCGGGTGACCGTACGGGTCAGCAGGAAGGTCAGCACGAAGGTGGCGAGCGCGAGCAAGGTGGGGAGCTTGCCCGGCTCGATGATGTTCCGCTGAAACCAGTGACCCATGCCACCTGCTTCCGAATGGTGAGGTATGCGCAATTTAGCGTCTTTGCCCGCCCGTTCGGGGCCGCTGCCCGGGCTACTCTTCGCGCGATGACCCCCATGGACGGCACCCCGGACGACATACCGGCGGACACGGAGACGGCCGGCACCGCACGCCCCGCGCACAGCACGCTCGCCGACGGCCTGCGTTTCGCCTTCGGCACCCTCACCGTGTTCCCGGTCCGGGTGGCCCGCTGGGACCGCGCGGCCGCCCGCGCCGGGATGCTGAGCGCGCCGGCCGCGGGCCTGGCCGTGGGCCTGTGCGCGGCGGCCGTCGGCGCCCTGCTGCTGTTCGCCGGGTCGGCGCCCCTGCTCGCCGCGGTGGCCACGGTCGCCGTACCGGCCGTCCTCACCCGTGGCCTGCACCTCGACGGTCTCGCCGACACGGCGGACGGTCTCGGCAGTGGCAGACCGGCCGAGGACGCGCTGCGGATCATGAAGCGGTCGGACATCGGCCCCTTCGGCGTGATCACGCTGCTGCTGGTGCTGCTGGCGCAGGTCGCGGCGGTCTGCGAGTTGTACGGCCAGGGCTGGGCGCGCGGCGCCGTGGCGGTGGTGGCCGCCGGGGTCACGGCCCGCCTCGCGCTGACCCTCGCCAGCCGCGCGGGCGTACCACCGGCCCGCCCCGAGGGGCTGGGAGCGGCGGTCGCGGGCACGGTGCCGGTGCGGGCCGCGGTCCTCGCGGCGCTGCTGGTCACCGCCGGCTGCGCGGCGGCGGGCGCGCTCTTCGGGCTCTCCGGGGCCGTGCGGCAGGCGGCGGCGGTGCTGGCCGGCCTGGCCGCCGCGCACGCTCTGCTGCACCATGGGGTACGACGCTTCGGCGGGGTCACCGGCGATGTCTTCGGAGCCCTCGCCGAGACGGCGGCGACCGCGTCGCTGGTCGTCATGACACTGGGCTGACGGCTCCGCCAACAAGGGCCAGGGCCAAGGAGATTCGCCTCCTTCACCTTTCGTGACGGGCCGGCGGGCAACCCGTCGCTCCCCCGGTGGGTCGAACCCGTGCCATCAGCGGCCGGGACCGGTGGGCGGCCGCCGCTGTGGGCGACGGCCATTACCGAGCGTAGGCTCTTTCCCGCCGCGGCTCGGGCCGGATGACGACGCGGCGGGCCCGGTCGGCCCACCCATCGACCCCCAAGAAACTCAACGGAAGCGAGATTTCACCACCGTGACTGCTCTCACTCTCAGCACTGCCGGCGCGGCGACGCTGCGCGCCGACGCGATCGTCGTCGGTGTCGCGAAGGGCTCCAGGGGCCCTGTTGTGGCGCCGGGCGCCGAGGCCGTGGACAAGGCGTTCGACGGAAAGCTCGCCGCCATCCTGGAGACCCTGGGCGCCTCCGGTGCCGAGGGCGAGGTGACCAAGCTGCCCGCGCCGTCCGGTCTGAAGACCCCGGTCGTCCTCGCGATCGGCCTCGGTGCGGTCCCGGCCAAGGACGAGGCGTACGACTCCGAGGCGCTGCGCCGTGCCGCCGGTACCGCCGCGCGCGCCCTGTCGGGCAGCAAGAAGGCCGCGTTCGCGCTGCCGATCGAGGCGGCCGAGGACGTCGAGGCGATCGCCGAGGGCGCTCTGCTCGGCGCGTACGCCTTCACCGCGTACCAGGGCGGCGAGAAGGCCGCGAAGAAGGGCGACAAGGGCCCGAAGCTGCCGCTCGCCGAGGTCGCCGTGCTCGGCGCCAAGGCGCGCGACAAGGCCCACAAGGCCGCGGCCGACCGCGCGATCGCGCTGACCGAAGAGGTCAACCGCGCCCGCGACCTGGTCAACACCCCGCCGAACGACCTCACCCCCGAGGCCTTCGCCGCCGTGGCCACCGCCGCCGGCAAGGAGCACGGCGTCAAGGTCCAGGTGCTCGACGAGAAGGCGCTCGCCAAGGGCGGCTTCGGCGGCATCCTCGGCGTGGGCCAGGGCTCGGCCAACCCGCCGCGCCTGGTGAAGCTCTCCTACACGCACCCCAAGGCGGAGAAGACCCTCGCCCTCGTCGGCAAGGGCATCACCTACGACTCGGGCGGCATCTCGCTGAAGCCGGCCGGTCACAACGAGACCATGAAGTGCGACATGGCGGGCGCCGCCTCGGTGTTCGCCGCGGTGATCTCGGCGGCCCGTCTCGGCCTGCGCGTCAACGTCACCGGCTGGCTCGCCCTGGCGGAGAACATGCCGTCCGGCTCCGCCACCCGCCCGGGTGACGTCCTGCGCATGTACAGCGGCAAGACCGTCGAGGTGCTCAACACCGACGCCGAGGGCCGGCTCGTCCTCGCGGACGCGCTGACCCGCGCTTCCGAGGAGAACCCGGACGCGATCGTCGACGTGGCGACCCTGACCGGTGCGATGGTCCTGGCGCTCGGCAACCGCACGTTCGGCATCATGGCGAACGACGACGCGTTCCGCACGGCCATCCACGGGATCGCCGAGGAGGTCGGTGAGGCGTCCTGGCCGATGCCGCTCCCCGCCGACCTGCGCAAGGGCATGGACTCCCCCACCGCCGACATGGCCAACATGGGTGAGCGGATGGGCGGCGGCCTGGTCGCCGGTCTCTTCCTGAAGGAGTTCGTCGGCGAGGGCATCACCTGGGCCCACCTCGACATCGCGGGCCCGGCCTTCCACGAGGGTGCGCCGTACGGCTACACCCCCAAGGGCGGCACCGGCTCCTCGATCCGCACCCTGCTGAAGCTGGCGGAGCGCACGGCCGACGGCGACCTCGGCTGACCCTGTCCGACAGGTCACGGCCACGGGCCGTCCCCGGGGCCGCGTGCCCCGGGGACGGCCCGTTCCCGGACATGGGTCCGGGCCGTCCCCGGGGCGGGAGCCCAGAATTTCGCCCTCAATGAAATGCGTACATTTGTATGCAGCGGTAGCCCTTTAGGGTTGGCCGTCGTACGTCTCACACCCCGGCCCCGCGTCCCGCTTCCCATCAACAAGTGCGAAGATGGGTTCTCGGCAGGACAGGGCCCCCACCACAGGGCCGACGAAACAGCGGCCGAACACCAGCCGCCGCCCGGTCATCGCAGACCGCGCCCGGCGCACATGCATGGAGGACGTGACGTGGCGAACGACGCCAGCACCGTTTTCGACCTAGTGATCCTCGGCGGCGGTAGCGGCGGTTACGCCGCGGCGCTGCGCGGAGCGCAGCTGGGCCTGGACGTCGCCCTGATCGAGAAGAACAAGCTCGGCGGCACCTGCCTGCACAACGGCTGCATCCCGACGAAGGCCCTGCTGCACGCCGGCGAGATCGCCGATCAGGCGCGCGAGAGCGAGCAGTTCGGTGTCAAGGCCACCTTCGAGGGCATCGACATCGCGGGCGTCCACAAGTACAAGGACGACGTGGTCGCGGGCCTGTACAAGGGCCTGCAGGGGCTGGTCGCCTCCCGCAAGGTGACCTACATCGAGGGTGAGGGCCGGCTCTCGTCCCCCACCTCCGTCGACGTGAACGGCCGGCGCGTGCAGGGCCGCCATGTCCTGCTCGCGACCGGCTCCGTGCCGAAGTCGCTGCCGGGCCTGATCATCGACGGCGAGCGGATCATCTCCTCGGACCACGCGCTGACGCTGAACCGCGTCCCGCAGTCCGCGATCATCCTGGGCGGCGGCGTCATCGGCGTCGAGTTCGCCTCGGCGTGGAAGTCCTTCGGCACCGATGTCACGGTCGTCGAGGGCCTCAAGCACCTCGTCCCGGTCGAGGACGAGAACAGCTCCAAGCTTCTTGAGCGCGCTTTCCGCAAGCGCGGCATCAAGTTCAACCTCGGCACGTTCTTCGAGAAGGCCGAGTACACCCCGGACGGCATCCGCGTCACGCTGGCCGACGGCAAGACCTTCGAGGCGGAGGTGCTGCTGGTCGCCATCGGCCGCGGCCCGGTCTCGCAGGGCCTCGGTTACGAGGAGCAGGGTGTCGCGATGGACCGCGGTTACGTCCTGGTCGACGAGTACATGCGGACCAACGTGGAGACGATCTCGGCGGTCGGCGACCTCGTCCCGACCCTCCAGCTCGCGCACGTCGGCTTCGCCGAGGGCATCCTCGTCGCCGAGCGGCTGGCCGGTCTCAAGACCGTTCCGATCGACTACGACGGTGTGCCCCGGGTGACGTACTGCCACCCCGAGGTCGCCTCCGTCGGCATCACCGAGGCCAAGGCCAAGGAGATCTACGGCGCGGACAAGGTCGTCGCGCTGAAGTACAACCTGGCGGGCAACGGCAAGAGCAAGATCCTCAAGACCACGGGCGAGATCAAGCTCGTCCAGGTCAAGGACGGCGCCGTGGTCGGCGTCCACATGGTCGGCGACCGTATGGGCGAGCAGGTCGGCGAAGCTCAGCTGATCTACAACTGGGAGGCTCTGCCTGCCGAGGTCGCGCAGCTCATCCACGCGCACCCGACCCAGAACGAGGCTCTCGGCGAGGCCCACCTGGCCCTGGCCGGCAAGCCCCTCCACTCCCACGACTGATCCAGTCCCGGGCGCGACCGACCACTACCGCACTTTTGTTAGGAGCAACTGAAACCATGGCGGTTTCCGTAACCCTGCCGGCGCTCGGCGAGAGCGTCACCGAGGGCACTGTCACCCGCTGGCTGAAGGCCGAGGGTGAGCGCGTCGAGGTCGACGAGCCGCTGCTCGAGGTCTCCACCGACAAGGTCGACACCGAGATCCCGGCCCCCGTCGCGGGTGTGCTGGCGTCCATCAAGGTCGCCGAGGACGAGACCGTCGAGGTCGGCGCCGAGCTGGCCATCATCGACGACGGCACGGGCGCCCCCGAGGCCGCTCCGGCCCCGGCGCAGGAAGCCCCGGCGGCTCCCGCCCCGGCGCCCGAGACCACCCCGTCCGCCGAGGCCGCGGCCCCGGCTCCGGCGCCCAGCGCCGAGGCGGCGGCCGGCGGCGGTTCGGCCGAGGGCACCGACGTGGTCCTGCCGGCGCTCGGTGAGAGCGTCACGGAGGGCACCGTCACCCGCTGGCTGAAGGAGGTCGGCGAGTCGGTCGAGGCCGACGAGCCGCTGCTGGAGGTCTCCACCGACAAGGTGGACACCGAGATCCCCGCGCCCGTCTCCGGCGTGCTGCTGGCGATCGTGGTCGCCGAGGACGAGACCGCCGAGGTCGGCGCCAAGCTCGCCGTCATCGGTGCTCCCGGTGCGGCTCCGGCCCAGGCCGCCGCCCCCGCCGCTCCAGCGCCCGCCCCGGTGCAGGAGGCCCCGAAGGCCGCTCCGGCACCGGCCGCCCCGGCCCCCGCGCCGGTCCAGCCCGCCGCCCCGGCCCCGGCTCCGGCCGCCCCGGCCCC
Organism: Streptomyces sp. NPDC051569; assembly: GCF_044454085.1. NCBI lineage: Bacteria > Bacillati > Actinomycetota > Actinomycetes > Kitasatosporales > Streptomycetaceae > Streptomyces > Streptomyces sp. NPDC051569. The sequence goes on from NZ_JBITDJ010000004.1 coordinate 226,412, forward strand.
GGCCCCCGTCGCGCAGGCTCCGGCCCCCGCGCCGGTCCAGCCCGCCGCTCCGGCTCCGGCTCCCGCCGCGACGTCCGGTGACGACGGCGCGTACGTCACGCCGCTGGTGCGCAAGCTCGCCGCCGAGAACGGTGTCGACCTGGGCGCCGTCAACGGCACCGGCGTCGGCGGCCGCATCCGCAAGCAGGACGTCATCTCCGCCGCCGAGGCCGCCAAGGCCGCGGCGGCAGCCGCTCAGGCCCCGGCCCCGGCCGCCGCTCCCGCCGCCGCGCGGGCGCCGAAGCTGGAGACGTCGCCGCTGCGCGGTCAGACCGTCAAGATGACCCGCATGCGCAAGGTCATCGGCGAGAACATGATGAAGGCGCTGCACACGCAGGCGCAGCTGACCTCCGTGGTCGAGGTGGACATCACCAAGCTGATGCGTCTGCGGGCCAAGGCCAAGGAGTCCTTCGCCGCCCGTGAGGGTGTCAAGCTCTCCCCGATGCCGTTCTTCGTCAAGGCGGCGGCCCAGGCGCTGAAGGCCCACCCGGTCATCAACGCCCGGATCAACGAGGACGAAGGCACGATCACGTACTTCGACTCGGAGAACATTGGCATCGCCGTGGACTCCGAGAAGGGTCTGATGACCCCGGTCATCAAGGGTGCGGGCGACCTGAACATCGCCGGTATCTCCAAGAAGACCGCGGAGCTGGCGGCGGCTGTCCGCGCCAGCAAGATCACGCCGGACGACCTGGCCGGCGCGACCTTCACCATCAGCAACACCGGTTCGCGCGGCGCGCTGTTCGACACGATCATCGTGCCCCCGAACCAGGTCGCGATCCTGGGTATCGGTGCCACCGTCAAGCGCCCGGTGGTCATCAACCACCCGGAGCTGGGCGAGACCATCGCCATCCGCGACATGACGTACGTGGCGCTCTCCTACGACCACCGTCTGGTGGACGGCGCCGACGCCGCCCGTTACCTGACGGCTGTCAAGGCGATCCTCGAAGCCGGCGAGTTCGAGGTCGAGCTCGGCCTGTAAGGGCCCTTGTGCGCCCCTGAAGCACCCCGCAAGGCAATGGCGCCCCCGTCCGGACCTCTCCGGACGGGGGCGCCGCCGTATGGTCTACGCATCGCCCGTTGCCCCACGAGGAGCGCTTCATGACCCCGCCCGTCATCCACTCGCTGCGCGAACAGATCCGCGAGCACATCGTGGAAGGGATCGTCAGCGGGCGATGGAAGCCGGGCGAGCGGATCGTCGAGCGGCGGATCGCGACCGAGCTCCAGGTCAGCCAGACGCCCGTACGCGAGGCGCTGCGCGAGCTGGAGAGCCTGCGGCTGATCGAGTCGGCGCCCAACAAGGGCGTACGGGTCCGGAGTCTGACCGCGGCCGATCTGGAGGAGAGCTATCCGGTACGGGCCGGTCTGGAGCAGATCGCGGCGGAACTGGCCGCCGAGCGGCTGGCCCTGGACTGCTCGGCGCTGGAGCCGCATGTGACGGCGCTGTACGAGGCCGACCGAAGAACCGACGGAACGGGGCAGGTCCGGCACACCGTGGCCTTCCACCGGGAGCTGGTGCGGGCGGCCGGCAACAGCGTGCTGCTGCACACCTGGGAGGGCCTGGGGATCGAGGTGTTCACCGCGCTGTCGATCCGCTGGCTGGGGACCGTGCAGAAGTCGTACGCGGAGGAGCACGAGGAGCTGGTCGAGGCGTTCCGCAGACGGGACCCGCTCATCGGCGCGCTGGTGAAGAATCACGTCCTCGGATGCGCACCGCGCGCCTGATAGACCCTCGCGACCGATTCACCCCTTTTATCGCGATTGATCACGATAAACAACCAGTCACTCGGTGCCTTTTCCCGCGGCACGGAATGCCAATTCGTTCAGATCGCGAAGTTTTACCGTTCATACTTTGATCGATCATCGATCAGCGCTCTACAGTCGACGAGGGCTGCACCCAGCCCGTCGCCCTGTCCTGCCAGACAAGGCTTTTCTCCACCCCCCTCCTGTCCGGAAGGCGGCGACCATGCCCGACCCCGTAGGCAAGCTTCCGAGCGAGCTGGACCAGCTCCCGGACCGTGACACCGAGGAGACCGCCGAATGGGCGGCCTCCCTGGACGCCGTCACCGAGCACGCCGGTCCCCACCGCGCCGCGTATCTGATGCGCCGCACCCTCCAGCACGCCGGCACCGCCGGGGTTCCGGTGCCCGCGCTGTTGGAAACCGACTATGTGAACACCATCCCCACCGCCGCCGAGCCCGCCTTCGACGGCGACGAGGCGATGGAGTCCCGGATCACCGCCTGGAACCGCTGGAACGCGGCCGCGATGGTCACCCGGGGCGCCCGCCTCGGCGTCGGCGGCCACATCGCCACCTTCGCGTCGGCGGCCTGGCTGTACGAGACCGGCTTCAACCACTTCTTCCGCGGCAAGGAGGGGGACGGCTCCGGCGACCAGCTCTACATCCAGGGCCACGCCTCCCCCGGCATCTACGCCCGCGCCTTCCTCGACGGCCGGCTGTCCGAGGCCGACCTGGACAACTTTCGCCAGGAGGCGGGCGGCAAGGGCCTGCCCTCGTACCCGCACCCGCGCCGGCTGCCCTGGCTGTGGGAGTTCCCCACCGTCTCCATGGGCCTCGGCCCGCTCTCCGCGATCTACCAGGCGCGCTTCAACCGCTACCTGACCAACCGCGGCATCAAGGACACCTCCGCCTCGCACGTGTGGGCGTTCCTCGGTGACGGCGAGATGGACGAGCCCGAGTCGACCGCGGCCCTCGCCCTCGCCTCCCGTGAGGGCCTGGACAACCTGACCTTCGTCATCAACTGCAATCTGCAGCGCCTCGACGGTCCGGTCCGCGCCAACTTCAAGATCGTGCAGGAGCTGGAGGCCCAGTTCCGCGGCGCCGGCTGGAACGTCGTCAAGTCGCTGTGGGGCTCCGCCTGGGACGAGCTGCTCGCCCTGGACACCACGGGCGCGCTGGTACGCCGGCTGCGCCAGGTTCCGGACGCGCAGTTCCAGACGTACGCGACCCGCGACGTGGCCTACATCCGCGAGCACTTCTTCGGTGCCGAGCCGGCCCTCGTCGAGCTCGCGAAGCTGCTGCCCGACGCGAAGATCGCCGAGTGCTTCTTCACCTCGCGCGGCGGCCACGAGGCCCGCAAGGTGTACGCGGCCTACCGCGCGGCGCTGGCCCACAAGGGCGCGCCGACCGTGATCCTCGCGCAGACGGTGAAGGGCTACACGCTCGGCGCCGGCTTCGAGTCGCGCAACGCCAACCACCAGATGAAGAAGCTCTCCGGCGAGCAGTTCCGCACCATGCGCGACCTGCTGGAGCTGCCCATACCGGACTCCAAGCTGGACGAGAGCCTGGTGCCGTACATGCACCCCGGCGCCGACTCCCCCGAGGTCCGCTACCTCCAGGAGCGCCGCGCGGAACTGGGCGGTCCCGCCCCGGCCCGCCGGGTGCACACCGTGGCGCTGCCCGAGCAGTCCGAGAAGCCGTTCCAGGCGGTCTACAAGGGCTCCGGCACCCAGTCGGTGGCGACGACCATGGCGTTCGTCCGCCTGATGAAGGACCTGATGCGGGACAAGGAGACCGGCAAGCGCTGGGTCCCCATCGTCCCGGACGAGGCCCGCACCTTCGGTATGGAGGCGCTCTTCCCGTCGGCCGGCATCTACTCGCCGCTCGGCCAGACGTACGACCCGGTCGACCGCGACCAGATCATGTACTACAAGGAAGCCAAGGACGGCCAGATCCTCAACGAGGGGATCACCGAGGCCGGTTCCATGGCCGACTTCATCGCCGCGGCGACGTCGTACGCGACGCACGGCGAGACGATGATCCCGTTCTACATCTTCTACTCGATGTTCGGCTGGCAGCGCACGGGCGACCAGATGTGGCAGCTCGCCGACCAGCTCGGCAAGGGCTTCATCGTCGGCGCCACGGCGGGCCGTACGACCCTGACGGGTGAGGGCCTCCAGCACGCCGACGGCCACTCGCACCTCATCGCGTCCACGAACCCGGCCGCGCTGAACTACGACCCGGCCTTCGCGTACGAGATCGCGGTCATCGTCAAGGACGGTCTGCGCCGGATGTACGGCCACTCCGACCCGGCTCAGAACGAGAACGTCTTCTACTACCTGACGGTCTACAACGAACCGAAGCCGCAGCCCGCGATGCCGGAAGGCATCGAGGAGGGCATCCTCAAGGGCCTGTACCGCTTCAAGGAGGGCACCCCGGCGGCGCCCGACGCCCCCCGCACCCAGCTTCTGGCGTCCGGTACGGCGATCCACTGGGCCCTGGAGGCGCAGGAACTGCTCGCCGCCGACTGGGGAGTCACCGCCGACGTCTGGTCCGCCACGTCCTGGGGCGAGCTGCGCCGGGACGCGCTGGAGGCGGACGAGGCGCTGCTGCGCGGCGAGGAGCGGGTGCCGTACGTGACCCGCGCGCTGTCCGGTGCGCCGGGCCCGGTGCTCGCGGTCAGCGACTGGATGCGTCAGGTCCCGGACCAGATCAGCCAGTGGGTCGAGCAGGACTACACCTCGCTCGGTACGGACGGCTTCGGCCTCTCCGACACCCGTGAGGCGGCCCGCCGCTACTTCGGCGTGGACGCGCAGTCGATCGTGGTCGCGGCGCTGGCGCAGCTCGCCCGCCGTGGCGAGGTCAAGCCGGCGCGGGTCCTGGAGGCCCGCGAGCGCTACGGTCTCTGACCCGCGGAACGCACATCGGGAGCCCCTGTCGCCTGGCGACAGGGGCTCCCCCGCGTGTGACGGGCTCGGCGCCCTCCTCGTCATGAAGTCGCGGCGGGAGGGGCCGACCCGCTCACACGGCAACGAGGCGGACCGGCCGCCGCAAGCACCTGACCGCGCGGCTCACGCTCGACAGTCTCCGCGATGAACGCGGAGAGCTCCCGCTTGCCGGCCCCGGCACGGATCGCTTCCGCAGTCCCCTCGGGCAGGGCGGGACTGGCCTTCGTCGCCGCCCCTCACCGATGTCGTACCTCGTCCCGGACATGACCCGGATGTATCAACCGAGTAGAAAAAAGAGGGCGCCCGTTGCCCGTCCGACCTCGGTCGGGCCTCTGACCGGTATGCGGCGGCTCCGCGTGCGCCGCCCCCCGGCAACCACGATGCTGGACCCGTGATGGACGAGACGGAGTTCTGGGAGATCATCGACAGCACCCGCGAGGCCGCCGAGGGCGACCCCGAGGACCATGCCGATCTGCTGGTCGAGCGGCTGATGCGGCTCGACCCCGATTCCGTCCTGGACTTCGGGCGCCACTTCGAGGCCCGGTACAACCGCGCGTACCGCTGGGATCTGTGGGGCGCCGCCGTCGTGCTGCTCGGCGGGGCGAGCGACGACGCCTTCGACTACTTCCGCTGCTGGCTCATCGGACAGGGCCGCGAGATCTTCGAGGGCGCGCTGCACGACCCGGACAGCCTGGCCGAGCTGCTGGACCACTTCGACGAGGACCTCGACGGGGACGGCGAGGAGCTGGGGTACGCGGCGGACGAGGCGTACGAGCAGCTCACCGGCGCCGTGCCGCCCGACCTCGGGATCGCGCCGCAGCCGGCGGACCCGGAGGGGGCCTTGCTGGACCTGGAGAACGACGCGGCGCTGGCGGAGCGGTTCCCCGGGCTCTGGGAGCGCTTCGGGGCCGAATAGGGCTGTCCGGCTCGGCGGAGCCCTCCCTCCGGCCCAACGGGCTCAGGGCGGCCGCGTGTTCTCGCGGCGGCCCCGTGGGCTCAGGGCGTCAGCGAGATCGCCATGAACACGTCGTCGACGTACCGCCCGTCCAGGTGGAACTCCCCGGGCAGGACGCCCTCGACGACGTACCCCTCCGCCTCGTAGAGCGCGCGGGCCGGGGCGTTGTGCCCCAGGACCCGCAGGGTCAGCCGCCGCGCGCCCTGGTTGCACGCGTGCAGGGCGGCGGCGCGCAGCAGCGCCCGGGCGATGCCGCGCCCGCGCGCCTCGGGGTGGACGACCAGGCCCTGTATCTGCCGTACGTGCGCGTTGCTCGCGAGTGACGTGGGCCGGGCCACCCGGATGTACCCGACGACCAGGTCCTCCCCGCCGGGACCGTCGGCCTCGGCGACCAGGTACTCCTCGGGCCGGTGCCGGGCGTCGAAGAACGGATCGTAGGGCGGCTGCGGCTTCGGCGTCACCGCGTGCAGCGGCGACCATGTCCGGTGGTCCAGTTCGGCCAGGACGGCTGCGTCGGAGTGGACGGCGGGACGTATGCGCGATTCGGACATGGCGCAACTGTGCCACGAGCCCTTCCAGGGGCAGGATGGGGCCATGAGGATCGCGGTCACCGGCTCCACCGGGCTCATCGGTACGGCTCTTGTACGCTCCCTGCGCGCGGACGGCCATGAGGTGCGCCGCCTCGTGCGGCACCCCGCCCGGGGCGCCGACGAGGTCCAGTGGGACCCCATGCGCCAGTACGTCGACACCGACGGTCTCCGTGGCTGCGAGGCGGTCGTCCACCTCGCGGGCGCGGGGGTGGGCGACCGCCGCTGGACGGAGGCGTACAAGAAGGAGATCCGGGACAGCCGGCTGCTCGGTACGGCGGCGATCGCGGAGGCCGTCGCCTCGCTCGACGTGCCGCCCCGGGTCCTGGTGTCCGGATCCGCCATCGGGTTCTACGGTGAGACCGGGGACCACGCGGTCGACGAGAGCACGCCCCCCGGCGACGGTTTCCTCCCCTCACTCACCGTGGAGTGGGAGGAGGCGGCCCTGGCGGCCGAGGAGGCGGGCGTGCGTACGGTGTTCGCCCGCACGGGTCTCGTGGTCTCGCGCGAGGGCGGTGCCTGGGGGCGGCTCTTCCCGATCTTCCGGGCGGGCCTGGGCGGACGGCTCGGATCAGGACGGCAGTACTGGAGCTTCATCGCGCTGCACGACGAGGTGGCGGCGCTGCGGCACCTGATCGACACGGACTCGCTGGAAGGCCCGGTGAACCTGACGGCGCCCTCACCGGTGACGAACCGTGAGGTCACGGCGGCGATGGGCCGGGTCCTGCGCCGGCCGACCCTCTTCCCGGTCCCGGCGGCGGCGCTGCGGGTGGCGCTGGGCGACTTCGCGGAGGACGTGATCGGCAGCCAGCGCGTGCTGCCGACCCGCCTGCTGGAGTCCGGCTTCCGGTTCGCGTTCCCGACGATCGACGAATCGATCCGCGCGGCGTTGCGCTGACCGGTCGCCCGGCGGGGGCCCGGGCGGCGCCCTTCCACCCGTATCCGCCCGCGCGCCCCACCGGATTCCGCCCGTGCGTCGGCGGCCCCGCGCCCCCATTGCATCGATGCCCCCGCCCACGCGCGTCCGCCGCGCGCCCTTTCCCTTCCTACTCTCGACCGGAACTCGGGCATTCCGACGTCGGGGAGGGGCACGTGATCAGCACCGCGCACCACGCGACCGCACATCAGGCGACCGCGCATCAGGCGGACGTCGTCATCATCGGAGCCGGAATCGCAGGTCTGGCGGCGGCTCATCACCTCACCAGCGCGGGGGTGACGGTCCGTGTCCTGGAGGCCGCCCCTTACGTGGGAGGCCGCCTGACCACCGACCAGGTCGACGGTTTCCGGCTCGACCGCACCGGACAGCTGCTCAACACCTCGTACCCGGAGCTGCTGCGCACCCCGGGCCTGGAGGGGGCCGCCCTCAGGATGTTCTCGCCGGGCGTGCTCGTGCACAGTGACGGACGGAACTACCGGACCGGGGCCGTCGGGAGCGCACGGAGCGCATTGACAGCGGCGCGCGCCCTGGCGAGCGCCCCCCGTCCCCCGGTCGGCGGCGCGCTCGACCAGGCCCGGCTCGGCGCGTCCCTCGGCCGCCTGGCGGCGACACCGACGCCCCGTCTGATGGCCCGCCCCGAACGGACCGCGCTGGAGGCGCTGTCCGCCCGGGGGCTGCCCTCCCGTACGGTCAACGGCTTTGTGCGCCCGCTGCTGTCGGCACTGCTGTGCGACCCGGACCTGACCACGTCCAGCCGCTGCGCCGACCTGGCGCTGCGCGCGTTCGCCCGGGGCCGGCTGTGTGTCACGGCGGGCGGGGCGTCGGCGCTTCCGGAGCTGCTGGTGCGGGCGCTGCCGCCGGGAACCGTCCGTACGGACGTCTGCGTCACGGACGCGTCCATCAGCGGTGTGACCACCAAGGAACACGGCGAGATCGCCTGCCGGTCGCTGGTGGTGGCGACCGGTGCCCGGGCGGCGGCCGAGCTGCTGCCGGGGCTGCGGGTGCCGGACTTCCACGCGGTGACGGTCCTGCACCACACCGCTCCGGCGCCCCCGCTGACGGATCCGGCGCTGCTGCTGGACGCCGAGCGGAGCGGCCCGGTCTCGCACACGGCGGTGATGAGCGCGGTCGACGCCTCACGGGCGCCGGACGGCCGGGTCCTGATCTCGTCGACGGTCCTGGGCACGCCCCCTCCGGCCGCCGAGCTGAACCGTACGGTCCTGGCCCATCTGGCGCGGCTGTACGGGACGGCGACGGACGACTGGGAGCTGCTGGCCGTCCATCACGACCCGGAGGCGGTGCCCGCCATGCCGCCGCCGCACGACCTGCTCAGGCCGGTGCGACTGCTGAAGGGGCTGTACGTATGTGGTGACCACCGGGACACGAACACGGTCCAGGGCGCCCTGTTCTCGGCTCGTCGAGCCGCTCACGCGGTCCTGGGCGATCTGGGCCTGAAACCCGCGCACACCCCCGCACACGGGAGGACACGGCTGCCCGCGGTGGCATGACCGGCTCGCGGCCGGGAGCGCGCGGGTCCCCGGGCCCGCGCGCGTCGGGGCGCGGCGCACCGGCCGCCGCCCCGCTGCCGAGGCCCCGCTGACGAGGCCCCGTCGCCGCCCGTCGCCGCCCGCCCGCCGCCGCCGCCCGCCGCCGCCCCGTTCAGCTGAACATCGCCGTCCGGTCGCGGTAGTTCCGTACCGCCGCCGCGTCCCGGTACGGCTCCAGCCGCCGTTCGAAGTCCCGTACGTACTCCACCGCCCGGGCCGACCGCATCTCCGTGGCCTGCTGGGCCGCCTCCGCGCCCAGCAGGCACGCCTGGTCCAGCTCGCCGAGGCCCAGGCGTGAACAGGCGAGGACGACCCGGCAGAAGAGGCGGCTGCGCGCGTAGGCCGGGGCGCGGAGCTGGAGCGAGCGTTCGGCGTACTGCACGGCGGTGCGGTACTGCTGGAGGTCGCGGTGGCAGTGTCCGAACTCGTCCGCGAGCTGCGCCTCGTCGAAGAAGCGGGCCCAGTGCGGTGCGTCGTCGCCGGGTCTGGCCGCCTCCAGGGCCCGTTCGGCCCGTACGAGGGAGGCGGTGCAGGCCCGGGCGTCGCCGAGCACGCCGTGTCCCCGGGCCTCGGCGGAGTGCAGCAGCGCCTGCACGGCCGGGGGCGCGGACCCGCCGAGCCCCTGCTGGGCGACGCGGGAGAGCTGGATCGCCTCGCGGCCGTGGCCGAGGTAGACGGCCTGCCGGCTCATGGTGGTCAGGACGTACGCGCCGTACGCGCGGTCCCCGGCCGCCTGGGCGAGCCGCAGGGCCTGGACGAAGTAGCGCTGGGCGAGGCCGTGGGCGGCGATGTCGTACGAGGTCCAGCCCGCCAGCCGGGTCAGATCGGCGGCCGCCGCGAAGAGCCGGCGCCCGGTGGCCTCGCCGTACCGGCCGCGCAGCATGGGCTCGGTCTCGTGTTCGAGATAGCGCACGAGCGCCTGGCGGGCGTGGCCGCCGCCGTACGTCTGGTCGAGGGTACGGAAGAGATCGCCGACGGAGCGCAGCGCGGCGATGTCCCCGGCGGTGACCTTCTGACCGGCCGCGCGTTCGGTACGGGGTCGGGGGACCGGGGGCAGGGCGGCGACCGGGGCAGGGGCGTGACCGGCGGCGGAACGCCCCTGGAGCGGCACCCGGGCGGCGTCCCGCAGGGCGGGGTCGGGGCGGCCGACGCGGTCGTCGGCGCGGCCGATCAGCCAGTCCCGGCTGGGAATGACCAGCCCCGCCGGGGTGAACGCGATCTTGCGCAGTTCGGCGTGGCTGCCGGAGTCCTTGCGCCACAGCCCGCTGACGATGTCGACGGCTTCCTCGGGCGTGGACGCGAATTCGAGCCCCGCGTAGACCGGGGCGCAGGCCTCCAGACCCAGGTCCTGGGCGGAGAGCCGCCGGCCGAGCCGGCGGGTGAAGACCTCGGCGATCAGTGCGGGCGTGGTGCCACGAGGCTGCTGCCCGCGCAGCCAGCGCGTCACCGACGTCTTGTCGTACCGCAGGTCGAGGCCGTGTTCGAGGCCGAGCTGATCCACCCGACGGGCGAGCCCCGCGTTGGAGAATCCGGCTTCTGAGATGAGCGCGGCGAGCTGGCGGTTGGGGATGCGCTGCGGAGGTCGTTCCGACATCAGCTGTACGGTCTCCTGCCTTCCGGGCCCGGGGAGCAGCCCTCATGGAACGGCGCGAATTTAGCGGTAGCGACCACCTTGATTGCGGCGTTCGTCCCACCTTCATCCGATCGTGTGAGGATCCAGGGCAGCGCTGACGCGGCGGGACGGACCCTGTCCCGCGCCCCGTCCCGGCCACCTGCCCCGGCGCCTGCCCCCGCGACCTGCCCGGCCGCTCCCCCGAACGCCGCCGTACAGTTGCGAAGGGCGCGACACGTGCACCCTGAAGGTTCTAAGGAGACTCTGCCGTGAGTGAGCTGCGGTACGTCCATCTGGGCTTCGGCGAGGAATCCGTCGAGTACCAGGAGGCCTGGCAGGAGCAGCGCCGGGTGCACGCCGCCCGCTTCGCGGACGAGATCCCCGACACCTGCCTGCTGCTGGAGCACCCGCCCGTCTACACCGCGGGCAGGCGTACGGCGGACAGTGAGCGCCCGCTGGACGGCACTCCCGTCGTCGACGTGGACCGCGGCGGCAAGATCACCTGGCACGGCCCGGGCCAGCTCGTCGGCTACCCGATCCTGAAGCTGCCCCGTCCCGTGGACGTCGTCGCGCACGTACGCCGCCTGGAGGAGGCGCTGATCCGCACGGCCACCGAGTTCGGCCTGGAGACGACCCGGCTGGAGGGCCGCAGCGGGGTGTGGGTCCTCGGGGACCCGGTGGCGGAGCGTCCCGCGATCGGCGGTCTCTCACTGGACTTCGACCCCCGGCTGCGGGACGACGAGTTCGACCCCCGGCTGAACGGTCCGGAGTACGCCCCGTCCAACGCCGGCCAGCGCCGGGAGGACCGCAAACTCGCGGCGATCGGCATCCGGGTCGCGAAGGGCGTGACCATGCACGGCTTCGCGCTGAACGTGAACCCGGACAACACCTGGTTCGACCGGATCGTGCCGTGCGGGATCCGGGACGCGGGCGTCACGTCGCTCGCGAACGAGCTGGGCCGCGACCTGACGATCGCGGAGGTGCTGCCCGTACTGGAGAAGCACCTGCGCGACGTGCTGGAGGGCGCGGCGCCGAAGCCGCGCGAGGTCGAGCGCGCGAGCGTCTGACGCCCCGGGCTCCGCCGGACCCCGTCCGGGACCGTGCCGGGCCCTCGGGGGCCGGGCCTTCGTCCCGGGCCGTGATCACAGGCCTCGGCCCCGACCGCTGGTCCGACCGGGGGAATGGGCCTCTACGGCCACTGGTTGGCCAGACGTCATGCCACACAAATAACGGGCGTAACCTGGTGTTCGCCGAAGAATCGAATGCCGCGCCAGCAGAGAGAGGTGCCGGACGTGTCCGCTGTCGCACCCGACGGACGCAAGATGCTGCGCCTGGAGGTCCGGAACAGCCAGACCCCCATCGAGCGCAAGCCCGAGTGGATCAAGACCCGGGCGAAAATGGGTCCCGAGTACAACCAGCTGCAGAAACTCGTGAAGAGCGAGGGCCTGCACACGGTCTGCCAGGAGGCCGGCTGTCCGAACATCTTCGAGTGCTGGGAGGACCGTGAGGCGACTTTCCTCATCGGTGGCGACCAGTGCACCCGGCGCTGTGACTTCTGCCAGATCGACACGGGCAAGCCGCAGGCGCTGGACCGTGACGAGCCGCGCCGTGTGGGTGAGTCCGTCGTCACGATGGACCTGAACTACGCCACGATCACCGGCGTCGCCCGCGACGACCTGGAGGACGGTGGCGCGTGGCTGTACGCGGAGACCGTGCGCCGGATCCACGCGATGACGGCGGAGCGCGCGGCCGGCGGTACCAAGGTCGAGCTGCTGATCCCCGACTTCAACGCCGTGCCCGAGCAGTTGGCGGAGGTCTTCTCGTCCCGCCCCGAGGTGCTCGCGCACAACGTCGAGACGGTGCCCCGGATCTTCAAGCGGATCCGTCCCGGATTCCGCTACGAGCGCTCCCTCGAAGTGATCACGCGCGCCCGCGAGGCGGGCCTGGTCACCAAGTCGAACCTGATCCTGGGCATGGGCGAGGAGCGCGCCGAGGTCAGCGAGGCGCTGCGGCACCTGCACGACGCCGGCTGCGAGCTGATCACGATCACGCAGTACCTCCGTCCGTCCGTGCGGCACCACCCGGTCGAGCGCTGGGTGAAGCCGCACGAGTTCGTGGAGCTGCAGCAGGAGGCCGAGGAGATCGGCTTCTCCGGTGTCATGTCGGGGCCGCTGGTGCGTTCGTCGTACCGCGCGGGCCGGCTGTACCAGCAGGCGATGGAGCGACGGGGCGCGGCGGTGGCCGGCCAGGCCGTCTGACTCCGCGCCCGGACGCACGGCCTCCCGCTGTGTGAACCCGAGCACAAGCGACTACTTGCCAGTAGCAAGTGGTCGCACCGCGGCCCGTACTCCCCCCGCAGGTCGGGGGCGGTGTACGGGCCGCTTCGGCGTTCTCACGTCTCCCCGCCAACGTTTCATTCGCGTTTGACCGGTCGGTCACGCCCTGGTAACACCAGTCAGTGACGCTGGTTCCACGCACCGCGCACACTTTCCCACCGCTCCAGGCTCCAAGGGAGACCGCCACCATGCAGGTCGCGCCGGTACGACCCGTAACCGAAGCAAGGGCGGCGGCCACCCGCCCGGCAGCCATCCGCCCCGTCACCGCACTGCCCTCCGTCGCCACCGCGCTGCGCGCCGTGGAGTCCCTTCTGCTGAGCGGCGGCCAGCGCACCGCCCGCCGCAACGCCTGGGCGGCCGTCCTGGAGGACCGCCGCAGGGCCAAGGACCGGGCCGAGGTACAGCACGTACTGGAGGCGGTGTCGGACCGCACTTCCCACGCCACGTAAACTTCAGGACATGGCGAGGAAGGAAACCGCAGACACTACTGCGAACGCGGGGCGACTGAAGCAGATCGTCCTTACCTACAAGATGACCCGGCGGGCCGACTCGAAGGTCGGTCTTGTCGTCGCGGGTGTGGGAATCGTCACCTTCGGTGTCTTCCTCGCGATCGGCTTCCTGATCGATCACCCCATCTACCTGGGGATTCTGGGCTTCATCCTGGCGTTCCTCGCGATGGCGATCATCTTCGGCCGCCGGGCCGAGCGAGCCGCCTTCGGGCAGCTGGAGGGCCAGCCGGGCGCGGCGGCCGCGGTGCTGGAGAACGTGGGCCGTGGCTGGACCACGACGCCCGCGGTGGCGATGAACCGCAGCCAGGACGTCGTTCACCGGTCCGTCGGCAAAGCGGGCATCGTCCTGGTGGGCGAGGGCAACCCGAATCGGGTGAAGGGCCTGCTGGCCGCCGAGAAGAAGCGCATGGCCCGTGTCGTCGTGGACGTACCGGTGCACGACATCATCGTCGGTGACGGCGAGGGCCAGGTGCCGCTGAAGAAGGTCCGTACGACCATGCTGAAGCTGCCCCGCGTACTGGCGGGGCCGCAGGTCACGGCGGCCAACGACCGGCTGCGCGCGCTGGGCGACCTGATGAGCAACATGCCCCTGCCGAAGGGTCCGATGCCGAAGGGTATGCGGATGCCGCGCGGCGGGAAGATGCGCTGATCGCACCCACCACGTAACACACGTACAAGAGGGCGGTCCGGAACGCGAGTTCCGGACCGCCCTCTCTATGTTTCCGTTCTCCTGGAAGCCGGCGCCGGTGGCGGCCCGTGCCGGTCGCGGCGTCAGATGCGCACCTGTACGGAGCGGGCGAGGCGGTCGTGCAGTCCGCGCCCGTCGCGATCCCAGATCAGCGCCGGGATGGCCAGGCAGAGCAGCAGACTGCGCAGCAGGACGCGGCCCAGGGAGATCCGGCCGCCGCTCTCGGCGACGACCCGCAGGCCGAAAAGGCGCTTGCCGGGGGTGGAACCGACCGTACTGACGGTAAGCACGCTCAGGACGAAGAGGATGCCGAGCGCCCAGTTGCCCGCCGCCTGCCAGTCACCCGAAGCGAGCAGCCCGTATGCGATCAGCACGCACAGGGCCCAGTCGACGAGGAGGGCGCCGAAGCGCCGGCCGAGCGGCGCTGCCGAGCCCGGTCCCCGCTCCGGCAGTCCGAGCCGTTCACCCCGGTAGCCGAAGTCGACGCCCATGTCCTCGGCGGCCGCACGCGGCCCGGAGAGCCACGATCCGATTACTTGCCTGTTGTCCACCCGCCTACGGTACTGCGCCCCTGTTTGCACCCCCGGGACGGGGTATCGCGGACCGGTTGTCCAGCCCCGGCGCCCACCCGGGCTGGTTAACTTCGGCGAAACAAATGGGTCATGCTTGAGAAATCCTGGAAATCTATGGTCGTGTCCAACGTGTGCCACCGCACTGGCCGCACGACCGAGCGAGAACCCCCGCCCCTTCCCGGGACGGGAGGAGGAGGAGCTGGATGTTCCAGAACGCCGACGAGGCCAAGAAGTTCATCACGGACGAGGAAATCAAGTTCGTCGATGTCCGCTTCTGCGACCTTCCTGGGGTGATGCAGCACTTCACCATCCCGGCGAAGGCGTTCGACCCGACGGAAGAGCTGGCCTTCGACGGCTCGTCCATCCGCGGCTTCCAGGCCATCCACGAGTCCGACATGGCGCTGCGCGCGGACCTGTCGACGGCCCGGCTGGACCCGTTCCGCCGCGACAAGACGCTGAACATCAACTTCTTCATCCACGACCCGATCACGGGCGAGCAGTACAGCCGCGACCCGCGCAACATCGCCAAGAAGGCAGAGGCCTACCTCGCCTCCACCGGCATCGCGGACACCGCGTACTTCGGCCCCGAGGCCGAGTTCTACGTCTTCGACAGCGTGCGCTTCAACACCACGTCGAACGAGAGCTTCTACCACATCGACTCCGAGGCCGGCGCCTGGAACACCGGCTCCACGGAGGACAACCGCGGCTACAAGGTCCGCTACAAGGGCGGCTACTTCCCGGCCCCCCCGGTCGACCACTTCGCCGACCTGCGCGCCGAGATCTCCCTGGAGCTGGAGGCTTCCGGCCTCCAGGTCGAGCGCCAGCACCACGAGGTCGGCACCGCCGGCCAGGCCGAGATCAACTACAAGTTCAACACGCTGCTCGCCGCGGCCGACGACCTGATGCTCTTCAAGTACATCGTGAAGAACGTCGCCTGGCGCAACGGCAAGACCGCGACCTTCATGCCCAAGCCGATCTTCGGTGACAACGGCTCCGGCATGCACGTCCACCAGTCCCTGTGGCAGGGCGGCACCCCCCTCTTCTACGACGAGCAGGGCTACGCGGGCCTCTCGGACACCGCCCGCTTCTACATCGGCGGCATCCTCAAGCACGCCCCGTCGCTGCTGGCCTTCACCAACCCGACGGTGAACTCGTACCACCGTCTGGTCCCCGGCTTCGAGGCCCCGGTCAACCTGGTCTACTCGCAGCGCAACCGCTCCGCCGCGATGCGCATCCCGATCACGGGCTCGAACCCGAAGGCCAAGCGCGTCGAATTCCGCGCCCCGGACCCGTCCTCGAACCCGTACCTGGCCTTCTCCGCCCTCCTCCTCGCGGGCCTGGACGGCGTCAAGAACAAGATCGAGCCGGCCGAGCCGATCGACAAGGACCTCTACGAGCTGGCTCCCGAGGAGCACGCGGGCGTCCCCCAGGTCCCGACCTCCCTCCCCGCCGTCCTCGACGCGCTGGAAGCGGACAACGAGTACCTGCAGGCGGGCGGCGTCTTCACGTCGGACCTGATCGAGACGTGGATCGACTACAAGCGCACGAAGGAAATCGCCCCGATCCAGCTGCGCCCGCACCCGCACGAGTTCGAGCTGTACTTCGACATCTAGCAAGACCCCAGGTCAGAGCGGCCTTTCGCTCCCCTGGACCGTCCGAGGGCCGTTGGCCGCGCGTTCCTTCATCAGGAAGCGCGGCTGACGGCCCGTTTTTTGGACCTCGGCCCGATCAGGCTGTCGACACAAAGCCCATTTGACGTGATGATTGCGTCAGGCTATCGTCCATGCATGCTCTATCCGACCCCAGACCTGAGCGCCGACGACGAGCGCGTCCTTGGTGACATCGACCGCATGCGCCAAGCCCTGCGGCACCAAGTGCGGACCACTCCGTCGAAGTGGTCCGCGGGACTGCGGAAGTTTCTCACCGCCGACGCCGTGGCCGCCTCCAACTCCATCGAGGGCTTCAAGGTGGCCACCGTCGACGTCGAGGATCTGATGGAAGGCGAGCGTGAGGTGGAGGTCTCGGAGGAGAACCGGGAAGAGACCCTCGCCTATCAGCGGATGATGACGTACATCCAGACACTGCATGACGTCGAGGACTTCACATACAGCAAAGGCCTGCTCAACGCACTGCATTGGATCCTTCAGGGGCACCGGCACAGCACGCGAAAGCCGGCCGGCCAGTGGCGTCGGGGCCCGGTCTATGTCACGGACGCTCGCGACCCGAGTGTCGCCGCCTATACCGCGCCGGGCGCAGAACAGGTGGCCGCGCTCATAGACGAATTCGTCGACTGGCTGAACGCCGAGAGCAGCACCCACCCGCTCGTACGGGCGGCCATGGCTCACCTGCACCTTGTGTCGATCCACCCCTGGGCGGACGGCAACGGCCGGATGTCCCGATCTGTGCAGACACTGCTGATCGCTCGGGAAGGTCTCCTGGCCCCGGAGTTCTCCTCCATCGAGGCCTGGCTCGGGCGCCCGGGTAACACCTGGGAGTACTACCGCGAGCTCCAGAGCCGCGGCGCCGAGTACCTCCCGGATCAGAACGTCGCCAGCTGGATCCGCTTCAACCTCACTGCCTACCACCAGCAGATCCAGACCGTCCAGGGCCGCGTCGCCCGCTCCGGGCGCGTGTGGGAGGCACTCACCGACTTCGCCGGGGATACCGGACTGGATGATCGCGCCGTAACCGCTCTGCACGACGTGGCCATGGCCGGACGTGTCCGCCGTTCCCGCTACGAGCACGCCGAAGGTCTCAGTCTGCAACAAGCCCAACGCGACCTGCGCGACCTCGTCACCGCTCAGGTCCTGCAGCCGGTCGGCCGCACGCGGGCACGCTATTACACCGCCGGCCCTCGCTTCCCCCAGTCGGCACTGGACATCGCCCGGACACCCATGACCTTGGCCGACCCGTACAGGGCATGACGAAAGGCATCCGGCGTCAGAGCCATGTCCCGGGGATGCGGGACCGGGGCTCACGCCCGCCTCACGAAGGGACCGCGTCGGCGCGCTCGTAGCGGAGGAGGACGACCCCGTTGCCGAAGGTCCGGGTCTCGGTGAGGCGGAGGCGGGTCTTGGTGTCCGACGGCTGGAACAGGGGCTTGCCCTGGCCGAGGACGATCGGATGGACGTAGAGCCGGTACTCGTCGATCAGGTCATGCCGCAGGAAGGTCGCGGCGAGGTCGGCGCCGCCGAGTGCGAGGTCCCCGCCCGGCTCTGCCGTGAGCGCGCGGATCTCCTCGACGTCGACGTCCCGCACGACGGTGGCGTTCCAGTCGGCCCGTTCAAGGGTCCGGGAGAACACGATCTTGGGCATGTCACGCCAGATTCCGGCGAACTCCGCCACAGGGCCGGAACATGACGGGTCGGCGTCGGCGGTGGGCCAGTACCCAGCCATGAGTTCGTAGGTGACGCGGCCGTTCAGGAAAGCGCCCATCGCCCTGAGCTGCTCGTTGAAGTGGCTGTGCAGCTCGTCATCGACCAGGTGCCAGTCGATCTGCCGCTCCGGTCCCTCGACGTATCCGTCAAGGGACACCGACATCATCAGGACGATCTTTCGCATCGCGGTCCTCGCCGAAGTCATCGAGCCCACCGGGTATGACGGGGAAGATACGCCTCCGGCGCCGGGCGTCGGGCTTTCAACCCGCGGCGATCAGGCCTTCAGTCGTGCACGGGCGAGGATGCGAGGGCGGCGGCGGGGCCGTCCGGGTTGGCTTCGATCCACTCCCGCAGCTGGTCGGGGGTGACCGAGGGGTCGGCGACGCGGACGAAGACGTCGTCATCGGAGCGGACGGCGGTGGCCACGGCCGGGCAGTGGCCACAGGCCGCGGAGCCGGTCTGGCGCCACCACTTGCAGTGGGCGCGCAGGTGGCAGCGGGGAAGGCCGGACTCGGCGGCGGCCGGCAGCGTACGGATCTTGCTGATGAGGGTGCAGTCGTTGCCGCTGCGGTGTGCGCAGCTGCTCACACAGTGGGTGGCGAAGCGGAGGACCCGGGTGGGCTCGATGTTGTCCGGGATCAGGGACTGGACGTCGGCGGCGGGTACGGGCTGGGCGAGGTAGGTGAGCGTACCGTCGGACCGGGATCGGACGCCGAGGACGACTGCCTCCGGGGCATCCGCCCGTCCGCTGGGACACCAGGCGAGTGCGGGGTCGGTGGGAGCCTGCGGGTCGGTCGTGTCCTCGGCGTCCATGATTCTCCTCAGGGTGAGTGCTGGTAAGTGGGCTGGATCAGGTGGCCTTCTGGCCGGCCGGGCCGCAGTTGATCGTGATGGGCGTCTGGGAGTTCTCCAGGTCGATCGCCTTTGCCAGGTGGGCCTGGAGCTGGGCGGCCGAGGTGATGCGCTCGGGGGCCGGGGCCGCGGCGGCGGTGCTGGCGCCCGCGGCGATGAGGCCGGCGGCGACGAGCGTGACGGCGGTGGAACGGCGTACGGGGTTCATGGAATCCTCTCGGGAACGGCGGGCCCGGATGGATCGGCCCTTCCATGGAATGTAGGGTGGCGGCCACGGCACCGGCGGCAGCATCGGCGGCAGTGCGCAGGCAGTGCGCGGGCACCTCTCCCCCGCGCCGGCTTCTGCCTCGATGGCCGGATGTGAGGAGCTGACAGCCCGATGACGACACCCGTCCCGCTGACGGACGAGGCGTTGGCCGAGATCGAGGAGCTCGCCGGGGCCGCGACTCCCGGCCCCTGGTTCGTACGGCTCCTCGATGATGACAAGGCCATGAACCTCGTGGCTGTCAGCACCGTGCCCGACACGGGAAGCGGCGAGCGGTGGCCGCGTTTCGACCGGCGCGAGATCGTGGCGGCGACGCTCGTCCAGTCCCCGGATCACGTCGGCGTCGCCGACGAGCGCTGGGACGAGAACGCCAGGTTTGTCGCCGCCGCTCGCGAGGCCGTTCCCGCTCTGGTCGCCGAGATCAAACGGCTTCGCCGGGAACGCGCCGGCGAAGAGACGCCCTGGGGCTGAAGGCCGGTGACCGGAGGGAGCGAGGTGCGGCACGCGTCGGCCGTCTTTGGCGTCGCCAGCCCTGGCGAACGGAGACGGCTGTGGCCGGGGCGGATGTCCCGACCGCCCCGGCCACAGCCGTGTGTAGTGGATGAACCGTGTCTCAGCGCGATGGCTGAACCGGGTCTCAGCGTGGTAGCTGAACCGGGTCTCAGCGTGGTAGCTGAACCGGGTCTCAGCCCGGTGGCTGAACCGCGTCTCAGCCCGGTGGCTGAACCGCGTCTCAGCGCGCGGTCTCAGCGCGCGGTGTTCGCCGCGAGAGCCGCCGAGATCGCCTCGGCGAGGGTGGTGGTGGGGCGGCCCAGGAGCCGGCTGAGGTCGCCGGTGTCGGTGAAGAGCTCACCACGGGCGAGGCCGAGGTCGGCGTCCGCCAGGACCTCGGCGAACCCCTGGGGAAGGCCGGCGCCGACCAGCAGCCCCGTGAAGTCGGCGACCGGGAGGTCGGCGTAGGTGATCTCCTGGCCGGTGGCGGCGGTGATCGCGGCGGCCAGCTCGGTGAGGGTGAACGCCTCGTCACCGCCCAGCTCGTACACGGAACCGGCGTGCCCCTCGGTGGTCAGGACGACCGCGGCGGCCTCGGCGTAGTCGGCACGGGTGGCGGCGTTGACCCGGCCTTCGCCCGCGCTGCCCGCGACGGTGCTGTGCTCCAGGACCACGGGGAGCTGGTCGGTGTAGTTCTCCAGGTACCAGCCGTTGCGCAGGATGACGAAGGGGACGCCGCTGTCGCGGAGGTGCCGCTCGGTCGCCGCGTGCTCGATCGCCAGCTTCATGGTGGCGGAGTCGGCCTTGGGCGCGCTGGTGTACGCGATGAGGGAGACACCGGCGGCGCGGGCGGCATCGATGGCACGGCGGTGGTTGTCGGCCCGCTCGCCGACCGTGGTGGTGGAGACGAGGAGGAGCTTCTCGGCGCCGGCGAACGCGGCGGCGAGAGTGTCGGGGTCGGCGAAGTCGGCGCGGCGTACGACCACACCACGGTCGGCCAGGTCCTTGATCTTGTCGGTGTCGCGGCCGGTGGCCACGATCTCCGACGGCCGTACTCCGCGCCGCAGCAGCGCTTCGACGGCGAGGCGGCCGAGCTGGCCGGTGGCTCCGGTGACGACGATCGACATTTCGTGCTCCTACATGCTCCGTGGTGGTGGCCGGGCCCTTGGCGACCCGCACAGGGGGAAGTGAACACGAGTCACTCTCTATTCGGAAGTGGCCACCTTTTGGTAAGGTAACCACCCAGAAGAGAGTGAGCAGGTGGGAGCCGATATGCCGAGCGAAATCGCGGAGACCGAGAGGCCGGAAGCCGACATGAGGGAAGCCGAGACGGCGGAACCCGCGTGGGATCCGTACGCCAGCGGGTGCCCGTCCCGGGATGTGCTCGACCGGATCGGGGACAAGTGGACGGTCCTCGTACTCGGCGAGCTGGCCGACGCCGGACCGCAGCGGTTCACGGCGCTGCGCAAGCGGGTCTCCGGGGTGAGCGAGAAGATGCTCACGCAGACGCTCCGCGCGCTGGAGCGGGACGGGCTGGTGCTCCGCACGGTATACCCCACGGTCCCACCCCGGGTCGAGTACGAGCTCACCGACCTCGGGCATACGCTGCGCGACCCGCTGGACGCGATCAAGCGGTGGGCGAAGGAGCACATGGGCGAGGTGCTCGCCGCCCGCGCCTCCTACGCGGCGGAGGCGGGCGGCGCGGGGTCGGGCGGCGCCGGGTCGGGCGGCGTGAAGTCCGCTCCCCAGCCGGCGACGGCCCGGCGCTGAGGGTGAGCGGGGCCGCCGCTGCCGGGCCATCGCGCGCCGCCCGGCCCGCCCGGCCCGCCCGGCCCGATCGGCCCGCCCGGCCTGTCCGCGCCGAGGTCATCAGGACCGAGCGGCTGGAGCTGTTGCCGCTCCGCGTGGACCATGCCGGAGAGATGGCTTCCGTACTGTCCGATCCTGCCCTGCACACCTTTACCGGCGGGACTCCGTCGACGGTGGACGAGCTGCGCTCGCGGTACGCGCGTATGGTCGCCGGCCCGTCCGACCCCGGCGTCTCCTGGTGCAACTGGGTGCTGGTACTCGGGGAGGGCGGGAGCAGGAGGCTGACCGGTACGGTCCAGGTGACCATCGGTCCGGGCCGGCGAGGCCTGCTCGCGGCCGAGATCGCCTGGGTGGTGGGGACGCCGTGGCAGGGGCGCGGCATCGCGACCGAAGCCGCGCGCGGGCTCGTTCGGTGGCTGGACGCGCGGGGCGTAGGGGTCCTGATCGCCCATATTCATCCGGATCACGCGGCATCGGCCGCCGTCGCCGGAGCGGTCGGGCTCGCGCCCACCGACGCACGGCAGGACGGAGAGACGCGCTGGGAGCGGAGCTCGCGCTGAGACGGCGGGCCGGGGAGGGCGCGCCGAGGCAGAGACCGTACGGCGTCCGCCCTACGCAGGAGTCCGTACGGCGGTGTCCCGCCCCGGTTGTACGGGGCGGGACACCGCCTCGGTCGTCGCGGCAGCTGTCAGCCGATCAGCTCCCGCACCATGCGGCAGGTGGTGTTGGACGGCGGGTGGATGCCGATCCGGACCGCCGCGCTCCGTATCCTGCGGTTGCTCGCGCTCGCCGGTCGGTAGACCCCCGAGTCGAGCAGGGCGATGGCGAGACGCATGGCCTTGAGCCGGCGGTTGTGCGTCTCGTACCACTCCCGGGGCCGACCGGCGGGCAGTGGCTTGCGCTTGATCGGTCGCACGGTTTCGAAGGATTTCGTCGTGGTGGTGGCAACAGCCATCGGCGGCCTCCCGGCACGGTGGTGTAACTCTCCCGAACACCCTCCATTTTACCGCCCACCACTGACAATCGCCCCTGGCCAGGCGGCGTTTGCAGGGAGCCTGGCGGTACGGTCCGCGCGCGCTCGCCCTACTCCTTCGCGCGCGCCGCCACGCGCTCCTCCGCCTCTGTCAGGATCTCCGTCAGCCGCAGCCCGAACCGCACGTCGCAGGCGTGCGGCCGGCCCGTACGGACCGACTCCAGCAGCGCGTCGATCGCCGCCGTGAAGGAGCCGACCGGGTCGCTCCCGCCCTGCGGCAGCGCCGCCGTGCCGTGTTCCCCGCGCAGTTCGACGCCCGCGCCCGCCGCCTCCTGAGGTGCGCTCAGGCTGAGCACCGCCGAACTGGCCGCCCCGGACGTGTGCCGCAGCACCAGGTGGGTCAGGTCCGGCTCGCCGCGTACGGCCGTCACCTCGGTGACATCGCCGAGCAGCGGGATGAGGACGGACAGCGCGTGCGGGCCGACGTCCCACAGCCCGCCCTTCTCGCGGCGCCAGGGCGACGCGGCGTACGGGCTGTCCTCATCGGATCCGTACAGGGCGCCGAGCCAGTGCGCGTGGGCGGTGAACCAGCCTCCCCTGGCGGCCTGTTCGTCGATCCAGCGGGCGCTCTCGGGAGCGAACCGCATGGTGCAGAAGACCACGGACGAGACGCCCGCGATCGCGGCCGCGTCCGCCACCTCACGGGCGCCGGCCACGGTCGTCGCGACCGGCTTGTCCATGAGCAGATGGCATCCGGCGGCCGCCGCGCGGGTCGCGAGCGGGGCCTGGATGTCGGGCGGCAGCGCGAAGGCGATGGCGTCGCTCGCGGCGAAGAGCGCGTCGAGGCCGGCCTCGCCCGAGTGCGCGGTGGTGTCATGGGCGGCGGCGAGGGCGGCGGCCGCCTCGGGGCGCCTCCCCCAGACACCGCTGAAGTCGAGTCCGGAGTGGGCGGCGAGTGCGGGTGCGTGCGTGCGTTCCGCCCAGGGGCCGGTGCCGAGGAGTCCGATACGTGGCTTGCTCATGACGCTCAGTCTGCCGGGTCGACACGGGACGGCGGATGTCCCGCGGGTAAAGAAGACCTGGCCGTAGCCCCGGCGGCGGGCGTGGCGCTGCCGGGACGGTCGGCTCAGACGCGGAAGAGCAGGATGATCCCGCCGAAGAAGGCCAGCATGCCGAAGGGCACGACCGGCGCGGGCCGACCGGGACGGCGGGCCGGCACCCGTCTGTTCGGTCCCGAGATGATCCGCGCGTTCAGCAGCGCGGCGACGGGGACGAAAATCAACCACACCGGTTCGAAGAGCCAGTTGGGTGAGTCGAAGGAGAAGTTGTATCCCAGGAGCCAGCTGTCGATGTGGCTCACCCACAGCAGCACATGCGCGAGCAGCGTCCACGGCATGCGCAGCATCACGGCCAGGAAGCGCGCGCGGACCGGGGATCCGGCACCAGCCCGAACGCACCCGCCGACGCCCATACCGCCAGGGCCGCCAGGGCCGCCAGGGCCGCCACGAGGACGACGTAGACGCGCGACGGCCAGTTGTCAGTCGCGGACGCGAGTATCCGGCGGACCGCTGAGCGGAAGCAACCGGAAGGACCGGCGAAACAAGCCTGAGTAACACGTGGTTCACAGTGGGGCAACAGTCAGGAAACTGTACATTGCGAGGCTGCGCGTCATAGCTGCTGGACCCGCAAAGGATGAGGCCCCCCGTGACCTTCAAGGCTGAGTACATCTGGATCGACGGCACCGAGCCGACCGCGAAGCTCCGCTCGAAGACGAAGATTCTCAACGACGGCGCGGAGCTGCCCATCTGGGGCTTCGACGGGTCGAGCACCAACCAGGCCGAGGGCCACGCCTCCGACCGGGTGCTGAAGCCGGTCTTCTCCTGCCCGGACCCGATCCGCGGCGGGGACGACGTCCTCGTCATGTGCGAGGTCCTGAACATCGACCTGACGCCGCACGAGTCCAACACGCGGGCGCCGCTGACCGAGGTCGCGGAGAAGTTCGCGGGCCAGGAGCCGATCTTCGGCATCGAGCAGGAGTACACCTTCTTCAAGGGCGCCCGCCCGCTGGGCTTCCCCGAGGGCGGATTCCCCGCCGCGCAGGGCGGCTACTACTGCGGTGTCGGCGCGGACGAGATCTTCGGCCGTGACATCGTCGAGGCGCACCTCGACAACTGCCTCAAGGCGGGGCTGGGCATCTCCGGCATCAACGCCGAGGTCATGCCGGGGCAGTGGGAGTTCCAGGTCGGCCCGCTGGCGCCGCTGGAGGTCGCGGACCAGCTGTGGATCGCCCGCTGGCTGCTCTACCGCACCGCCGAGGACTTCGAGGTCTCCGCGACCCTCGACCCGAAGCCGGTGAAGGGCGACTGGAACGGCGCGGGCGCGCACACCAACTTCTCGACCAAGGCGATGCGCGAGGGCTACGAGGCGATCATCACCGCGTGCGAGTCGCTGGGCGAGGGCTCCAAGCCGCTCGACCACGTCAAGAACTACGGCGCGGGCATCGACGACCGCCTGACGGGCCTGCACGAGACCGCCCCGTGGAACGAGTACAGCTACGGCGTCTCCAACCGCGGCGCCTCGGTCCGCATCCCGTGGCAGGTCGAGCAGGACGGCAAGGGCTACATCGAGGACCGCCGCCCGAACGCCAACGTCGACCCGTACGTGGTGACGCGACTGATCGTCGACACGTGCTGCACCGCGCTGGACAAGGCCGGCCAGGTCTGACCCGCACCACCGCGCATGTGAGGGGGTGTCCGCCGATCCGGCGGACACCCCCTCATGCCGTACCGGCATGGCGGGCACCCCCACATGCCGTACCGGCGGACGCACGCCGTATCGACAGATGAAAGGGGCCTGCCGCAGCCCTGGGGTATCTGCTTGAATGAAGGCATGGCCAGCTTCCAGCACACCGCGACGGGTCGTATCGACCTGGAGCCGTTCTGGCCGTCCCGGCAGCATCACGACTTCGACCGGGTGTGTTGCCGCGCGAGGAACGCGTCGGCCCTCTAAAGCCTTTCCGGCCTTCGGCCGCCGCGCACGACGTACGTCCCGTCCTTCCTGTCGACTCGACGACTCCTTCGCGCGAAAGAGCTGACCTCCCATGGCGAATTCCCGTTCCTTCTCCACCGGCGCCGCCGCGGTCACAGCCGCCCCCGCACCCCTCAACCAGAAGCCGGCCGCGCCCGGCCGTCACCGTCTCCGGGCCGTCGACCGCGACGAACCGGGGCCGGCCGCCGCCACGGCCGGCCGGGTCATCGACTTCCTTCCGCCGGGAGCCACCTGGCTGCCCGCGCCGCAGCACACGCTGCCCTCGCTGCCGGGTCAGCCGCCGATGGTCGGCTATCTCGTGCTCGTGCCGGCCGATCAGCACGCGGCCGCCCTGGCCGCCTCGGCGCCGTACCGGATCGCCGGTACCGAGCCGAGCGGGACCGAGGGCGGCGGCGGCCCGGTGCGGATCGACAGTGTCGAGCGGACCGCCGTCGTGGACGGGCAGCAGCTGGATCTCACCTATCTCGAATTCGAGCTGCTCGCCCACCTGGTGGCGCATCCCCACCGGGTGCACAGCCGGGACCAGTTGGTGACCACGGTCTGGGGATACGGGCATGTGGGCGACGGACGGACCGTCGATGTCCATGTGGCGCGACTGCGCCGCAAGTTGGGGGCCGAGCACCGTCACACCATCCAGACGGTACGGCGGGTCGGGTACAAGTACGCCCCGTGACAGGGTGCGGGAGCCCAGTCGGCCGCCGCCCCGCCCCCTCGGACGGTGGCGGTGACGACCGGGGTGGCGCCACCGGTGGGCCTGGCACCAGAGCTGGGGGCCCGATTGCTCGCCGGCTGGCCTTCTCCGGGACGGCCGCCCCTCCGGTCAGCGGGCCTCCCGGGCCTCCTCGGGTGCTTCCGGGAAGGCGAGCCGCGTCACGCCCGTCGCCGGTATCAGCGCGTCGCGCCCGGCGGGATCCAAGTGACCATCGGACCATCCGCTCGTTCTGCTGAACGTGCCCCCACGCGAAGCCGTCTCCGCCCCCGCGCCCGGCCCCACCGGCCCCGCCGCCCTCCCCGTCGGCGTCGAAGAGGCCGAGGCGGCCCTCGTCGAGCACTACCCCCGGCTCGTGCGGCTCGCCTATCTCGTCCTGCCGCCCTCACTCGGCCGCAACCGCCGCGTCCTGACCGCCCATGCCCTGGTCCAGCGCTCACTGCCACGCGGCCGTGGCGCGCCGGGCGGAAGCCCGATCCCCGCGCCGCGCCACACCGGTGAGCCGGGTCCGGTTCGCCACGGCCGCGGTTACGCGTACGTGCGCGGCCGGGTGCTGGTCCAGGCGCTCGACGCCGGGCGTCCGCTGCTGCGGATCGCCCGGCCCACCCGGGCCCAACTGCCGCCGCTGCTGCCGCGCGTGTGGGGGCTGCGGCTCTTCCCGCGCTCCGGTGGCGCCGACGAACTCGCCCTGGACCAGCGGCTGTCCCGCCTCTCCTCGGCCGCCCGCGCCGCCTTCGTCCTGCGCGCCCTGGAGCGGCTGTCCGATGACGGGGTGCGGCAGTTGCTCGGCGCGGCCGGCGTGGAGGACCTGGATACGGCCCTCGCCGACGCGGACGCCGCCGACACACCGGACGCCGTCGCGCTACTGGGCTCCGTCGAGTTCGATCCCTGCTCGCTCCAGGCCAGGCCCACCGATCTGCTGCGCCGCCGCCAGCACACCAAGGCCGCGGTCGCCGCGACCCTGGCGGCGCTGGCCTGCGGGGCGTTCCTCGGGCTGCCGGGTGACGGCTGGGGGCCGGACGGGCCCGCGGCGCCCGCGTACGCCCGCAACCCGGCCGCCGAGGCCGCCCTCGACCCGGCGAAGGTACGGCGGGTGGAGCCCACCGCGTGGCGGGCCGCCACCCGTACCGACTTCTCCGTCTGGCCCGCGCGCGGCCCACTGGCCAAGGATCCCGGCCTGCTGCGGCGGGCGCTGGCCGTGTGGGCCAGGCCCGGGGCCTCCGTACAGGTCTCCGCCACCCCGGACACCCCGTCAGGGCCGCCGATGGGACCGCCGCAACTGCTGTACGCGGGCACGGTCGACCGGGCGCGTGTCGTGCTCTTCCACGACGGTCTGCGGGTCGTGCGCTACGCGGAGCCCACGGACAGCGGCGAGGACGCGGCGGCCCTGGATTTCGCGCGCGTCGACGACGCGGACGCGGCGGCCTCCAGCGCGGTGGTCGTCGGCCGCTCCGATGACAACGTCCGCTATCTCACCGCTCCTTGGGTACGGGAAACGTCCGTGCGCGATCTCCTCGACCCGGCGGGCCCGGCGCGACCGCTGCACCGCGACGCGGACGGGGTGACCGACCCGCTGACGAGTCCCGCGATGGCCCGCGACTGCCGCTCCTGGGACACCCTCGACGTGAGCGATACCGGTGCGAGCGATACCGGTGCGAGCGATACCGGTGCGAGCGGCGCCGATGCGTTCGGCGCCGACAGGAGCGGCGCCGAACGGCTGCTCACCGACCTCGGCGAGCTCACCCCGGCGCGGCTGACGTCCGGGCCTCCCGGGGACCCGGAGGACGTGTCGGACAGCGCCGACCGCGCGGCCTGGGCCCGGACGGCCTGCCTCCTCCCCGCGATGCGCTCGCACGGCGTACGGTCCGTGAATTCCTGGCAGTACGCCCGCCAGCCCCTGCCGGAGTCCGACGGCACGGCGGCCTGGCTCTGCACCCGCGCCGAGACCTGGTCGGGCGCGGGGAGCCGGGTGCTGGCGCAGTTCCAGGCGCCGGCGAAGCCCGGGGCCGTGCCGCCGGGGGCGATCGCTGCGCGAGCGGAGAACTCGGCGGCCTGCGGGGTCCGGGATCAGCGGGTGCTGGCGGGCGTGCTGTGGAAGTCGCGCGGCGGCCGGTGGTACGTACTGGCGGCGGGCGGCGGGCAGTTCGGGTCGCTCGCGGTGTCGGGCGGTGTGAAGGGCGGCGCGCGGGGGAATCTGCTGGCGGTACGGGCGCGGGAGGGCGCGCGGGCCGAGCTGTACGGGCTGCTCCCGGACGGTACCCGGGTGGACGCACTGCGTTGAGGAAACGGCGGCGCGGACAGGCTCTCAGGGCAGCAGCAGCCAGTCCGCGCCCAGCGCCGCCGCCAGGCCCGCCCCCAGCAGCCAGATGCCGAGGCGGGTGCGCCCGTGGCGGCTCAGTTCGATCACCACGCCGCACAGGATCATCGCCAGCCCGTACACCCCCACCACCAGCACGGATGTCCGCTGCGCGAGCCGGACCATCAGCAGCACCGCCATCGCCGCCAGCAGCACCGACGCCACCGCGACGCTCGCGGCGCGTGCCTGACGGGGCGTCAGTCCGTTGAGTTCCGGCTCCGGTATGGGGGCGTTCAGGGCCTCGTCCTGGTCAGATGCGCTCATGGACGGGGAGCGTAACGGACCTCTCCGACGACCGCCCGTTAGGCTGTTCGTATGACCACCGTGGTACGCCGCAGGATGGGCGTCGAAGAGCGGAAGCGGCAACTGATCAGCGTGGCGCTGGAGCTGTTCAGCCACCGCTCGCCCGAAGATGTCTCGATCGACGAGATCGCCGCGGCCGCCGGTATCTCCCGGCCGCTCGTCTACCACTACTTCCCCGGCAAACAGAGCCTGTACGAGGCCGCGCTGCGTCATGCCGCCGACGAATTGGCGGACCGCTTCACGGAGCCGCACGAAGGCCCGCTCGGCGCCCGGCTGCTCCGGGTCATGGGGCGTTTCTTCGACTTCGTCGACGGGCACGGCCCCGGCTTCTTCGCGCTGATGCGGGGCGGACCGGCCGTCGGCTCCTCGACGGCCAACGCGATGATCGACGAGGTGCGGCAGACGGCGTACGAGCAGATCATGGCGCACCTCGGGGTCCGGAACCCGCCCGCGCGGCTCGAACTGATCGTCCGTTCCTGGGTGTCGCTGGCCGAGTCGACGGCGCTGATCTGGCTGGACGGGCGGCGGATACCCCGCGGCGAACTGGAGTCGCAGCTCGTGCACGACTTCGCCGCGCTGACCGCCGTGAGCGCCGCGTACGACGACGAGATGGCCGGGATCCTGCTCCGTATCGTCGCGGACGAACCGGCCGACGGACCCTTCGGGGACCTGCTCGGCCGGCTCACCCGGCTGGGTCAGCGCGCTCAGGCGTGACTCGGGCGTGACTCGGACACGGCTCGGACGCGGCTCAGGCCAGGCTCAGGTGGCTCAGCGCGCCTCGGGCCCGGCTCAGGCGTAGACGATCTTGACGTCGGTGAAGCCGAGGGAGCGCAGCAGGCCCTGGAGCATGCTGGTGGTGTTCTTCTCGGCCCGGGCGGTGAGTTCGCTGTCCTTGGCGGCGTCCCCGATGTGGCGCGCGGCCAGCTGGTTCACGGCCCGCTCGTCGGCCGGATTGTCGGAGAAGAGGTCGCCGAGCCGGTCGAGCAGCCCGCGCTGCTTGGACACGGCGTACGAGCGCTCCGGGTCGAGCGCGGGCTTGCCGAGCTGGGCGTGCGGCAGCCGGATCGTGGCGGAGGTGCGCTCCTTGTCGACCTGGACGCTGTTCTCGCCGATGCCGCTGAAGTCGACGTACGCGCTGACGGTGCCGGCGCCCACATAGAGGGTGCGGGTGCCCCGGATGGCGTCCGGCAGGTATTTGGCGTCCTTCTCCAGGTCGACGACGACCTGGAAGTTGCCGGAGGCCGCTTCGTACCGGTCCAGGTCCTGGATGGATTCGAGCAGGGTCGGCCCCGTACGGTCGTGCGTCTCCTCGCCGAACAGGCCGCCGAGCCCGGGCACCAGGTCCAGCCGGCTGCCGAGGAACAGCAGGGCGAGCACGGCGGCCAGGGCGATGAGCGGTTTGCTCCACCGGGGCAGGCGCGACGCGCGCGTGCCGTTCCGGTTCTCTTCCGTTGTCACGTCGGTGGACATACCTACCGGGATTCCCGCCCGGCCGCCGTTCACACAGGGATTGCCGAACGGGCGTGCCACAAAAGCGTGTTCAGCGAAGAGAAGTCCCGGAGAGAACGTCCCTGAGGGAGCGCCCCGGCGAGAGCGCCCGAGCGGCGTTCAGCCCTCCGACCGCAGGTGTCCCCGCAGCGCGTGCGCGAGCGCGCTCTCGCCGTCGTCGACGAGCCCGCGGTGGAAGGCGTCCTCGTACGCGGGGTTCCCGGCCGCCGCGCGCGCCTGCTCCTCGCACTTGGCGCGCACCGGCGCGAGTTCCGGGGTGCCGCGCTGCGGGTGGCCGACCATGTGCCAGTACGCCTGGCCCGTCCCGTAGGCGTGCGCGGCCCGTTCTCCGTTGCCCTGGGCCGCGAAGGCGGCGGCCAGCAGGTCGAGGCCGAGGGCGATGCCGAAGCTGTCGCCCAGCTGCCGTTTGCAGGCGATCATCGAGCGGGCGTGGCCTTCCGCCTCGTACGGCCGGCCCTGGAGCAGGTGCACCAGGGCGAGCTGGTAGTCGGCGTAGGACCGGGTCCAGCTCTCGCCGTGCTCCAGGCACACCCGCCGCAGGTCGGCGGCTTCTTCGCCCGCTTCGTCGAGGCGGCCCATCGCGGTGAGCGCGAAGATCCGGACGATCCGGCAGCGCAGCCGCGCGGCGGAGTCGAAGGGTCCGCCGGGCAGTGCCCGCAGGGCGCGGTCGGCCACCGTGTAGGCGGCCTGAGGGCGGCTCATCATCAGGTAGGCGATGCCGAGGAGGTAGGCGGCGGCGAGCATGGCCTCGGGGTCCTGCTCTTGCCAGGCGGCCATGCCGCACTGCTCGCCGAGCCGGTGGGCGGTCTCGTGGTCGCCCTGGAGCACGACGGTCATACCGAGGGCCCAGAGGGCGGGGGTGCGGTGCGGACCGGTGGTGCGGTCGGCGTCCAGGGCCCGTTCCAGGTAGATCCGGGCCTCGTGCAGATGGCCGGAGCAGCACCAGAAGAAGCCGATGTGACCGGCCATCTTCACGGCCGTTTCCGGGTCGGCCGCGAGCAGGTGGTTGAGGGCGGCGCACAGGTCGGCGTGGGTGTCGGCGACCCGCCGGTACCAGGGGACCTGGTCGGGGCCGAGCCAGGCATCGTGGGCCTGCCGGGCGAGGTCGGCGAAGTAGGCGGCGTGCCGGTCGGTGAGGAGCCGGTCCTCGCCGAGTTCGGCCAGCCAGAGGGCGCCGTACTCGCGGAGGGTGTCGAGCATCCGGTAGCGGTTGCCGTCCCGTCGCAGGACGGACTGGGCGGCGAGGCCCTCCAGGGCCGTACCGACGTCGTCGGCGGAGAGCGGGCCCCCGGCGCAGACCTCGCGGGCGTCCTGTGCGTCGATGTCGCCGCGGAAGACGGAGAGCCTGGCCCACAGCAGGCGTTCGAGGGGGGCGCACAGCTCGTGGCTCCAGCCGAT
The DNA here is from genome assembly GCF_044454085.1 of Streptomyces sp. NPDC051569. Taxonomy (NCBI): domain Bacteria; kingdom Bacillati; phylum Actinomycetota; class Actinomycetes; order Kitasatosporales; family Streptomycetaceae; genus Streptomyces; species Streptomyces sp. NPDC051569. The sequence continues at coordinate 257,972 of NZ_JBITDJ010000004.1, forward strand.
GGCGGTGCGCAGGGCGCGGTGCCGCTGGGGCCATACGTTGTCGTTGGTGAGGATGTCGAAGCGCGAGGTGAGCCGGTCGGCGATCTGCTCGACGGAGTTCTCGTCGAGCCGGGCGCAGGCGAGTTCGACGGCGAGCGGAATGCCTTCGAGCCGGCGGCAGATCTGGACGGCGGCCGCGGCGGTCCCGGGGTCGTCGAGGGAGACCTGGGGTGCGGCCTGGGCCGCGCGGTCGCGGAAGAGCTGGAGGACCTCGTCGTCGCCTTCCAGCGGCAGCGGGGGAACGTCGATGAGGTGCTCGCCCCTGGTGCCGAGGGGCTGTCTGCTGGTGGCGAGGACGGTGAGGCCCGGTGCGGCGGCGAGGAGTTCGCCGACGAGGTGGCCGCAGGCGGGCACCAGCCGCTCGCAGGAGTCGAGGACGAGCAGCAGGCGCCGGTCCCCGAGCCATTGGCGGAGCGCCTCGACGGGCACCCGCTGGGCGTAGTCGGAGAGGCCTACGGCGTCGGAGACCGTGGCGAGCATCAGCCGGTCGTCGTAGAGCGGCGAGAGGTCGGCCCACCACACGCCGTCGGGATGGCGGCCGCCGGAGCGGACGGTGACGCGGCCGCCCGCGCGCTCGGCAGCACGAAGCGCCAGTCGGCTCTTGCCGACGCCGCCGCTGCCGGTCAGAGTGATCAGCCGGTGTTCTTCGAGCGCGCGTTCCAGGAGGGCCAGTTCGCCGGTGCGTCCTACGAAACTGGTCGTCTCTTCGGGAAGGTTCCCCACCACGGATACATTCTGGCCCAGTTGAACTCCAGAACCGACACCCCTGGTGGGGAACGGTCAGAAACGACCGATAGTGCATCTCAATCGGTCAGAATCAGTCCCTCAGTCGGAACTTTCATGATCCGGTTGCACACGTCAGCAATTTCTGGCGCCGGTGTGGAGCGCGAGCGCCGTATTCACACCGAGCGTCGCCGTGAACTGTCCCGAGCTGTTCACGGTCACTCTGCGGCCGCTCTGCACATCGCAGTAGTCCCCACCGGACAGCGAGGTCTGGAAGGTACGGGTCAGCGCGGAGCCCTGGTGGTTGATCGCGACGTACGCCTTGTTCCCGCGTCCGAAGGCGATCTGGTCGTCCCCGTTGTCCCACCAGTCCGTCACGGCCTGGCCGCCGGCGGTGTTGCGGAAGCCGACCATGGACGAGATCTCCGGCCAGGCGTGCTGGCACTTCCAGCCGTCGCTGTAGCAGGCGTTGACCGTGCCACCGTTCGGCGGACCGGCGTCCGGGTCGGTGAACTCGTAGCCGGAGTGCACATCCGGTGATCCGTACGGCCAGGCCAGCATGAACACGTGCGCGAGGGTGTAGTTCGCGTTGTCCTTGTAGCTGAGGGTGTCGCCGCCGCGCTCGGTGTCGTGGTTGTCCACGAAGACGGCCGACTTGGCGCTCTGCATATATCCCCAGCCCTCGCCGTAGTTCTTCAGATAGGCGAGGCTCTCGTTGTTGAAGACGCGCTTGAGGTCCCGGGCGTACCGGAACTCCTGGACGTCACCGGTCCCGAGGTACTCCGTGGGCTGGACCGCTTCGCCCGCGCCGTAGATGACCTCCTGTTTCCAGTAGGCGCCCGGGTTGGACAGTCTGCTCTTGATGTTGGCGAGGTCGGTGGCCGGCATGTGTTTCGCGCCGTCGACCCGGAAGCCGTCGACCCCGAGCGAGAGCAGGTCGTTCAGGTACGCGGCGATCCGGCCGCGCACGTACTCCTCGCCGGTGTCCAGGTCGGCGAGCCCGACCAGCTCGCAGTTCTGCACGTTGGCGCGGTCGGCGTAGTTGCTGACCTGGGAACGGCAGTCGTCCATGTCGGCGCCCGAGTAGATGCCCGGGTAGTCGTACTTGGTGTACGAGGAGCCGCCGGTCCCGGTGCCGTTCCCGGCCGCCATGTGGTTGATGACGCTGTCGGCGACGACCTTGACGCCCGCCGCGTGGCAGGTGTTCACCATGGAGCTGAAGGCGGCACGGTCACCGAGCCGGCCGGCGATCTTGTAGCTGACGGGCTGGTACGAGGTCCACCACTGGCCGCCCTGGATGTGCTCCTGGGGCGGCGAGACCTGGACGAAGCCGTAGCCGGCCGGGCCGAGGTTGTCCGTGCACGCCTTGGCTATGGAGCTGAACTTCCACTCGAACAGCACGGCGGTGACGTCCTTCGAGCCCGGCGGCGCCGCCTGGGCGGTCCCGGCGGGGACCGCGAGGGCGGTGGCACCGGCCACAAGGGCGAGCGCGGCGGCCAGAGATCTGCGAGCCATGGTTCCTCCTGCACTGATGGGGGTGTGCGGGTGACGGATGGTGCGGCCTCGCCGGCGACGCGCTCTGCCCTTGAGGCTCCTTACGGGTGGTGCCGGGGGGTGGTGTGTGGGCGGTGGTGGTGCCGGGGGGTGGTGTGTGGGCGGTGGTGGTGTGCGGGTGGTGGTGCCGGGGGGGTGGTCCGTGGGTGGCGGCCCTCTTTCACCGGGATGCCGGGCGCCGGCGGACGGTCACACCGTCCACCACACCGTGGTGTCGGCCGGCAGCTCGGCCCCGGCGCCGTCGGTCGCGACGGGGCCGCTCGCCAGCAACACCCCGCCGGGGGCCGGGACCCGTACCGCCGTGTCCGTGGTGTTGACCGTGCAGACGAAGCCGGGGCGGGCGAAGGCCAGCACCCCGTCGGGCGCGTCCAGCCACCGCACCGCGTCACCGGCGCCGAGCCCCGGCTGCTCCCGCCGCGCGGCCAGCGCCGACCGGTACAGCTCCAGGGTGGAGTCCGGGTCGCCGCTCTGCGCCTCGACGCTGAGACCGGCCCAGCTGTCCGGCTGTGGCAGCCAGCTGCCGCCGCTGCCGAAGCCGTACGAGCTGCCCTCGCGCGTCCAGGGGATCGGTACCCGGCAGCCGTCGCGGAAGCCGTCCTGGCCGTCCGCGCGGAAGTACGAGGGGTCCTGGCGGGCCTCGTCGGGCAGGTCGGTGACGTCGGGCAGGCCGAGTTCCTCGCCCTGGTAGATGTACGCGGAACCGGGCAGCGCCAGCATCAGCAGCGTCGCCGCGCGGGCCCGCCGCAGGCCCAGCGCGCGGTCGCCGGGCTCCCGGGTCTGGGTGCCGCCCCCGGGCGGCCCGGCGAAGCGGGTGGCGTGCCGGGTCACGTCGTGGTTGGAGAGCACCCAGGTGGTGGGGGCGCCGACGGGGCGCATCGCGGCGAGCGAGAGATCGATGACCTCGCGCAGCGCGGACGCCTCCCACGAGGTGGCCAGGTACTGGAAGTTGAACGCCTGGTGCAGTTCGTCGGGGCGTACGTAGTTCGCGGTGCGTTCGATGGTCGGGGTCCACGCCTCGGCGACGGCGACCCGCTCCCCCGGGTACTCGTCGAGGATGACGCGCCACTGCCGGTAGATCTCGTGCACCCCGTCCTGGTCGAAGAACGGCAGGCCTGCCTCGCTGCTGCCGAGCAGCCTGAGCTGTTCCGCGCCGCCGACGTCGGGCAGGCCCGGCGCCTTGACGAGGCCGTGGGCGACATCGATACGGAAGCCGTCGACGCCCATGTCCAGCCAGAACCGCAGGATCGAGCGGAACTCGTCGGCGACGGCCGGGTGGTCCCAGTTGAAGTCGGGCTGCTCGGGTGCGAACAGGTGCAGGTACCAGTCGCCGGGGGTGCCGTCGGGGTCGGTCGTCCGGGTCCAGGCGGGACCGCCGAAGAGGGACTCCCAGTCGTTGGGCGGGAGTTCGCCGTCCGCACCCTTGCCGGGGCGGAAGTGGTAGCGCTCGCGCAGCGCGGAGCCGGGGCCTTCGCGCAGGGCGCGCTTGAACCATTCGTGCTCGGCGGAGGAGTGGTTGGGTACCAGGTCGACGATGATCCGCAGCGCCAGTTCGTGGGCGTCGCGGATCAGCGCGTCGGCGTCCAGCAGGGAGCCGAACATCGGGTCGATGGCGCGGTAGTCGGCGACGTCGTACCCCGCGTCGGCCTGCGGGGAGGCGTAGAAGGGGCTGAGCCAGACAGCGTCGACGCCCAGCTCCTTGAGGTACGGGAGCCGGCGGCGTACGCCGTCGAGATCGCCCATGCCGTCGCCGTCCGCGTCGGCGAAGCTGCGTGGATAGACCTGGTAGATCACCGCGTCCCGCCACCAGCCGGAGGGGTGGCCCGGGGCGTCGTCGGACGTGCCGGTGAGGGGGGCAGCGAGGTGCTGGGTCATGTCGTCCCTGGAGTGTCTGGGTGGGGAGCGGCGCCGGGCCTGGGCCCCGCGCCGCCGTCGTACAGGTCGTACAGGTCGTACAGGTCGTGAAAGCGGATGGTCGTGCGGCGGGCGCGGGAGGCGTCAGCCCTTGACCGCGCCCGCGGACATGCCGGTGACGAGATGGCGCTGGGCGAAGAGGAAGACGAGCGCGGCCGGGATGGCGATGAGCACGGAGGCGGCGGTCATCGGCCCCCACTGGGCTCCGTACTGGTTGACGAATTTCTGCAGCCCGCCGGCGAGGGTGAGGTTCTCGTCGCCGACCATGAAGGCGGAGGCGTACGCGACCTCGCCCCACGCGGTGATGAAGGAGTAGAACGCGGTCACCGCGAGCCCCGGCTTGGCGAGCGGCAGGACGAGCCGGAAGAACGTGCCGAACGGGGTGAGGCCGTCGACCTGGCCCGATTCGTCGATCTCCCGGGGGATGGTGTCGAAGAAGCCCTTCATCATCCAGGCGCAGAACGGCACGGCGATGGTGAGGTACGTGATGACCAGCCCGGCCGACCTGTTGAGCAGGCCGAGGCCCGCCATGATGTTGTAGATCGGCACGATGAGGACGGCGACCGGGAACATCTGGGTGACGAGCAGGGTCCACATCAGCCCGCGCTTGCCGGGGAAGCGGAAGCGGCTGACGGCGTAGCCGGTGGTGGCGGCGACGAACACCCCGAGGAGGGTGGTGAACCCGGCGATGATCAGCGAGTTGCCGAACCAGGTGAGGAACGGGGTGTCCCGCAGCAGGTTCGTGTAGTTCTCGAACGTCGTGTCCTTGAAGAAGTCCGTCGTCGTCGCGTAGCTCGCCGGCTTGAGCGAGGTCAGGAAGACCCACAGCACCGGGAAGACCGCGATCACGGACGCCACGACGAGCGTGGTGTGCAGCGCGACCGAGGCCAGCGGCGAACGGCGGCCCCGGGGCCCGGTGGTGGTGACGGCCCGGCCGGGGACGGCGGTCCCCGCGGTGCCGGTCGCGGCGGTACTGGTCGCCGCGGTACTGGTCGCTGCGCTGGTCACCACGTATCTCCCTGGTTGCGGAGGACTCGCCGGTAGACCGCGGCGAAGGCCATCAGGAGGACGAGGATCAGCACGCCCCAGGTGGAGGACTGCGCGAAGTCACGCGGGCTGATCTCGAAGGAGAACTTGTACGCCTGCGTGACGAGGATCTGGGTGGCCTCGCCGGGGCCGCCGCGGGTCAGCAGGAAGATCACCGGGAACATGTTGAAGGTCCAGATGGTGGAGAGCAGGATCACCGTCGTGGAGACCGAGCGCAGCCCCGGCATGGTGATGTGGCAGAAGCGCTGCCAGGGGCTCGCGCCGTCCATCTCGGCCGCTTCGTACATCTCCCCGGGGATGGACTGGAGCCCGCCGAGCAGCGCGACCATCATGAAGGGGACGCCGAGCCAGATGTTCACGGCGATGACCGAGAACTTCGCCCAGGTCGGGTCGTTGAGCCAGGGCACGGCGTCGATGCCGCCGCCGGCCAGGATCTTGTTGAGGAGGCCGCGGTCCTCGTTGTAGAGGAAGCGCCAGGCGAAGACCGACACGAAGCCGGGTACGGCCCAGGGCAGGATCAGCAGCAGCCGGTAGAAGGAGCGGCCCGCGATCCGGCGGTTGAGGATGTTCGCGAGGGCGAGGCCCAGCGCGAAGGTCACGCTGACGCAGGACACCGTCCACACCAGCGTCCAGCCCAGGGTGGAGAGGAACTGACCGCCGGTGAGCGCGTCGGCGTAGTTGTCGAGGCCGACGAACCGGTAGGTGGCGGGCAGGTGGTTGACGCCGATATTGCGGGCGACATTGCGCTCGTTGGCGTCGGTGAGCGACAGGTATACGCCACGGACCAGCGGATATCCGATGATCACGCCGATCACGGCCACCACGGGGGCGACCATGGTCCAGGCGTACCAGTGGGTCGAGACGCCACGCCGGAACCCGCCGGGTGGGTTGCCAGAGCCGCGGCTCCGGCCGCGGGCGAGATCCTCGCCCGCGGCCTTCGCCACCGACTGGCTGGTGTGGACAGCCATCAGCCGGCCTGCCTTCCTGTTACTTCCAGCCCTTGAGCAGCTTGCGGTAGGCGTCGCCGGTGGCCTTGACGCCCTTCTCCGGGGTGGTCTGGCCGGTGAGGACCTTGGTGTACTCGGTGACCAGCGGCGCGAAGAGGCTGCCGGTCTCCGGGATCCAGGGGCGCTCGATGGCCTTGTCGACGACGGGCTTGAAGAACCCGACGATCTCGTTGCCCGCGACGTCCGGCTGCGAGTAGACGGAGGTACGGGTCGGGAGCAGGTTCAGCTCCTTGGCGACCTTGGCCTGGCTCTCGGCGGACGTCATGTACTCGGTGAACGCGTAGGAGGCGTCGAGGTTCTTGGAGCCCGCGTAGACCGCGAGGTTGTGGCCGCCCTGCGGGGCGCCCTGGCCCGCTGATCCGGCCGGTACAGGCGCGATGCCGAGGTTGGCCTTGTCCTTGAACTGCGCGCCGCCGTAGGTGTCGGCGATGGCCCAGGGGCCGTTGATCATCATGGCGACCTTGCCGTCCTTGAAGGCGGCCTGCATGTTCTCCCAGCCGTCCGTGGCGTCGGTCTTGGCGGCGCCGGAGTCGACGAGGTCCTTGACGACGGTCATGGCCTTGGCGCCGGCCGCGTTGTCGACGGTGACGGTCTTCGTCTTGGCGTCGACGAGGTTGCCGCCCTCGCCGTACAGGAACGACAGGAACCAGTAGGCGTCGTCGCCGCGCAGATAGAGGCCGGTCCTGCCGGTCTTGTCCTTGATCGTCTTCGATACGGTCTTCAGCTCGTCGACGGTCGTGGGAACCTCGACGCCCGCCTCCGCGAAGATCTTCTTGTTGTAGAAGATGCCCATGGAGTCGATGACCTGCGGCGCCGCGTACGTCTTGCCGTCGTACTTGGTGGAGGCCGCGGCCTGCGGCAGGAAGTCCTGCTCGTTCTTGAGCGCGGGGGTGCCGTCGAGCGGCGCGAGGTAGCCCAGATCGGCGAACTCGGGCGTCCAGGCGACCTCGGAGCGGATCACGTCGGGGGCGCCGGAGCCGGACTGCGCGGCGTTCTTGAACTTGTTCTGGGCATCGCCGAAGGGCACGTTGACGTAGGTGACGTCGACCTTCGGGTGCACCTTCTCGAAGTCCTCGGCGAGCTGCTTGAAGACCTTGTCCTCGCTGCCGACGGTGGAGGTGTCCCACCAGGTGACGGTGCCCGAGAGCTCGCCGCCCGAGCTCTTGCCGTCCGACTTCCCGTCAGTGCCACAGGCGGTCACCGCGAGAGCCAGGGTCGCGGCCAGGGCGGTGGCCGTTATGCCACGTCGCATCCGAACTCCTTCAACTGCCGTACCGCTCCGTCGCGGGCCGGGTCGGACGTGAAGGTAACAGCGATGAAAGAAGGCCGAAAGACCTTGCGGAATATTTCTGCAAGGACGGGTGATCGTTACGGATATGTGTCCCAGTCACGGCGAACCGTGCGGGTGACGTCAGCTCACTTCCGGTAACTAGCACGGTAGATGGGGCTTTCCGGCCCCCGGATGCCGGGCGGAGGCGTTGCGGGAGTGGTGCAGGAAGGTTTCGCAAGCTCTTGCAAGAACGTGCCGTGACGGCTGGTTCCGACGCCCGGTGGGCAATCCGACAGGCGCCCGGTACAGTCCACACTCATGACCGCACGGCTTGCCGACATCGCAACCCAGGCGGGGGTCAGCGAAGCGACGGTCAGCCGCGTTCTGAACGGCAAACCGGGGGTCGCCGCGGCCACCCGCGAATCCGTACTCGCCGCGCTCGACGTCCTCGGATATGAGCGTCCCGTACGGCTGCGCCGGCGCAGCGCGGGACTCGTCGGCCTGATCACCCCGGAGCTGGAGAACCCCATCTTCCCGGCCCTGGCGCAGGTCATCGGCCAGGCGCTGACCCGGCAGGGCTACACCCCCGTACTGGCGACGCAGACTCCCGGCGGCTCCACCGAGGACGAACTGACGGAGATGCTCGTCGAGCGGGACGTCTCGGGCATCATCTTCGTCTCCGGGCTGCACGCCGACACCTCCGCCGATATGCGGCGGTACGAGAAGCTGCGCGCCCAGGGCGTGCCGTTCGTCCTGGTGGACGGCTTCTCGCCGAAGGTCCAGGCACCCTTCATCTCGCCCGACGACCGGGCGGCCATGCGGCTCGCGGTGACCCATCTCGTCTCCCTGGGGCATCAGCGGATCGGCCTCGCCGTCGGTCCCAAGCGCTTCGTGCCGGTGCTCCGCAAGATCGAGGGCTTCCGCGCCACGGTGCGGGAGCTGCTCTCCCTGTCCGAGGCGGACACGGACGAGCTGATCCAGCAGTCGCTGTTCACTCTTGAGGGTGGTCAGGCGGCCGCCGCCGCGCTGATCGAACGCGGCTGTACGGCGGTGGTGTGCGCGAGCGACATGATGGCGCTCGGCGCCATCAGGGCCGCCCGGCAGCTGGGGCTCCGGGTGCCCCGCGACCTGTCCGTCGTCGGCTTCGACGACTCCCCCCTCATAGCCTTCACCGATCCCCCGCTGACGACGATCCGCAAGCCGGTGCCCTCGATGGGCCAGGCCGCCGTTCGTACGCTGCTGGAGGAGATCGGTGGCACACCGGCGCCGCACAGCGAATTCGTCTTCATGCCTGAGCTGGTCGTCCGCGGCTCGACGGCGTCCGGCCCGACCCCCGGGCCGCTGGGTCCTTCGGAGCCCCGCACCCGTCTCTGACGTGCAGCGAATGCGGCGGGAAGCCGACAGAGGGATGATCGGTCGGGGGGTACGAATCTGGCAGAATCTCTCACCATGGGTGAATCCGTGAAAACACAGGACGGCCGCACGGCGAAAGGCAGATCGGCCACCCCGTCACCCATCACTGACGAGGCGGCCGATCCAGCTGACGCCCTCGAAGAGACGCGGGACGCGACCGCGCCCGCCATCGACATGACGCACGGCGCGATCGCGCCGAACGGCTCGACGCCGGCGTTCCCCGACTCCCCGGACCGCCACTCCTGGCTACGCCGCGCACGCTCGCCCCGCCGGCCGCGCCTCTGGTTCGAAATCCTGCTGATCGGGCTGAGTTACTGGATCTATTCCCTGATCCGCAACGCCGTGCCCGAGCAGCGGACGAAGGCCCTGAGCAACGCCGACTGGATCTGGAGCGCCGAACACCATCTCGGCATCGCGGTGGAGCAGTCGATCAACCACGCCGCGGATTCGGTGACCTGGTTGATCGTCGGCATGAACTACTACTACGCGACGCTGCACTTCATCATCACGATCGGCGTCCTGATCTGGCTCTTCCGCCGCCACCCGGGCCGGTACGCGGCGGCCCGCCTGGTGCTCTTCGCGACCACGGCGGTGGCCCTGCTCGGCTACTACCTCTTCCCCCTGGCGCCACCGCGCCTGATGCGCGGCGGGCACTTCATCGACACGGTCGAGCACCACGAGACCTGGGGTTCGTTCGCCTCGGGCAACCTCAAGAACGTGTCGAACCAGTACGCGGCGATGCCCTCGATGCACATCGGCTGGTCCCTCTGGTGCGGCCTGACCATCTTCGCCCTCGCCAAAGCGCCCTGGGCCAAGATCCTCGGCCTCCTCTACCCGACGGTGACCCTGGTCGTGATCGTCGCCACCGCGAACCACTTCTGGCTGGACGCGGTGGGCGGCATGATCTGCCTGGCCTTCGGCTTCGCGGTCTCGTACGTCTGGTACGGCTCGCTCCCGTACAGCCTCCCCCGCACCGTGAAGAACACCCGCCCCAGGCGCCGCCGACGCCCGCTGACGGCGTGAGCCGCGCGTTCGAAGCACCACGCGTGAGGGCCGGGACCGCACCAGCGGCCCCGGCCCTCACCTCGTACCCGGCCCTCAGGGAGTAGCGTCGCGCGTCCCGCGCACTCACGCCGTGCCGTAGAAGAGGTTCTCCACCACCGCCCGCGCCCTGCGTGTCGTGCGGCGGTAGTCGTCGATCATGTCGCCGACATGGCCCGGGTCGTAGCCGAGGTAGCGGCCCATCGCGCCCAGTTCGCGGCCGTCGGAGGGGAAGGTGTCGCCCGGTCTGCCGCGTACGAGCATGACGCCGTTGCGGACGCGGGTGGCCAGGACCCAGGCCTCGTCCAGAATCTGCGCGTCCTCCGCCGGGAGCAGGCCGGCCGCGTGGGCCGCCGCGAGGGCCTCGCGGGTGCGGGGAGTGCGCAGGGTCGGCTCCGAGTGGCCGTGGCGCATCTGGAGGAGCTGGACCGTCCATTCGACGTCGGAGAGGCCGCCCCGGCCCAGTTTGGTGTGGAGTGTCGGGTCGGCGCCCCTGGGCAGGCGTTCCGTTTCCATCCGGGCCTTGAGCCGGCGGATCTCCCGTACGGCGTCGTCGCCGAGGCCCCGCTCCGGGTAGCGGAGCGGGTCGATCAGCTCGATGAAGCGGCGGCCGAGATCCGCGTCCCCGGCCATCGGGACGGCCCTCAGCAGCGCCTGGCTCTCCCACACCAGCGACCAGCGCCGGTAGTACGCCGCGTAGGAGGCGAGGGTACGGACCATCGGGCCGCTCTTGCCCTCGGGGCGCAGGTCGGCGTCGATGAGCAGCGGCGGGTCGGCGGTGGGGACCTGGAGCAGTCTGCGCATCTCGGCGACGACCGCGTTGGCGGCGCGGGCCGCGTCGTGTTCGCTGACGCCCTCGCGTGGCTCGTGCACGAACAGGACGTCCGCGTCGGAGCCGTAACTCAGCTCGCGGCCGCCGAAGCGGCCCATGCCGATGACCGCGAAGCGGGTGGGCAGGGTGTCGCCCCACTGTTCGCGTACGGCGGCGCGCAGGGCGCCGGCGAGGGTGGCCGCGTTGAGGTCGCTGAGGGCTTTGCCGACCCGTTCGACGAGGGCCCCGGGGTCGGCCTCGGCCGGGCTCTCCTCCGTACCGTACGAGCCGATGATGTCGGCGGCCGTCGTACGGAACAGCTCCCGCCGGCGCACCCCGCGCGCCGAGGCGACCGCGCCCTCGGCGGTGTCGGCGCGGCCGACGGCGGCGAGGACTTCCTGTTCCAGGCCCTCGCGGCCGCGCGGGGTCAGCCCGGTCGGGTCGCCGAGGATCGAGACGGCCTCGGGCGCGCGCAGCAGCAGGTCGGGGGCGAGCCGGCCGGCCGACAGGACGCGCGCCAGATTCTCCGCCGCCGCTCCCTCGTCGCGCAGCAGCCGCAGATACCAGGGAGTCTTGCCGAGGGCGTCGGAGACCTTGCGGAAGCCGAGCAGCCCGGCGTCCGGATCGGCCGAGTCCGCGAACCAGCCGAGCAGCACCGGCAGCAGCGTCCGCTGGATCGCCGCCTTGCGGCTCACTCCGGAGGACAGCGCCTCCAGATGGCGCAGGGCGGCCACCGGGTCGGCGTACCCGAGCGCTTCGAGCCGGTGTCCGGCCGCCTTCGTGCTGAGCCTGATCTCGCCGGGTGCGAGCTGGGCGACGGCGTCGAGCAGCGGCCGGTAGAAAAGTTTCTCGTGCAGCCGGCGGACCACCGAGGCGTGCCGTTTCCAGGCCCTGTTCAGCTCGCTGACCGGGTCGCCGCGCATGCCGAGCGAGCGGGCTAGGCGGCGCAGATCGGCCTCGTCGTCCGGCACCATGTGGGTGCGCCGCAGCCGGTAGAGCTGGATGCGGTGTTCCATGGCACGCAGGAAGCGGTACGCCTCGTCGAACTGCGCCGCGTCCGTCCGGCCCACGTAGCCGCCCGCCGCCAGCGCCGCCAGCGCTTCGAGCGTCGAGCCGCTGTGCAGCGAGGCGTCACTCCGGCCGTGCACCAACTGGAGGAGCTGTACGGCGAATTCGACGTCCCGCAGCCCGCCGGGGCCGAGCTTCAGCTCGCGTTCCGCCTGTCCGGCCGGGATGTTCTCGATGACCCGGCGGCGCATCTTCTGCACGTCGGGGACGAAGTGTTCGCGTTCGGCGGCCTGCCACACCATCGGCGACACGGCGTCGACGTACTCCTCGCCGAGCGCCACGTCACCGGCCACGGGGCGGGCCTTGAGCAGTGCCTGGAACTCCCAGGTCTTCGCCCAGCGCTGGTAGTAGGCGAGGTGGCTGCTCAGGGTCCGTACGAGCGGTCCGTTGCGGCCCTCGGGCCGCAGGTTGGCGTCGACGGGCCAGATGGTGCCTTCGATGTTCGATTCGGAGCAGATCCGCATCAGGTGCGAGGCGAGCCGGGTCGCGGCCTGTACGGCCGCCGCCTCGTCGACGGGCTCGGCCGGCCCGCCGGGCCCCTCCGGCGCCTCTCCGACGAAGATCACGTCCACGTCGGAGACGTAGTTCAGTTCGTGTCCGCCGCACTTGCCCATCGCGATGACCGCGAGACGGCAGGCCGCCGCGTCCTCCGGGGCCGCCGCCTTGGCGATGGCGAGGGCGGCGCGCAGGGTCGCGGTCGCCAGGTCGGCCAGCTCGGCGGCGGTCTGGGCGACGTCGGTCGTGCCGCAGACGTCCCTGGCCGCTATGGCCAGCAGACAGCGGCGGTAGGCGATCCGCAGCGAGACGGGGTCGGTGGCGTCGGCGAGGCCTTGTTCGAACTCCGCGACACCGGGGTGCAGATCGGACGATTCGTACGTGACCAGGACCTGCCAGTCGCCGGGGTGTCTGGCCAGGTGGTCTCCGAGCGCCTCCGAGGCGCCGAGCACTCCGAGGAGCCGGTCCCGCAGCGGCTTCGCGGAGACCACGGTGTCCAGCAGCATCCGCAGCTGGTCGGGCGCGGCCGCCTCGGCCAGCCGGACGAGCCCGCGCAGGGCGAGATCGGGGTCGGCGGTGCCGCCCAGGGCGTCGAGGAGCAGCGGATCGGACCGTATGAGGGACATCGCCGGGACATCGAGCAGCCGCTCGGCGGCGGACGGGTCGGTGAAGCCGTGCCGGAGCAGTCGGGTGAACGTACTGCTCCTGCGTCCCGGCATCGTCATGTCGCCGTCTCCTGTCCGCGTCCCCGTACGGTGAGAAAAGCCCAGGTTTCGAGCGTAGCCGCAGGGCGCGGCGGAGGATCGACCGCGTACCGGACCGGGGTGCGGACCAGGGCGCGGCCCGGGGCGGAGACGGCGACATGACGATGCCGGGACGGGGCCGGGACCGGGGGCTGGCCGATGAGTCCTGGGTGCGCGTCCGGTCCATACGTGCGGTCAATGGATGCAGGGCAGCGCCGGCGAGAGGAACGCGTCATGACAGTGAAGGAACCTGTGAACGAGGCGGGAACGGCGACCGGTACCGGATCGGGGACGGCGTCCGTCGCGGGGCACGGGAAGGAGCCCCGCACCGAGCTGGACGCCCGTTACGGCGAGCCGGGGGCGCCCGCCACGGCCTGGTCCGAGGCGGTCGCCCGCCTCACCGAGGCCGAGGTCTTCTGGCTGACGACCGTACGGCCCGGGGGACGCCCGCACGTCACCCCGGTCATGGCCATCTGGACGGACGGCGCGCTGTACTTCTGCACGGGCGGTGAGGAGCGCAAGGCCGCGAACCTGGCGAAGAACCAGGAGGTGGTCCTCACCACCGGCGTGAACGCCCTCCGCGGGGGCCTCGACCTGGTGGTGGAGGGCACGGCGGTGCGGGTGACCGATGACGGGCTGCTGAAAGCCCTCTCGCGGGCCTGGGAGGGGAAGTACGGCCGGGACTGGCATTTCGACGTACAGGACGGCGGTTTCGTGGGCGAGGCGGGCAACCTGGCCCTGGTGTTCGAGGTCGCTCCCCGTACGGTCTTCGGCTTCGGGAAGGCCCCGTACAGCCAGACCCGCTGGCAATTCTGAGCCCCGCCTCGCGTCCACCCGCCCTGTGGCCATTTCACCCGAACGGGTGAATCAGGGCCGACCGACCCAGCCGCGCTCCCGCGCGAGCAGCGCGATCTGGAAACGGGTCCTGGCACCGAGCACGTCCGCCGCCTTGCTGATGTGTTTCTGGATGGTGCGGCGGCTCAGCCCGAGAGAGCGGGCGATCGAGTCGTCCGTGAGGCCTGCGGCCATGAGGTCCAGGATGTCGCGGGTGCGCCCGCCCAGTTGGTCCTTCTCGCCGGGCGCCCGCTCCGGGAGCTGTTCCGTCGTGCCGGACAGGGTGAGGGGCGTCGCGCGCTCCCACACGCTCTCGAAGAGCGCCCGCAGCGCCTCCAGGAGTGGCGAGGCGTGCACGATGACGGATCCGGCGGCGGGGTCCTCCTTGCGCAGCGGGATGATCCCCGCCGTCTCGTCGAAGAGGACCAGCTTCATGGGCAGGCCGGGGAGGAGCCGGAGCCGGCCGCCCATGGCCGTACCGCGCAGGGCGGTCCGCAGGGATACGGCGTCCGTGAATCCGTCACTGTCGTAGACGGAGCGGAGCTGGACGCCTTCCGGGACGTCCCGGTCGGGATCCGGGCCCTGGGCCGGGTCGTGATCCGGGCCTTCGACCGGGTCATGATCCGGGCCTTCGGCCAGGTCGTGATCCGGCTCGTGTTCCGGGTCGTGTTCAGGTCCCTGGGCCGGGCTCTGGGCCGGGCCTCGGGCCGGGCCTCGGGCCGGGCCCCGCACATGATCCTGGCCGAGGTCCGCGATCGGGCCAGGGCTGTGGCCGGGGTCCAGGCCGGGGGCGGAGTCGTCCGCGCCGTCGCCGTGACCGTCGCTGTCGCCGTCATCGCCCGGGGGCAGCTCCAGGTACGGCGGCTTGGCCAGGTGCAGTACCTCGCGCTTGCTGGACGTCAGGAGCTGCGTGTAGCGGGCGGAGACCTGGTCCACGCTCTCGACGATCTCGAAGAGGTCGGAGGTGACGCGCCGGGACGGCACCGAGCGGTAGGCCTCCTGCAGTTGTTCCATGAACAGCTCGGTGCGGGCCAGCTCCTGTCTTCGCCGGGCCAGCAGCGCGCCGAGCGTCGAGCGGGGCGGGCCCGCCGCCCAGCGGGTCGGCCGGCTGCCCGTCCGTACCACGAGCTGCTCGGATTCCAGCGCGCGCAGCGCCTCGCCGGTCTCCCCGGCCGGGGCGCCGACTGCGGCGGCTATCTCGCCCTCCGTCAGCACCGGCCGGGCGACCAGATGCTCCAGGATGCGGCCGGTGAGCGGAGCCAGACCAACTGCGGCCCATGCAGCGTCAGATGACGAAGCCACGACGTCTCCCCCCTATGGAACGTGGGATTGATCGTACGGAAACCGGCAGCTGTCGACGAGTGGTCTTCGACACCAACGAAGCCTAGGGCAGGGCTGTTACAGGCAGTCGCTTCCCCTGTCCCGCCCGCATCTCACCCACGTCTCACCGCGCCTCACCCGCCGCCTCACCCGCCGCCACACACTCCGCCTCACCCGCCGCCACACACTCCGCCTCACCCGCCGCCTCGCCCTCCGTCTCACCCGCCGCCACGCACTCCGCCTCGCCCTCCGCACCCACGTCCGGCGTGGCGCCGCTTCTCATGTGCGCACCTGCGCGGACTCCCCTTCCTGTGGCCCTTGTCCGGAGCCACGCGCGGCAACGAGGGTGAGCGCGAGCCGCGGCGCAACGGTGCGCCACTTCTCCCTGGTCAACACGACATCAGCCGAAGTCACTTCGGCCCTTGGAGGCACCACCTCATGCCACGACTCACTGCCCCGATATCGAGACACAGACGGATCTCCGCAGCGGTCGCGCTCGCCAGTGCCGCCGCCGTGATCATCCCGGCGCTGCCCGCGCAGGCGGCCTCCACCGATCAGCCGGCCACCATCGAGGTCGTGCCGGGCACGGACACCCGTACCCCCGCCCTCGTTGACGGGATCGCGGAGCCGGCCGAGGCGTCCGCGCCGGCCGACGACGCCGCCGTCACCTACCTGGCCGGCCGCCGGGACCGGTACGCCATCCCCAGCCCGGACCAGGACCTGAGCACCGCCGGCGTGAGCAAGGACGCCGCTGGGCTGGAAACCGTCCGTCTCCAGCAGAAGCACCAGGGCGTGGAGGTCCTCGGCGGCCAGTACGTCGTGCGCATGGAGCGGAAGAGCGGCAAGCGCACCGTCACCGGTACCTCCGGCAAGTACTTCACGAACCTCACGGTGAGCACCACTCCGAGCGTGTCCGTGGAGACCGCCGTCAGCCGCGCCGTCGGGGCGGTCGAGCGCGGTACCTCGGCCGGTCTCGTCAAGCCCGCCGCCGTACGCAAGGACAGCGCGTCGAAGCAGGCCGGCACGACGTTCCACGGAGTGGAAAAGGGCCTGATCGTGCTGCCGCGCGGCGCCGGTGTGCTGACCCGCCGTGTGACGGTCAGCGGCACCGACGCGTCGACCGGCGAACCGGTCGTGCAGGAGGTGTACGTCGACGCGAAGTCGGGCTTCCCCGTCCTCCGGTACAGCGCGCTGCGCACCTTTCAGGCGCAGGGCATCGCCCCGGTGACGAAGGCGACGAAGGCCGGGAAGAACGCCTCCGCCAAGGCCGCGAAAACCGCGAAGAGCCTGAGCAGCGCGAAGAGCCTGAACAGCGCGAAGTCCGCGAGCGCGGCGCCCAAGGCCGGCAGCGGCCTCACCGATGTCACCGGCAGCGGCAAGACCCTCAACGGCCGTGACGTGGCCCTCGGTCTCCAGCGCGACAAGGCGACCGGCCTGCACTGGCTGACGGACTACAGCCGGATGAAGTCCACCTCCAAGGCGTCCATCTCCACCTGGGACGCGCGGGACGTGTGGGTGTACGAGGCGTCCGGTGTGTGGCCCCAGGGCATCGTGCCGTTCTCCTCCGCCACCCCGGCGTTCGGCGGCGACGCCACGGGGTCCGGTGCGGTCGACGCCCACTGGGGCGCGCAGCAGGTGTACGACTACTACCTCAAGCAGCACGGCCGGGACAGCCTGGACGGACACGGCGGGGCCATCAACTCCCTCGTCGGCGTGACCGACTTCGGTTACCCGTACGTGAACGCCTTCTGGGACGGCCAGAAGATGGTGTACGGCAGCGGCGACGACGAGTACCTGCCCATGGCGGCCGACACGGACGTCGTCGGTCACGAGATGACCCATGGCGTCGTCGAGAACACGGCGGCGCTGGTGTACGCGGGCCAGTCGGGCGCGATGAACGAGGCGGTGGCCGACTACTTCGGCAACGCCATCGACGTCACCGCCTCCGGGACGCCGATGACGGACCCGGACGCGGGCCTGCTCGGCGAGGACCTGTGCCGTACCGCCGGACCGCGCGACTGCGCGCTGCGCGACCTGAACGACGGCGCCACCACCTCCAAGAACTTCCTCGGGATGTCGTACGGGGTCGACAGCGGCGGCGTCCACCTGAACTCCACCATCTTCAGCGGCGCCCTCTGGGACATGCGCGAGGATCTGGGCGGCCAGCTCGCCGACAAGATCGTCTACCGCGCGCTCACCTCGTACATGACACCGCTGGACGGCTTCACCGAGGGCCGCGCCGCCGTCATCGCGGCTGCCAAGGAACTCGGCGTCAAGAGCAAGGAACTGAAGACCGTCAAGGCCTCCTTCGACGCCCACGGCATCGTGCCGGGCTGGGAGAAGGCGCTCGGCATGGACAGCGACACGCTGCTCGGCAAGCTCAACGTTGCCGGCGCGGGCACGGACGCCGGCGGCGGCTGGTGGGCCACGTCCAAGTCGAACGACGACGGCTCCGCACCGTACTCGATCTACGCGGGCCGCACCGACGGCAAGGGCAAGCCCCAGCAGATGAACGACAACAACGGCTTCTACAACGTCTACCCGTCCACGGACGGCAAGCGGGTCGTGTGGATCACCTACGGCAGCGACGGCGTCAGCATCATGTCGCGGGCGGTCAGCGGCGGGGTCCCGAAGAAGCTGTACACCTCGCTCTACTACGACATCGTCAACCTGAGCGTCGACGGTGACACGGTGGTCTTCGAGCTGGGTGACGACTACGGCGTCCGCCACGTGAACTCCCTGCGGGACGGCGAGAAGCAGCCCAAGCGCCTCGACGAGGACCCGACCAGCATGTGGGTCACCGGTTCGGGCCTGCCGACCATCAAGGGCGGCAAGGTCGCGTACGCCCGGACCTACGCCGACGACTACGGCTACACCACCATCGGCATCGAGCTGTACGACCTGAAGACCGGCAAGGCGACCCGCCTCGGGAAGCCCGCCGAGTACGGCATCGGCCGGCCGGCCATCACGGCGACCGACGTCGTCTGGTTCGTCGACGAGACGCTCTACGACGACAACCACACCGCCGTGCGGAAGTCCGACTTCAAGGGCAAGAACATCGTCGACATCGTCCCCGAGAACGGTCCCGGCGCGGTCTGGGCGATGGACCTGACCGCCTCGGACGACACCGTCACGCTCACCACCCTCGTCCCGGACACCGCCTACCGCAACGAGACGTCGCCGAAGCTCAACCAGTACGGCCTGGACGGCGCGTACCTGGGCCGCGTCTCGTGCAACCGCGGCATGCAGATGGACGCCGCCGCGGACAGCGGTCGGCGCGTGGTCTGGATCGACGGCACCACCAGCGCCACCGACCTGGTGACCCGCGCGCGCCCTGCGGGCCGCTGCGGCTGATCCCGCCGGCTCACGCCTCCGCGACAACCGCTACACCGCCGCGCACGCACCATCCGCCCCGGGGACGCCTTCAGGTGCGCCCCCGGAGCGACCGAGCCGCTTTCCGCCACCGACAGGGTGGCGGAGAGCGGCTCTTCATGCTCTGCCTCCGGTACGGGTCGTGGATACCGTCCTGGAGGTATCCACTGCCGCCGTAAATCGATGGCCCCCTCCGATACGAGGTGGTTCCCTGCGCGGATGACGACCATCGACAACGCCTCCACGAGTACCGACAGCCCGCTGGACCGGATCGACCACTATCAGGACCGCCTGAACCGCCCCCACGCGCGGGCGGAGGACTTCGGGCCGCTGACTCTCTTCGTACGGAAGGGATCCGGGCCGCCGCTCCATGCCCGCCCCACCCGGGGGCGGTCGGGGCCCGCAGTCACGGCCGCCGATGTCGCGCGGGTACAGGCGCGTCAGCGCGAGTTGGGGATTCCGGAGAGCTTCGGGTGGGTCGCACAGACCACTCCCGCGCTGCGGGCCGCCGTCGAGGAGGCGGGGCTGCGGGTCGAGGAGCGGCCTCTGCTGGTGCTTCCCGAGGACGCGCCGGTGCCGGTAGCGGCTGCCCGTACCGTACCCGTGGGGGTGTCGGTCCGCTCCCTGGGCCCGGACGATCCGTGCCTCGCGAGCGCCGTCGCCGTGGCTGAGCTGGGCTTCGCCGAACTGGGTACGCAGGTCGGCGAAGCGGGCGTCAAGGAGCTGGCCGAGGCGGTACGTACGCACGCGGCGAAGGCCACGCGCATCGCGGACCATGTCCGCGCGGGCAGTATGACGGTCGTCGCTGCGGTGGAGGGCGGACTCGCACTCAGCTCGGGCCTGTTCCCGGGGTCCGTCGACGGTGTCACCGAAGTGTGCGCCGTCGCCACGCTCCCGGCCGCCCGCCGCCGCGGCCTGGGACTCGCGGTCACAGCCGCGCTGGTGACCGAAGCGCGCGCCCAGGGAGTGCCGTTCGTCTTCCTCTGCGCGACGGACGAGTCCGTCGCGCGCGTCTACGCCCGGCTCGGCTTCCGCCCCACCGCCACCTTTCTTGAGGCCGAAGGCTGATCCTGACGCAGCGCCAATTGCCTTTTGTGCGGGAGACGTTCCCCCGACTTTTCCTGAATCCACCCCTTAGGGATCCCGGTTCGCGGATGTGAACCCCGAATCCTCTTATTCCGTTGGGTTGTTAACAAGGTCGAAGGAGCGGGGCATCGCCATGGGCGCGAGAGAAGCGCCGTCGGACGAGAAGGCGTCCATCGCTGTTCGAGGGCCGACCACCGCGCCGGACGCGACCGGGGCCCTCCCCGAATCGACGACTTGGTCAGCGCTTCGGCAGACCCACGGGACGTGACGTACATCACTACGACCATCCCTGCGCCTTATTGCATTTTGAGTGGCTGATCATCATTTGCCCGTCTCGCATCTCGGGTAACTTCCCCAATTGATCACAGCTTCTTCACAAATATTTGGGGTGGGACCGTGAATGTGACCGAAGTACTGCCATCTTCTGGGGAGAGGGGGCGGATGTGGCACGAGAAGAGCAAGAGCCTGCGGTGGATAGCCGGCGGGCTCGCCGTCCTCATGTCCGTCACCGTGCTGGAAGGGGCCGCCACAGCCGCGCCCTCCGTCGATCGTCCGACCCAGCTGGCGGCTGATCAGCCGGTCACGGCCGCTGCTGACATCGCTTCCGCGAAGGTTGCCGCCCGGTTGTCGGGTAAGCGGGTGGAGGCGTTGTCGGAGCGGACGGAGACGTCGACGACGTGGGTGAACAGGGACGGCAGTCTGACGACCGATGTCGCGGCCGGTCCGGTCCGGTTCGAGCGGGACGGCCGGTGGGTCGATGTCGATGTGGACTTCGCCCGGCAGGCGGACGGTTCGGTCGCGTCGGTCGCGCATCCGAACGGTCTGCGGCTGACGGGCGGGGCGGGGACGCCGGCGCTCTCGCTGGAGGCGGCGCGGCTGGCGCGGGCGACGGATCTGGTCACGCTCGGGGAGGGCGATGAGCAGATCACGTTGCAGTGGAAGGGTGGTCTGCCGTCCCCGGTACTCGACGGCGCGCGCGCCACGTACGAGGACGCGGTGCCGGGCGCCGATGTGGTCGTGGAGGCGACGCGTACCGGCTTCGAGCAGTTCGTGGAGATCAAGCGGCGTCCGGCGACGGACGATTACACGTACACGCTGCCTCTGCTGGTCAAGGGGCTGGCGGCGAAGCAACAGGCGGACGGCAGTGTGCTGTTCACCGACGAGCGGAACAAGCAGCGGGCGGTGATGCCGGCGCCGGTGATGTGGGACGCGACGGTGGATCCGGTCTCCGGTGAGCACACCCGTCGGGTGCCGGTGGCGATGAAGGTGGTGCAGCAGGGTTCGGCCATCGATCTGGTGGTCACCCCCGATGCCGCTTTCCTCGCCGATCCGGCGACGAAGTTCCCGGTGACGGTGGACCCGTCGACCTCGGCGCTGGGCAATGTCTTCGACACGTACGTCCAGCAGGGTGAGACCAAGGACTGGTCCACGGACACCGAGCTGGACCTGGGCGATCCGGGGACGACGAACTCCAACGGCACGGCTCGTACGGCGCGTTCGTTCATCTCGTGGAACACGGCCCCGTTCGCGGACGCTCTGGTGTCCAGTGCGAAGCTGAGCCTGTGGAATTTCCACTCGGCCAACACGGACTGCAAGGCGTATCCGTGGGAGGTGTGGTCCACCGGCGCGGCGTCGACGTCGTCACGCTGGACGGCGCAGCCCGCGTGGACGGCGAAGAAGGCGACCTCCACCGAGACCAGGGGCAACGCGGCCTGCTCGTCCTCTCCGGACGGGTGGATCAACGCCGATGTGACGGGCCTGGCGCAGGAGTGGGCCTCGGCGAAGGCCGCCAAGGGTCACATGGGTCTGCGTGCTTCGAGCGAGACGGTGGTGGCGCAGTGGAAGCGTGTCAACTCCGCCAACGCGAAGTCGAACCCGCCGAAGCTGAGCGTCACGTACAACTTCCGGCCGCGTACCGGTACCAAGCAGGAGGCCGGTCCGCCGTACTTCTCGTACAGCGGCGCCTACATGGTCAACACTCTGACGCCGACGCTGCGGGACACCTTCGTCGACCCGGACGGTGACAAGGTCAACGCGACCTTCCAGGTCTTCGACAACGCCACCAACGTCCAGGTCGGCGGGAACATCACGTCCAAGTTCGTCGCGTCGGGCCAGCCCGCCTCGGTGACGGTCCCGGCCGGTGTGCTGGCCGAGGGCAGGACGTACAAGTTCCGTACCACCCCCTACGACGGGACGCACTACAACCTGGACTGGTCGGCGTGGAAGACGTTCACGGTCGACACGAAGTCCCCGTCCGCGCCGACGAAGATCGTCTCGACGGACTATCCGGTGGGCCAGTGGGTCAAGGGTGAGGGCCAGGCGGGCACGTTCACCGTCACCCCGCCGTCCGCCGACCACAACTGGCTGGAGTGGTCCCTGGACGGGGTGACCTGGACCAAGGTCACCACCAGCGGCTCCAACACCGCCAAGGCGATCAGTGTCACCCCGCCGAAGAACGGCACCCACGTCCTGCAGGTCCGCTCGGTGGACAAGGCGGACAACAAGTCCGAGGCGCTGGAGTACACCTTCCACGCCGGAGCGGGTGGCTTCGTCCAGCCCTCCGAGGGTGAGCGCACCGCGCGCCGGCTCCCGCTGGTCGCCGAAGCCGACGGTGCGAAGTACGACAAGGTCTCCTACTCCTGGCGCCGTTCCGAGGCGGACGCCTGGGTGCGGATCCCGGTGGGCAACGTCACCTCCGGTGGCACGGCACTGACGGCGTGGCCGGTCCCGCTCGTGGGCGGCAAGAACGCACCGCTGGTGTGGAACACCACCGACACGGTCGACCCCGACGGCACCATCCAGATCAAGGCCGACTTCACCGGCCCCAACTCGGCCGCGTCCAGCACGCTCCCGCTGACGGTCGTCGTCGACCGCGACGCCTCCGGCGCCGCGACCACCGGGGTGGGCCCGGGCTCGGTGAATCTCCTCACCGGCGACTACACCCTCTCGGGAACGGACGCTTCGTTCTTCGGCATGTCCGTCTCCCGCACCCTCTCCTCCCGCACCCCGAACAAGGGGGCCGCCCAGGAGGGCCAGGCCGCCATCTTCGGCAAGGAGTGGGTGGCCGGCACGATCGCCGAGGAGACCGAGTCCGACTACTCGCATGTACGCCGGATCTCCGACACCGCGGTCGACGTGGTGCTGGAGGAGGGCGACGCGATCCACTTCACCGCCAACGCGGCGAAGACCGGCTGGGTCCCGGAACCCGGCTCCGAGGACCTGACCCTCAAGGGCACGGTGACCAGTACGTTCACCCTCACCGACACCGAGGGCACGGTCACCACCTTCACCAAGCCGGACCCGGCGGCAGTGACCTGGCAGGTCTCCAGCACGCTGCTGGACGGTCTGTCCAACACCACCACCAAGATCGTCTCGGAGCTGGTTCCGGGCACGAAGCTGGTCCGCCCGAAGCGCATCATCGCCCCGACCACGGCCGCCACCACCGCCACCTGCGAGACGGCTCCGTCGACCAAGGGCTGCCGGGTGCTGGACTTCGTCTACGCGACGACGACCACCGCCACCGGCACCAGCACCCACGCGCAGTTCGGTGACGTCAAGGACCAGGTCAGCGAGCTCCGCCTGTGGGCCACCGATCCCGGGGCGGCCGCCGCCACCGTGACGGCCGTGGCGAAGTACCGCTACGACTCCAACGGCAGTCTGCGCCAGCAGTGGGACCCACGCCTGAGCCAGGCCACCCAGACCCAGTACGCCTACTCGGGCGGCCGGGTCACCTGGCTGGAACCGCAGGGCCAGCTCCCGTACAACTTCACCTACGGCAACGCGGGCGCCGGCGCGGTCTCCGGGGAGGGCATGCTGCTCAAGGTCTCCCGCGACGCACTCAAGCAGGGCACCACGGACACCGTGGAAGGCAACGCGGTCACCAGTCTCGTCTACGGTGTCCCGCTGACCGGCACCAAGGCGCCGCACGCCATGGGCGCGGCCGACGTCAGGGTGTGGGGACAGCTCGACGCCCCGACTGACGCCACCGCCGTCTTCCCGGCCGACACGGTCCCCGCCTCCTCCAACGGGGCGAACCTGACCGCCGGTGACTACCGCCGGGCCACGGTCAACTACCTGAACGTCTCCGGCCGTCAGGTGAACACCGCCGACCCCGGCAAGAACATCTCCACCACCGAATACGACCGCTTCGGCAACACCATCCGTGAACTGACGGCGGGCAACCGCGTCGTCGCCCTGGGAGCCACGGCCGACGACCGGGAGACCCTGGAGGACCTGGGCATCAGCTCGCTGTCCACCGCGGAGCGTGCCCGGCTGCTGTCGACCACCTCGTTCTACAACGAGAACGGCACCCGCAACATCGAGGGCTTCGGTCCGATGCACCGCATCGACCTGACCGAGGATCTCAAGGAGGGCTCCACCGTCCTGGTCGCCGCGGGCACCTCGGTCCCGGCCCGTTCCTGGACGGTCAACGAGTACGACCAGGGCCGTCCCACGGACGGCAGCGCCACGGTCAAGGACCAGCTGACCATGCCCATCACCGGGGCACGGGTGCGCGACTACTACTCGGTCATGGGCGAGAAGCGTGTCGACCAGACCATCTACGACTGGGCCAAGGGTCTGCCGACCCAGTCCATCAAGGACTCCGGCGGCCTCAGCCTGACCACCACCACCGGCTACGACACCCAGGGCCGCGTCACGGGTCAGATCCTCCCCGGCGGCAACGGCGGCGATGCCGCCAGCCGGATCACCGCGTACTGGTCGGCGACCGGCACCGGCTGGTGCAAGGGACGCCCGGAGTGGGCGGACCAGGTGTGCTGGACCGGCCCCGGTGGTGACATCACCGGCGGCGGTTCCCAGCCCGTCCAGACCGTCGACAGCACCACCGAGTACGACCGGTGGGGCAATCCCGCCAAGGTCGTCGACACGGCGAACAGCGTCGGCCGCACCACCACCACCACGTACGACGCCGCGGGCCGGGCGGTCAGGACGACGGTGACCGGTGGCCTCGGCCAGGCTGTCCCGGAGACCACCACCGAGTACGACCCGGCCACCGGCCAGGTCGTCAAGGTCACCTCGCCGACCGGCGGGACCATCACCAAGGCGTACGACAGGCTCGGCCGCCAGGTCTCCTACACCGACGCCGACGGCGGCGTGACGAGGACCGAGTACGACCTTCTCGACCGCAAGGTCAAGGAGACCGACTCCGTTCCCTCGACCATCACCTACACCTACGACCACACCGCCGAACCGCGCGGCCTGGCCACCAGGACGGTCGACTCCATCGCGGGCACCTTCCAGGCCACCTACGACTCGGACGGCTCCGTGCACACGGAGAAGCTCCCCGGCGGATACACCCTCACCATCGGTGAGGACACCGGCGGCTCGACGGTGAACCGCACCTACACGCGGGACAGTGACGGCGCCACCGTCTACACCGACACCGTCACCCACTCCGTCCACGGCCAGACCACCACACACGCCGGCTGGTCCGACCAGACGTACCGCTACGACAGGGCCGGGCGCCTCACCACCGTCGAAGACACCGCCAGCATGGCGTGCACACGCCGCTCGTACATCTTCGACAAGCGCACCAACCGCACCTCCCTCACCACGGCCACCGCCGACCAGGGCGCGGACTGCCCGACCGGCGGAGGCACCACCAGGACCCACACCTACGACAGCGCCGACCGCATCACCGACCCCGGGTACGTCTACGACGCACTCGGCCGTACCACCGCGGTACCGGGCAACGGCACCATCGGCTACTACGCCAACGACCTCGTGCACCAGCAGACCGCCGACGGCCGGCGCCAGACCTGGCAGCTCGACGCGGGCCTGCGCTTCCGCTCCTGGAAGACCGAGACCGGCAGCGGCACCACCTGGACCCAGACCGCGTCCAAGCTCAACCACTACGACAGCGACGGCGACAACCCCCGCTGGATCATCGAGGACACCGCCAGCGGGACCCTGACCCGCAACGTCGAAACAGCCGGCGGAGACCTCGGCGCCACCACCGGCAAGACCGGCGACACCGTCCTCCAGCTCACCAACATCCACGGCGACATAGCCCTCCAGCTCCCCCTGGACCCGGAACAGGCACCCACCGCCCTGGACAACGACGAATACGGCAACCCCCGCGAAGGCCAGCAACCCACCCGCTACAACTGGCTCGGCGGCAAACAGCGCTCAGCCGAAACCCTCACCGGCCTCACCCTCATGGGCGTCCGCCTCTACAACCCCACCACCGGACGCTTCCTCTCCGTGGACCCCGTCTACGGAGGAAATCTCAACGCCTACGAATACGCCCACGCGGACCCCATCAACCGATTCGATCTCGACGGCAAGTGGAGCATTATGGGGTTGGCAAAGGGGGCCGGACGGGTGGCCTGGAAGTACAAGTGGGACATCGCGCTGACAGCTGCCGGATTCATACCCGGCGTCGGCCAAGTGGCCTGGGGCGTACGAGGCTACCAAGCGTATCGATCTTATCGCGCCATACAGACAGTGAGGAAGGCGCAGACAGTTACGCGTCGGACACACCATGCCCGACGAGGAACAAATTACGGACAGGCCGCTGGCTGCGGTATAGCCTGGGGCGGAGGGGCCGCTATGATTGGCCTATGGCATAAGCCTAGCAATTCAAATTACCAGCGAGGTCTTTCCGTAGCTGGAGCGGGAGTAGGCATAGGACTCTATGCCCGATATGCCCGATGCAGCCCTAGAATCAAGAAGAATTAAGCACCAATGACCCGTATCAGATTCACTCAGATGAGTCTGATACGGGTCATTCTTGATAGGTGAAGGCATAATTTGCGGGACGCAATGGCGCGACACTCTCACCGAATCGAAATCGCGAATAAGTACAATCCAATGAGGGACAGTGATACCCCATCTGAGATTACACACCAATAGCAGCGGGTTAAGAAGAAATTTTACTCAAGAATTAACCAAGGGAAGGTTTAAGCAACATGCCGAAAGTCCGTAGAACCAGGATGGCGAATCGCGTCGCATTCTCTGTCACCGTTCTGTGGTTGTTGTACATTCTCACGGCAGGCAGGTCCATCACAACAGGTGAAACCTCATGGGGGAATCTTCTCAGGAACGTCCCTGCACTGGGCTGGGTACTAGCTCTTGGCTACGGTTTTCTTGCGCCCTTCATGTTTCCTGGTGGATTCTTCACTCTCGTTCAAGAAGGCCAGAAAATACGCCCGGCAGGGGTCGCCTCACGACTGTCCGCCTTGGCTACTACCGTGGCTGCAACGATCTTTGGTTTGCTTTTCGCGGGCCCCCTCTTCGGAGATGGAACTTGGAATGCGAGATTCTGCTCATTCAAGGAATTTCTCACTTCCGCTCCCTTTCTGATTCCTTTCTCTTTGGCGACTCTCTACTGCCTTTTCTCGCCTGTTGTTTGGCCGACCGGAGAACTATTGCGAAAGTTCTTGAAAATGGGAAATAATCCTTAACTTCAACAGCCGTGAGATCCGCTAAATAAACCGCTCCGTTGAGATTTAAGAGAGGTGCGAATGGTTTGGTTCTACCTTCCCGCCTGGCACACCTGGCACCAGTAGCGTCTGCTCCCTTAAGTGGCTCGGTCCAGATCACCAGGCCACCCAAGAACCCAACACATCCCGTCGATTTTTGGCAGGATGCGCGACATCAAGGAGAACGGCATGGCTGAGATTCCAAAGAGGCTGCGGATCGTCGGCATCATCAACGCCTTGGCAACACTAGCCCTCTATTGAGTGGCATTCATCTCGGAAGATGACCAAGAGTCCATTTCTTCCACGCTAATGAGCGACTACAACCACTGGAATAATAATCGCCAGTTCCGTCGCGACTGAAATGACTCGTTGACCTACGCGGAGCGAGAGTCGGTCTGCCGAAAATACACCGGAAGAAGTAGCTGTAAGTGGGGCAAATGGTAAAATATTCTCGGTGGGAGAAATTCCGGCAGGCTATCATCTCCTGGATTCTTTTCGCTCTCCTTGGGCTACTCCAAGGGCTTACGGGAATCACCGGATGGCTGATCCTGGCAATGATCATCGGCTGTACGATCAATCTATTCTTTGAGACGTTTCACTTGCTGCGCGCGGCATGGAATCGGCTGACGAGAAAAGAATAATCAAATATAGGTCACGAGTAATTGCCTCTCGTAGAAATTGATCCGAGGCGGTCCGCTGGTTGTAATGGCGGCCGCCTTATTTATGAGGCGAGTTTCGAATAATACAACTGATTCGGCGGAAAGCGGCGATCGGCCAAAATTCTACCGACCGCAATCTTGCAGGCGTCCGCCTCTACAACCCCACCACCGGACGCTTCCTCTCCGTGGACCCCGATCCACGGAGGGCAACCTCAACGCCTACGAATACGCCCACGCAGACCCCATCAATAGATTCGACCTTGATGGCAAGTGAAGCTGGGGCAAGAAGCAGTGGAATCGATTCCACAACAAAAGACACCGGGTCGGCGGCAACCCAAACTGGCGTTCGATCTACTGGTCTGGAAAGTTCTCCCTCAGCGCGGCGGGGATGGTCGCGCCGTTCGGCCGCGTGAAGACGGTCAGGAATATCTGGAGAGCCGCGAAGAGCCCGCGTGGCACGGCCAAGCGATGCCTGAAATCTGGAGGTAGGCTCGTCACTTGCGCTGGAGCCGGCTGAGGGGTTCAAACAGTAATGAGCGACTACAGCAACTGGAACAATAATCGCCAGTTCCGTCGCGACTGGAATGACTCGTTGACCTACGCGGGGCGAGAGTCGGTCTGCCGGAAATACACCGGAAGAAGTAGCTGTAAGTAATCAGCGTTAAGTCGGTGGGAGGGCTGGTGCGTGGTCATACGTGCCAGCCCTCCCGTCGGAAGCGTAATTCCTCGACGAATGCATCACGGAAGGCGTCATGCAATACAGGGTAACGTATCTAATTTTTCTCGCCCCATTCATGATTTCCAGTGGGATAGACCGCCTTCAGCAGTCGGGATGGCAGCTGGCGTGGGGGGGACTTGAGATCCTTCTGGGAATTTCCATCGTGGTGTATTCGGCCATAGAAATCAGAGATGGGCGAAAGCAGAGACGGTCAAGTAAGTAACAAAAAAGTCAAATAGGGTTGAGCGTAAGCAACGCGCGGTTGGGTCTATGGCAAGGCCGCCCCCTGGCTGATCGGCGTGAGGCAGCCTTTTGCGGCTGGGTGCAGATCCCATGGGGGTTCTGGCGATCAAGCCGCTGGTATGAGCGTGTCGCGGTATCGGGTCTGGTGGTTGCGGTTGAATTCCCGTGTAAGGATTGCACCGGTGAACACATCCCTTACTGGTGGTCTTTTGGACTCAAGCGGCACTAGGGCTTGACAGTCTGCTACTCGCGCTCTTCCTGACGGGAATAGCCCGCAAGGGTGCGGCTCGGACATCTGGGGCCGTTTACATGCTCTCCCTGGCGCCTTGAGTATCGCTACTCGCCCTTTGTGTCTATTTTCGTACCATCTTCGATGCTTGGTAGTCCAGGAATGGCGGGCCGACCGCAGCCTCGACTCTGAGACTCTTCCGCTACGCCCTATCTATGCAGGTAGCGTCAATGCGTGGCAGGCAGGGCCGCTCTGCGGCGTACTTCACGACCTAGGGCAGGGAGCACAGAAGGTAACTTCGCCTTAGCCGTCAAGCGAGAACCGGCCGAGCAGGAGTAGGTGAGCGGTGGCGTGCGGGCCCTGGATACCCACACGCCACTGTCTCGACAGTTGTTCGAGTACGGCGAAGTTTGCAATGTCGCCGCACGAATCGATCGTACGGAAGCAAGGTGATGCAATGCCCGATAGGGAAGTATCCGATTTGAACTGTCGGATCATTTCAGCGTTCCGGAATTTCTGGCTCCTCTCATCTGGAACTGCGGGAGTTGCTGCGTCCTCCGGAGATTCCATCTGGGGTGCAGCCACCTCGTACAGAATCGAGATTGTTGCAATCTATGTCGGATGTGTCGCCTACCCTTTTACGCCCCTCCACTCGGCAAGAGCAGGGAGGTGGAAACCCATGTCCCTCTCCCGCGGAGCGGGAAGCTCGCGCACTCGCTTGTCCTCCTTTGGCATCTGGATAGCCATATACGGGGTCTACGTCTCTATAGTTGGAGTAGTGGGTGGAATCGGATTCCGAGGCAAGTCGGCTGCTGTGGTAGCAGATTCTGTATTCGACACGCTGGTGAGCACTGAGTCATGGGTCCTGTTTTCCGTTCTTGCTCTGTTTTCCCTGGCTGTGCCCACAGCGTGGCCCGTGGCGAAACAGGGCTTCGAGCCAGGCCTAGCCAGCATGGCTAAAACATCAAGGAAGCTACAGACCGCCATCAACGTCACGACGGCGACAGTTCTAGCCATCTTCGGGGCGATATCTCTTTCGGAAAATAATCACGAATCCATTTCCAATATACTAAAGCCAACTTTTATTGTCGCAATGGGAATACTGGTAGGGCTTGTACTCAAGGCGAAGAAAGAGCGAAAAGAATAACCACCCCTGAGAGGGCTGGCGGAGACCTCGGCGCCACCACCGGCAAGACCGGCGACACCGTCCTCCAGCTCACCAACATCCACGGCGACACAGCCCTCCAGCTCCCCCTGGACCCGGAACAGGCACCCACCGCCCTGGACAACGACGAATACGGCAACCCCCGCGAAGGCCAGCAACCCACCCGCTACAACTGGCTCGGCGCCAAACAACGCTCAGCCGAAACCCTCACCGGCCTCACCCTCATGGGCGTCCGCCTCTACAACCCCACCACCGGACGCTTCCTCTCCGTGGACCCCGTCTACGGAGGAAACCTCAACGCCTACGAATACGCCCACGCGGACCCCATCAACCGATTCGACCTCGACGGCAAGTGGAGCTTCAAGAAGAAGTGGAGAACCTTCAAGAAGAAAAGCTGGAGAAAGTGGGCGCGTAGGGGCATCCGAGTCGGCGCGTGGGTAGGGGGCGCTGTGGCTACTGGTGCAATCTGCGGCATGACCGCAGGAGTTGGGTGCCTCGCTGCAGGTTTCGTCATCGGTGCCGCAACTGGCTCGATCGATTATCAGGCGCGGTACTCGTTCCAGCGCAAGAAGCGAATGAACAGAAACGACCACGTTAAAAATATTTGGGCCTTTGCCATCCCAGGATTCGCGGGCGCGTCTGTTGGCAAGCTCAAGTATGCGCGATACTTCTTCAAAGGCGGGGGGAAATGTCGCAAATGACTACCGGGCAGAAATAATCGCAGTATAGAATAAGGTCTGCCCTGTCTCCAGCAACCAGGCGAGGGTGGTCAGACGCTTCGGGGTGCGCGGGAGTGAGGTTACCGCGCACCCCGAAACTCATTCAGGGTATGGACTGAAAGGATGGAAAATAAATGCCAAAGTTCTATATGCAACTCATTGCGTGGGCAATTCTGTGGTGCGTCGTCGGTGTCGCGGCATCGGTAATAGCAACTGCCCTAGGTGTTGCAGATTCCTCAACTGTTAAAGCGGCTATTGTTGCATGGGTGCTCTTCATTGGGACCGGACTGAGCGGCAATAGGCTATATGTAAGGGAAAAGAACGCGATTGACGGTAAAGGAAAGAAGAAATAATGTCATGCGTCGAAAATTTCAGGCTTTAGTGGAGACAAATTCTCCGCTGGTTAGACGTGGCGGGGGACGGGAATAATACCGCCCCCGCCACCCCGTCACATGGACCACGAAAGGTGATCGAAACATGCAGATCCCGAAGCGCGGGCGGGACGCGCTGCTGTCCCGGCCGCGGGGCCGGCTCGCGGGTGAGCGGGTTTGTGGCGCGGGTGTGGCATTTTTGGTGGGGGAGGAAGGGGCGGACAGGGCGTCCTAGCTTTCTCTCTCGCATTTACCGGCGTGATCGTGGGAATGCGAATACGGCTTCGCATGAGGTGAGCCCGTATCCAGTTCCACGACATCGTTGAACAGCCAACGGGCGCAGTCAAAGAAAACGCCGACGAGGATCTGCGGGAACACGAACGGCGACAGGGCAGGGCCAAGCCAGGGACTTGCTCCAGGCATATCTGCGCGAAAGGCAATGAGAGTCAGTGGACATTGGCATGGGAGCTCTGTGGCGTGCCCTCACATTCGTGGGGCGAGGAATTTACACGGTTCTCGATATCGGCAACGTGATTGATGGATTTCGGGCAATGCGCGATGAAATCCGCAAGAAAAAGAAATGATCCCTGTGCCCGACTGCTCGGGAAGGGATCGCCTCCATGCTCCAGGAGGGAGCACCACGAGCGCCACCGGCTACAGCAGCCGTCACCACGCAGGAGCGGGAACAGACCTCACGGCAGGGGAACCCGGGCGGACGGCCCGGCATGCCCCAGCCCCCCCGTCCCGCATGGCCGTGCCCCGGGTGGGGCGCGGCCGGCTCGGAAGCCGGTGCGCGTCCCACCCGGGGCACGGGTCGTTCAGGCACAGGTCGTTCAGGTGGTTACGTGAGCTACGTGAGTTGCGTGAGCTACCTGAGTTACTTGATGCCGAGGGCGCGGATCACCGTCTGGGTCACCGCGTTGCCCGCCTTGTCGCGCGCGGTCGCCCGCAGCGAGACGAAGGTGGCCTTCTTGGGGGCGTCCAGGGTGAAGATTCCCTTGCGGTCCGCGGACACCTTCTGCCAGGTCTTCCCGTCGTCGTACGAGACGTCGAGGGTGACCGGTTCCACCGTGCCGGTGCCCGCGGCGCCCGGGACATGGGCGGCGGTCACGGACAGGTCGGCCTTCTTCTTGGCCTGGCCCTTGTCGTCGGTGTCGACCGCGTAGTCGAGCTGGAGCAGCGGCAGGACCGCCGTCGTGTCGCCGGCCGGGGCCTTCGAGGTGAAGTCCCATTCGGTCCTGGTCGAGGTGGCGTACGAGCTGAGCGAGGCGTCCCGCTCGGTCGTCACGGCCAGCTTGTACGGGAGTGCTCCGGTGCCCGGGGCGTTGGCGGAGACGATGGTGCCCGTGCCCTTGGCCAGTTCGGTCTTGCCCTGGGTCAGGGTGAGCGTCTCCCGCATGGCCTGGTAGTCCATGGCCATGCCGACGTGGTCGGAGCTTCCCCAGCCGGGGATGTCCAGGCTCAGCCAGCTGCCGCTGCGGCTGGGCAGGCGGTAGTTGTTGTTGAGGTGCGGGCGCTGGAAGGGCTGGAACCAGTCCTCCTCGCTCTTACTTCCCTCCTGGTAGCTCCTGCGGGGGGCGATTTCGTACACCAGCCCCTCGACGTAGGCCTCCTGGCCCCAGCGGTACGAGTCGCCGGCGGAGACCCAGTCGACGCGCTCGCTGTTGACCGGGACAGGGGTGAGGGTGCCGAGGGCCCAGTCGCCCACGTCCGTCGGCCAGTCGAAGCGGAACTCCGCGCCGCGCTGTCCCTTCACCTGGTGGTGGAAGCCGACGTCGACGCGGGCCAGGGTCTTCTTCGTGGCCTTCTCGACAAGCTCCTTGGGGACCTTGTTCTGGTGCGTCTCGACGAGGTCGTAGAGGTATTCGCTGTCCGGCTGGGAGACGACGGTGAGTGTGGCCTTGCCGCCCCGGGCCTGCTGGATGAGCTTCTCGCCCTCGTCCTTGCTCAGCAGCGCGACCTCGATCGGGGTCGGGCCGCCGGGTCCGTCGGCGTAGCTGCGGACCGAGCGTCCGTAGCCGTCGTTCCCGACGAGGAGCAGCTTCGCGCCGGCCTTGGCCGCCGCGGCGGCCTGCTGGCTGTCGTAGACGGAGTCGTTGCGCCGTACGACGACGGCCTTGCCCTTGACGTTCAGACCGGCGTAGTCGGCGGTGGCGCCGTTGCCCGCGAACACCACGGGAAGCTTCCACTTGCCCTGGGGCAGCTGGGTGGTGTCCTGCTGGCGCAGCAGGTCGTCGAAGTCGGTCTTGCCGTTGGACACGGTCAGCGCGGGCTGTTCCTTGCGCCAGCGGGCGGTGAGGCGAAAGTCGCCGTGCTTGACGTTCGCCGTGGTCGGCTGGGCCCACACGCTGTCGTAGATGCCGTTGGTCTCCACGACGGAGCGCCAGGGTGTGCCACCCATCGTGCGGGTGTACTCAAGCCGCTCGTAGGTGGTGGCGCTCTCCTCGGGGGTGGTGATGTCGATCCGGCGCAGGGCCGAGGCGTCGAGGACGACCTTGGTGTCCCGGTCGAGGGTGACGTCCGGGTTGCCGAGCAGGGCCATTCCGAGGGAGTTCGGGCCGTGGGCTCCCTGGACCTCCATGAAGGACATGACGGAGTAGACGTCGTCGGGCAGGTAGATGTCCCGGCCGCCCGCGCCGATGCCGTACATCTCGGGCTGGTTCTCGCCCGCGCGCATCAGTTCGACGATGCCGGAGGTCGGTGCCCCCTTGCCGTCCTTCACCACGATGGTGAGCTTGTGCGAGACGGAGCCCAGGGCGATCGCGGTGCGGGCGAGGACCGGGCCGCCGCCCTGCCGGACGGCGGTGATCTGACCGGTGTAGCGGGCGGAGACCGCCGCGAGCGACCGCTTGATGGTGAGGTTGGCCGTCACGGTCCCGCGCGCGGGGACGACGACCTGCTTCTTGGCGAGGGTGAACAGGCCGGAGGGCGCGTTCTTGGCGTCCACGGCCAGGTCCAGGGTGACCGGGGTGCCGGTGGTGTTGGTGTACGTGACCGGCCGGTCGACCGACGTGTTGTCGGTGGCGGTGGCCCGCCCGGCGGAGACGGCTCCGGTGGCCAGGACGGTGGCGCGTACGGCGGCCGCCACGTCCAGGCGTCCGTTGCCGCCCTGGTAGGCGGTGTACTTGGGGGTCGGCTTGGCGCTGCTGACGAGGGCGTCCTTGAGCTGCCGGCCGGTGAACTCCGGGTGGGCTGCGGCCAGCAGGGCGGCGGCGCCGGCGACGTGCGGGGTGGCCATGGAGGTACCGCTCATCGCCTGGTAGTAGCCGGAGCCCCCCGACACGTACTGGGATCGCGCGGCCAGCACGTCGACGCCCGGGGCGGTCATCTCCGGCTTGATGGCCTCGTCGCCCAGCCGGGGTCCCTGGCTGGAGAATTCGGCGATGTCGTCGAGGGAGTCGACGGCGCCCACGGTGAGTGCCGCGTCGGCCGCGCCCGGGGAGGCGATGGTCTTGGCGTCGCCCGCGTTGCCCGCGGCGACGACGAACAGCGCGCCGGTCTCGGCGCTGAGGCTGTTGATAGCCCGGCTGAGCGGGTCGTTGCCGTCGGTCGGGTCGCCGCCGAGGCTCATGTTGATGATCTTGGCGCGCTTCTCCCGGGCGGCCCATTCCATGCCGGCGAGCACCCACGAGTCCTGCCCGGAACCGTCGTTGCCGAGGACCTTGCCGATCAGGAGACCGGCGTCGGGTGCGACGCCCTTCTCCTTGCCGGCCGAGGCGGCTCCCGTACCGGCGATGGTGGAGGCGACGTGCGTGCCGTGGCCGATCCGGTCGGTGATGTCCTCGTTCGGTACGAAGCTGGCCGTGGCGGAGAGGCGCCCCGTGAAGTCGGGGTGGCCCTTGTCGATGCCGGTGTCCAGCACCGCGACGTTGACGCCCTTGCCGGTGTCGCCGCTCTTCCAGACCTCGGGTGCGCCGATCTGGGCGGTGGTGTCGGCGAGGTCCGCCTTGACCTTGCCGTCCAGCCAGATGTGCGAGATGCCGCCGCCGAAGGCGGTGGGCTGGGAGGCGGACTGCCGTGACGCCGACCCCGTCGTGTCCTGGCCACCGGTGACGGAGTCCCAGAAGTCGGCCGCCTTGCTCCGGTCCTGGCTGAGCACGGCGCCCTGGACGCTGCTCAGCTCGCGTACCTTCCTGGCCCCCGTGGGCGCGGTGCCGCGCGAGAGCGCCGCCGCGTCCGTGTAGGAGACGATGAGCGGCAGCTGTCCTCGGTGCGCGTCGTCGTAGCCGTCGGCGATCAGGCCGGTGACGTCGAAGAGGCGCTTGTCCAGCACGCCGGAGGCGATGTAGGGCAGCGCCGTGCGCGGGTAGACGTAGAGGTGGCCGCCGGACTCGGTGATCCGGGCGTCGGACGGCGTGCCGTCTGCGTGGCGCACCGTCACGGTGCCGCCGTTCGTGCTTTCCGCGCCCTGTGCGCCGGGGCCCTGCGCGCCCGCGCCCTTCGCCGCCGACTGCCGCGTGGTGACGATGTCACCGGTGAGCAGGGTGACGGTGTGGGCGCCGGGGGGGCCGGCGGTCGTCACCGTGGGAGTGGTGACAGCGGCCCCGGAGGCCGCCGACGCCGGAGAGAACTCCGCCAGCGCCAGGAAGACGGCACCGGCGGTGGCCAGCCCCGTCCAGCGGATGTGTGATGACTTCAAGAGGTTTTTCCCTTGTGGCCGGTAATACAGGTCCCTGGCTGGTTGCCAGATCTGCGTCCGCCCGTAACTGTCCGGATATCGGAGAGATAGGACGGCGTGTCAGGGGTGACCATACGAGTGTTCGACAGGCGAGACGCTGTGATCTTTCCCACCCCCCTGCCGGACTCCGGCCGACCGGCTTCGACAGCGTGCCCCGCACCGATTCAAGTCGGTTACGGGGCACGGTGGTTCGCCGAGGACGCGCGCGGAGGGAGCCTCCGCCCCGACGCACGGCGTGGCTCCGGAACGCACCTGACAGGCTGTCCACATTCTGAGACGTGCGGTGGGAAGCGGAGCAGGTCACAGGCCGGGGCGCAGGGCGCTCCGCAGGCCGGGACGCAGGCCGAGGCGCGGGCCGGGGCGCGGGGCCGGGGCGCGGGCCGGGGCGCGGGGCCGGGGCGCGGGCCGGGGCGCGGGGCCGGGGCGCGGGGCCGGGGCGCGGGCCGGGGCGCGGGCCGGGGCGCGGGGCCGGGGCGCGGGCCGGGGCGCGGGGCCGGACGCAAGCCGAGGCGCAGTTCAGAACGCCGTCCGGGGGGTACGGGGTGGCGATGGTGCCGACCACGCTGCGGAACAGCGACTCCAGCGGCTCCGGGCCGAGGCGGGACCGGGCCCGGGACAGCGAGGACTTGTTCACCCGCCGCAGCGCGGTGGTGCCCGGCAGGCCGGTCGCCAGCAGCCGGACCTATCGCCTGGTCCTCAACAACATGACGCGACAGGAGGTGGCATGGCCTACGT
The DNA here is from genome assembly GCF_044454085.1 of Streptomyces sp. NPDC051569. NCBI lineage: Bacteria > Bacillati > Actinomycetota > Actinomycetes > Kitasatosporales > Streptomycetaceae > Streptomyces > Streptomyces sp. NPDC051569. The sequence continues at coordinate 294,665 of NZ_JBITDJ010000004.1, forward strand.
CCTGCCCTTGCGCGCACCAGGGGGCCGCGAACGTGGACCGTTGTGGACTGCGCCTACAAGGCGGTCGAGCCGGTGAAGGCGCGGCCGACCGCCCCGCTACGTCCTACTTCTCCTCCGGCTCCCAGGCGCGGAGCAGGTCGAGCAGCCCTGCGTCCCCGTCCACGCGCAAGGACTCGGCCTGGATGCGGTCGTACAAGTAGAGGACCAACTCACCGGCCGTGCCATGGACGGAGGCGCCGGCTGCCTCCGACTCCTCGCCGGTCACGGCGGTGGGCGCCAGGATGCGGGCGGAGCGTGCGCCGTCGCCGTCGACCGTGAGGCGCCAGGAGCGGCCCTCGGCGGAGTGGAAGTCGAAGGCCGTGGGCTTGTGCGGCCAGGCACTCGGCGTTCCGCAGACGGTGAACAGGAACTCCTCCACACCGTCGAGTGCCACCTCGACCGGCAGCGGCTGCGCAGCGCCCCCGGCGAGCTGGGCGTCGTACGTGTGCACCGCGGTCTCCTGGGCCCGGTGCCGGGCGACACCGCCGGAGGTTTGCGGTGACTGCGACGCGGGCCACCACGTCCAGCAACCGCTCTCCGGGCCTGCCTCGCGCAGGGCGTCCAGCAGGAGCTGCGTCGACGCGGCCAGCCAGGCCAGCAGGGCCTCACGCTCCCGCGGCACTTCCAGAGCGGCGCGCGCAGCGGTGGCCTCGGCCGGGGGAGCGTCGGCAGGCCCCGCGCCGACGATGGCGGCCCAGAAACGGTCTCCCCCACCCAGGTGCTTCACCAGATCGAACAGCGTCCACCCGGGGCAGGTCGGCACCTGCACATCGAGACCGGGAGCGGCGGCGACCGCGGCGCGGAAGGCGGTCGACCGTTCATCGATCAGTCGCAGCAGGTCAGGAAGCTCAAGATTCTTTTCCACACCGGATGTCTATCACCGTGCCCCGGTGATCGGACAGCGATTTTCACAGTCGCCGCCGGTCAGCCATTGCGGACGTCCTCGCCTCCCACCGCCCGCCTAAAGCAACGGCATTGTGCCCGGTGGCCCCGGGTATCCGGTCGGGACCTGGATCGTGGCGACGATACGGTCCGCGAAGAGCCGTTTCCCGCACAGCGCGCAGGCCCAGCCCTCCAGCTGGTCGCGGTTGTGGAGCCGCCGGTCGGACCGGACGCCCGGTGTCACGGTAACCACTGCGCGTTGACGACACACACCGCCGCGCGCAGCCTCTCCAGCGTCCCCGCCGGCCGGACGTCCCTGAGCGGGCAGTCCCACTCGGCGTCACCGACCGGCGGCCGGAGCCGGATCCGCTGACCCGCGTGCCCCATCACGTAGCCGACCAGGTCCCTCCCCGCGTCCAGCACCAGCGTGCCAATGTCCGGTCGGTCCGTGCTCATGCGTGCGCCCCCCGGCGAATCGCCTGGCCGGTCTGCGGCGGAATCCCTGAGAGGTCCCCGGAAGGTCCGGGGACCTCTCAGGGATTCCGCCGAGCCGTACTCCGCCGCTCGGTCGTGGCGGCCACGGAGAGAACGCTAGAGGCGGACGGTCGCCGCCCGTGGGGACTTTTCCCGTTTTTTCTCGGGCGCCGGCCAACTTTGCGTCAGTTTTCGCGTACGGCCGTCCCGCGCCATGGTGCGCGGCCCCGGGCCCCACGATGCTGGACGGACGCGACCCCCACGGAAGGGGAAACGACCATGGCGCGACGACTGCGCTTCCTCGGTACGGACAGCAAGAACGGCGGCTGCCCCGCCCTGCACGAGGACCTGGACAGCGGAGACCTTATCGTCCAGGGGGCGCCGCTCACCGACCCCGGGGATCTGCGCCTGCTTCAGCATTTCGACGACGGGGAGTCGGCGGTGGTCGTGTCACGCGAGTTACTCGTCGACTTCGGTCCGAAGGAGATAAGACGGGTGCCTCAGCTGATCGGGGCGGACGAGTTCGGCCGGCTCTTCGAGACGTTCGAGCACTCGGCCTGGCGGCTGGAGACACGGCGCGGTTATGCCTCCGACCGGGCGGACGAGACGTACCGGGAGTTCGTGGAGACGGGCACCGTCCGCTGGGATCTGGACGACGAGTGGTGCACCAATATGCGGACGCAGACGGCGGCCGGAAAGCGCGTCGGCCGCGTCCGGATCGTGGACAGCCCGCCGACCACCGGGCAGCTGTATCTGCTCGCCAACGCGGAGCGCAACGCGGCCACGGGCGAGGACATGCGCAACCTCTGGCGTGCCGACGCCGAGCAACTCCGGCTGCCCGCCGAGGACTTCTGGATATTCGACGCCCGACTGATCGCGCTGCTGAACTTCGACGACGCGGACAACCTCCTCGACATCGAGCTGATAACCGAGCCCGCGGAGGTGGTCCGTTACTCCCAGGCGGCCGTCGCCGCGCTGCACCATGCCGTCCCCTTCGATCAGTTTGCGGCGCGGGTAACCGCAACGGAATAGTGCGCGTGAACCGGTGAGCACGGACTATCAGCAAGCACGAGCCGCCCTCGGGGCGCGTCTGCGGGAGCTTCGTATGTCGCGGCCCGGGGGCGGGCTCACCGGTACGCAACTGGCGCGGCGGCTCAGCTGGCCGAATTCGAAGATATCCAAGCTGGAGAACGGCCGGCAGACCGCGAGCCCGGAGGACCTGCGCGCCTGGGCGACGGCCACCGACCAGCCCGGCGCCTTCGACGAACTCCACGCGCTCCTCAAAGGTTTCGAGTCCCACATCCGGTCCTGGCGGCGGCAGCTCGCCTCCGGCCACCGCCCGGTGCAGGAGACGTGGAACGCGGAGGTCGCCCGCAGCGAGGTCGTATACGCCTGGGAGGAAGCGGTGGTCGCGGGCATCCTCCAGACGCCCGACTACGCGCGCCACGTCTTCGTCCGGTACGCGACGCTCTTCGGCTCCGTCCAGGACGCGGACGACGCGGTCCGGGCCAGGATGAAGCGCCAGGAGTGGCTTTACGAGCCGGAGAAGAAGTTCCGCGTCATCATGTGGGAGGCGGCCCTCCACGCCCTGATCTGTCCCCCGCCGGTCCTCGCCGCCCAGCTCGACCGGCTGATGGGCACGATCGGCCTGGACACGGTGGAGCTGGGCATCATCCCGTTCGGAGCTCCCCTGAAGATCCCGCCCGCCAACGGCTTCTGGCTCTTCGACCAGCGTCTCGCGATCGCCGAGGACTGGCACGCCGAGCTGTGGCTGGAGGACACGGACGCCATCACCACCTATCTGCGCGTCTGGCACACGCTGCGGGAGTCGGCGGTGTACGGCTCCGAGGCGCACGCCGTCATCAGCAGGGCCCGCCGGGGCCTCAGCGCGCACTGACCGGGCCGGGCCGCCCGGGGCGCACGCGGTCGCGCTGACCGGACGCGGTCGCGCTGACCGGACGCGGTCGGGCCGGCCGGGTGCGGAGAAGAGAGCATCAGCGGGAACGTGCGCCACCGGCCTGGCACGCGACCGGCCCGCTGACACGCGACCGGACCTGACGCCGGGCCCGCAGGTCCCCGTCCGTCCGCCGCGGGCTCAGCCGACCTGCTCGAAGACCATGGACCACCAGCTGTCCGTCGGTGCCCCGGCGGACGATCCGCAGCAACCGCTGCCCCTCGTCGTCGGGCGTCTCGCTGATCAGCAGGGCACGTGGAAGACGGCGATCTCGACCGGTGCCCGTACGCCGCTGACACGCAGCGATTCAATGATGACCTCGGTGATCCAGGCTCCGGCGTCCGAGGTCCACTCGGGGGAGGTACCCGCGAGCACAATGTCCGGCGTGGAGGAGTCAGTCTTGGTCTCGTGTATGCGCAGGTGGCCGTGACCGCACCGCGCGGCGACGTCAAGCACCTCGGCCACACATACTCCGGGCCCGGTCGAGATCGTCACCGTGACGTCGGTACGGGCATCTGGTGAGGCCAGCGAGAACCAGTCCGCAGCGGCCCGGAGGCGGAAGCCCGCATCGCGGGCAAGCCGCATCGGCACGCGGACGCGGAGCCCGGTCAAGCGCAGCTCCCCGACGCGCTGGAGTACATCGGTGAGGACCCGTGCCATGGGCAGGACAGGCAGGTGCTGGGCTTGCAGGTCGCTGGCGGGGTAGACGGTCAGCCAGGCCAGCTGCCGTGCCTGCCCGTCCTGGGACCAGTCGCCTCCGGCGTCGGCATGTACCCAGCGCCGGCCTCCCAGCTCGTTGCCCGCCCCGAGAACGGTTGAGCTCCACCCGTACGCCTCGGCCCGCTTCACGGCCAGGCTGAACAAGTCTTCGTCCAGGTCGTGGTCCACGCTGACCTGCCCGATCCACGCGTCTTGTTTCAGCACGCCGTAGACCTCGACTCTCACGAGAGGGTCCTCGCCCTCCCTCGCGCTGTCGTCCATGGTCATTCTCCGTCTCTTCAGACGTCGCAGTTGAACGTCTTGCCGGGAGTCTCCAGCTTGTTGGGGGAATCGGCGGCTCCGATGATGTCCACGTCGACGCGGCTGCGCCACTTCGCCGCCTTGGTGCCGACGCACGTCTTGCGGGCGTTGGCCCGACGGGCGCTTCCGCCGCCCTGCTTGACGGTCTTGGAGCCGGTGGCCACGGTGCGCCGGCTCCCACCGCTCTGCATCTGAAGTTCCACGGTGACCTTCGCCTTGGCGCCTCCGCTGTCCCTGTCGAGCCACCACCCATGTGCGGAGATCGTCGGCGGTGGCGTGCTGGAGTAGTGCACCGCATCACCTCCGGTCTGGAACACATCCACGGACTGGGCCTGGGACGCGCTTGGCTCCGGCCCGAGTGCCGAGGCTGATGTGGGGGCACTGGTGGCCAGCAGAACGGAGGCGGCCATGATCAGGAACTTCGCACGCACAGGCGCACTCCAGGGGAAGGTCGGACGCGGGTATCGGGTGGTCTTTTCCGGTGCGCCCACGTTGGTGAACCTCCGCCGGGTCTCGGATGCTTGATCGAAGAGTGACGGCCCGGGGGTCTAGGGCCTCTCGTCATTCCGTCTGCCCCGCGTCTGGAACACGCTGCGGGAGTCAGCGGTGTACGGCTCCGAGGCACACGCCGTCATCAGCAGGGCCCGCCGGGGCCTCAGCGCGCACTGACCGGGCCGGGCCGCCCGGGGCGCACGCGGTCGCGCTGACCCGACCCGGTCGCCGGTGCTTACCGCGCCGGAACCTGGCTGCTTGAACCCCTCCGAGTGAACGGTACGGGGTGGCTGCGCGGGGCTCAGCCGACCTGCTCGAAGACCATGGACCACCAGCTGTCCGGCTGCGCGAACGCGTACCGGTCGCGGGCCTGGAGGTACTCAACGAGCTTGTCCGTGTACGGGCCGCGGTCCTGTGGCGCGGCGTGCTCCAGGTGCTTGGTGCGCAGCGCGAAGCGGTACAGAAATTCGACGAGGTCGGCGAGGGTCCGGTTCACGATCTCGGCGCGCGGCTCGTCGTCGAAGGACATGAGGATCACGTAGCCTCGGTCCAGGTCGAGGCAGTACCGCATCGCGGGGTCGTCGGTCGGTCCGCCCAGTACGAGGATGCGCGTCTCCTCGCCGCCCGACGCGACCGGCACCACGGTGAAGGGATCCGGTCCGCCTTCGGCGGTGTCGAGAGTGAACAGAACGTCGACGAAATCGGGCACACCGACGTCGCACAGCACCTCGGTGACGGCCTCGGGCAGGCCGCGCTCCTCGGCGACGGGACGAGCCAGCGTGACCACGCGGTCCGGGCCGAACAGCTCCGTCATCTCGTCATGGGTCGCCATGCGTTCTCTTCCCTTCGTCGTGCTCTCGTCCCGCCCTTTCGGGCGTGCCGGCCGTTCAGCCGGTGAGACCGGCCCGCCGCAGCAGCGTCAGCCAGTCGTCGTACTCCACCATCTCGTCGTCGACCAGTGCGAGCCGCGCGTACTCCGGCGTGGCCAGCCGCTCCAGGAAGAACTCCTCCAGCCCCTGCGCCAGCTGCTCGAAGCGCTCCGCGTCGAACCACTCGCGGTGCTCGTCCGGGATGCCGAGGACGCCGCCGCCCGTGCGGTCGAGGTAGACCGGCGCCTCGTGGATCATCCCGATACAGAACAGCTTCTCCGGGGACAGCGGCAGCGGGGAGCCGTCGATCGGCCGGCAGTAGAACTGGTGCTCCTCGGCCTCCTCCAGGTCGAAGAGCCGCACGGACGGTCCGCAGTCCGCGCCGTCCAGCACGCGGCAGAAGTCCAGGAACTCCCGTGGCACCCCGTCCGCCTCCGCCGCTGCCACGGTCTCCTCGTCGACCGTCCCGCCGAGCAGGTACCGGTACAGGTCCGGGCTCTCCGCCTTGGCCGACCGCAGGGCATCCACCGTCCCGCGCAGGCGGGCCCCCGGGCTCGCGCTAGTCATCCGGCCACCACTTGACGTCGATACTGATGGGATCGCCGTCCGGAAGATCCTTGATCTGCGGGCGTATCTGCTGGGTGCCGATCTCGAAGTTCGTCGTCCGGTCGAGCATCCGCAGATTACGCCACGCGTCCGGACCACCGGTCTGCAGCTCGTTGACGTGGTCGGGCTGCATCGCGCGGGCGGCCTGTGCGGCCTGCTCGGCGAATTCGGGGTCGTCCTTGTGGTTGCCGCGTATCAGCGCTTCCAGTGCGCCCTTGTAGCTCGCGGTGATCTGCTTGTCGCGGTAGTCCTGGGTCCTGCCCTTGAACTTGAAGAGCTCCCCCTCCTGGCCGAGGCGCTGGAGGGCGTTCGCCTTCCGCGCGAAGCCCTGCCGGTTCATGCCGGGCTTCCACTCCAGGGTGACGGTGTGCGGCTCCTTCGTCGTGTCCGGCCGGTCCGTGCCGATCCCGCCGCCGTCGCGGACCTTGTCCTGGTCACGGGAGCGGGTGACGATGCTGTTCAGCATCGTCTCCAGCGCCTTGTCGTTGCGCTGGTGGTTCTCGCCCATGGCCCGCACGCCCTTGGACACGTCGTGCAGGTGCTTGTGCAGCTGGTCCTCCGCCTTCTCGATGGCCTGGAGGATCTTCTCCGCCCCGCCCTCGACGGCTGCCGCCATGGTGCCTCGGCCCCGCGTCCGGTCCAGCCCGGCGCGGCTGCGGCGCAGTTGGGGACGGGCGCCGGACTCGTGCTCGTCGGCCTGGGACGTGATCCGGTCGGCCAGCCGGTCGTGCAGGTCCTTGTCGTTGCGTACGGTGTCGCTCACGCGTCGCCTCCCCGCCCGGTGAGTGTCCTGCCCGCTGCGTCCAGTCCGTCGGAGAAGCCTTCGCCGCCCGCGCGCAGGGTCTTCCCGGGGCTGTAACCGTCCTGCAAACCAACGGCGTTGGCGCCGAGCTGGATGACGAGGTCGGTGGCCATGCCGCCGAGTGCGGAGAAGACCGGGCCGGTGGCGACGGCCATGAGCTCCTCGACGAGGAGGTGTTCCGCCTCCTTCAGCAGCCGCCGGACGATGACGCGCGTGGCCTGCGTGGCGCCGAGTGCGCCGACCTCGGAGAGCCCGAGCGTGAACGGCGCGGCGGCCTGGGCGGCGATGATCTCCGCTGCGAGGATGCCCAACTGGACGATGGCCGCGACCTTGGCGCCGGCCACCGCGATGGCCGCGCCGTCCAGGGCCATCGCACCGAGATCGGCCGCCTCGGCGAGGCGTTCCAGATGGGTGTCGCTGACTTTGCCCCAGTGCTTCTCGAAGGCCGCCGTCGCCAGGCCCTCGTTGCCCTCCAGGAAGTCGCGGACGATGCCCTCCGTCGCGCTCTTGCCGTCCCGCATCTGGGAGGCGAAGGAGCGCAGGCCGTCGGCCATGTCGCGGTAGTCGTCCTCGTCGACGTTGGGCCACTCGACGCCGATGAGGTCCAGCACCCAGGCCGCCTCGTCGGGCAGTACGACTCCCATTCTCGTTTCCCTCTCCGCCTTGGAGGGACCGCTTCGGGTCACCCACCGCGACGGTCGAATTCTACTGCGCAAGGGGATTTCTGACGGCATGACGAGGCATAAGTGCCCCTTATACGGCGGGAGATGGGGGGCCGGGCTTCGGGGACCGGGCCTCAGCGGCGGCGGAAGGGGCCCTCCGCGCCGGGGTCGCCCTGACCGCCCTGACCGCCCTGACCGCCCTGACCGGAGTAACGCCCGCGCTCAGCGCGGTGCTTGGGGACCGTACGGGCCTTCGGCACGTTCCCTGGCGCGTCCTGTTCGGCGTGCTCGCGCTCGTCCTCGGCGCGGCGTTGTCGCTGCCAGGTGTCGAAGCGTTCCCCGGCCTCGCGGGTCGCGGCGGCGGAGCGCTTCTCCCCGGAGCGGCGGACCTCAGCGGCCCCGGAGAACAGGGCGGCCGTGTACTCGGCATCGGTGAACGCCTGCCGCGCCGTGAGGTCGCCGCGCAGGATCGCCGTGGCCATCTCCCGCAGCTTCGGGTCGGGGCCGGTGCTCAGGCTGCGCAGCGTACGGTGCAGGCTGCGGGCCCGGTCCTCGTCCTTCGCGACGTCCAGCAGCTCCCCCGGGTCCACCTCGCCTGCGTCCGGCACGCGAACCTCCCTCTCCCCTACGCGAGTCGCCATTGTCCAACAGCCGCGCGGAGAATGGGAGTCGGCGAAGCCGACCGGCGGCCGGGGTCAGCTCACGTCAGCGCCGATCCCCCCGCCGACTCGGGACGCCGGGAGGCCGGGAGTCTCCAGCTTGTTGACGGCCCCAAAAAAACTCCTCACCCGCTCGCGTCACCCGGTACGGTCTCGACCACGTTCCCCCGCTACGGGGAGCCCAGTTTCCGCGCGGCCACCCCAGCGGTTCCCACGTCGAGAGCAGGTTTCGTCAATGGCATGTCGTATCAGTGAGCTCGTGCTCGGTTGCCGCGACCCCGAGGTGCTGGCGCGGTTCTGGTGCGAGGTCCTGGACTTCGTCGTGCTCGATCGCGAAGGGGACGACTGCTTCGAGATCGGGCCGCGCGAAGGGTTCGGCGGCCCGCAGCCGACGATCATCCTCAGCCGCAGGGACGAGCCGGAGCCGGGGAAGTCCCGGCTGCACATCGACGTCAACGCCACCGACCGCGATCAGGACGCCGAGCTCGAACGCCTCCTGAAGCTCGGGGCGCGCCCGGCTGACATCGGCCAGACCGGCGAGGAGCAGTGGCACGTTCTTGCCGACCCCGAGGGCAATGAGTTCTGCTTGCTCAAGGCCCGCCTCAACCCGCTCTGACGGCTCCGCGTCCCCGGTAGATGAGCCGGGACCGGTGGCCGGGTTTGCAGCAGGTCGGTGCCGCAGTCGCCTCGGGAAGGGCCCCGGCTCTCGTCGGAACGGTGTTCAGCCCCCCGCCGACACCGGCGCTCGTGGGGACAGGCCAGGAAGATCACGTTCGCCAGGATGATCTTCCGTGCGGTCTGAACCCTAGGCGAACTTTGATCTTCTCCTTCAGGCCGTAGTGCCGAAGGGGACGGCGGGGGCAAATCCGGCCTCACAAACACCTCACATCAGGAGTGATCCACGCTTTCCCCTATCAGCATGTCCAAGACCGCGGCCGTTGTGGCCTGCGCCGCCCTGCTGCCACTCGTTGCCGCACCTGCCGCGTCCGCTGAGGACGCGCTGGGGGGCAAACAAGGGGGGATCTCAGTAGAGGCCATCGACAGCCACCTCTCGAGCGTGCGGCCCGGCTTCCAGTCCAGCAAGACCGACATCGGGTCAGCGCCGACGATCATCGACTTCTACAACTGCAGAACCCCGGATCACGGGACCGGCAGCGAGTGACCTCGGTTCAGCTGATCAACTACAATTACACCACCCCGAACGAGAATTGGGAGACGAAGACCTTCACCGCCTGTTTCGGCGGAGGCCAGTCCCACGGAGAGTGGACCAATCGCAAGGGCGATGACCTCTTCTTTCAGATCAAGACGGTGAATGGGACCACCAATTCCGGCGGAAGCGGACCGACGTTGTCTGCTACGCGCGTCCACATGTGGTGATTTGAGGCATTCCAGGGCCGGCACCGGACCGGTGCGGGCTTTCCCCCACCGTCGGAGAGTACGCACCATGCCCATCGGCTTCCACGCGGCCGCGTTCGGCTATCGCCGCCGTAGTCCGGTCATCCGGGACTTCACCTTCGCCTTTCCGCCCGGCCGGACCGTGTTCCTCGGCCCCAACGGTGCCGGCAAGTCGACGGTTCTGTCCCTGGCCGCCTCCGTGCTGCGGCCCCAGGCCGGCGCCGTCGCGTACGGCAGACGGCGGTCCGACCGGCGTGGCGACCTCGCCGAGTACCGCCGGCGCATCGCGTGGCTGCCCCAGCACATCGAGTCGGTTCCCCGGCTGACCGCCCGCGAACAGGTGGCCTATGTCGGCTGGCTGAAAGGAATGAACCGCCGGGACGCCTGGGACGCCTCTCTCGGAGCTCTGGAGCGGGTCGAACTCGCCGACATGGCCGACCGGAAGGTACGCCGGTTGTCCGGCGGGCAGCAGCGCCGGGTCGGCGTCGCCCAGTCCCTGGTGCACGAGGCCGAAGTCCTCCTTCTCGACGAGCCGACAGCCGGTATGGACCCACGCCAGCGACGCGTCTTCCACGAGATCCTCGGCGGCCTTGACCAGCACGTGCTGCTCTCCACCCACGACGTCGCGGACCTGGAGGACACCTACGACCATGTCGTCGTCCTCAACGGCGGGGTCATCCGCTACGCCGGCGCGGTAAGCGACTTCCTCGCCCTGGCCCCGTCCGGCACCGCGCCGGGCCGCATCGCGGAGGCCGCCTACTACGCCACCGTCCAGGAGGAGGCGGCATGCGCATAGCAACAACACTGCGCACCACCAGCGTTGTCTGGATCGCCCCTCTGGTCCTCGCGTGGGTGTGGCTGGTCAGCAGCCACGAGGCGGCGAACGAACCGGCCTACTGGGCCGGAAACACCGCTCTGGTCGGGCACACCCTTCCTTTCTACGCCCCCGCCTGCGCCGCCTTCGCCGCCTGGGAGGCCGGGCGCACGAGGCGGGCGGGGGTCCACCGACTGGCCCCCGTGCGCGGCAGGTACGCGATCGCGATCGGCGCGCTGTGGCCCGTGGTACTCCTCGGAGTGACGGCGGTCGTGGTGTGCCTGCTGACCGTGCGCATGGAGACCGGCGCCGCACACGACTGGCCCCACCTGGGCGTTCTGGCCATGGCCGGATATCTCATCACCGTCCACACGGTCCTGGGCTACGGGCTCGGCATGCTGCTGCCGCGCATTCTGGCCACGCCCCTGATCCTCGTGATCGACTACCTGTGCCTGGTGATGCCCGTCACAGTCGTGGACCCGATGTGGCTGCGGGAACTCACAGGATGGCTCGACGCCCCCTACGGGGACGTCACCACCACCATGAACCCGTTGGCACTCGCCGTGCCGATGGTGCTGGCCACGGGCTTCCTGGCGGCCGTCCTGGTCAGCGCGGAGATCGCCCGATGGCGTCGCCATCGCGTCGTACGCGTCGGCGCCGCAGCCGCCGCGTCCCTGGTCTGCCTGAGCGTGTTCACCGTCTCGGCCATCCTGCCCGTACGCGACTGGAACGGCGACCCGCCCCCGCGCGCTCGCACCGACCCGCCCGTATGCACCGGCGACTCCCCCAGGATCTGCGTCCCCCTGGAGGCGGCCGACAGCCTGGATCAATTGGCCGTCGCCGCGAAGGAGATCGTGCCACGCCTCGTCGACGCGGGCCTGAAGCCGCCGAAGGAGCTCGCCTTCGTCTCCGAAGCGGCCGACACCGATCTGGGGACGTGGCGGCTGTTCCTCAACCGGGACATGGGCGACGTGGACGTGAGAGCGAGCGTCGCGGCCTCGGCACTGCCGACGCTCCCGCCGTGTCCCACCACGTCCGACGCCCGCACCGGCCATGCGGGCACGCTCACGGCCTGGCTCATGGTCAAGGCCGGCATGGGCGTCGACGAGATCCAGAACCAATACAGTCAGAAGCTGGCCGCCGACCCCCAAGTGATGTCCGTGGTGGACAGAGAGACAAAGCTGTCGCCCGCCGAGCAGTTGTCGTGGTTCACGCGCAACGTCACGTTGCTTCAACAGTGCAAGCCCGCTCCGGAGACCATGCCGACAGCCGACAGGACGGAGGGGTGATCCGATGCACCTGTGGCTGAGAACGCGACGGATCCCGGTCCTCGCCGCCGCTCTCGCGGCGTACGCAGCACTGACCGCGGCGGCCGGGGACACGCTGGTCGACCTCCCTTCCCTGGGTAGCGACACCGCCCGACCCTTGGTTCTCTTCGCCCCGCTCCTGGCCTGCATGGGGCTCGCGCTCTGCCTGAGCAGCAGGTTCCCCGCAGCCGAGGCCTCGGGCAGCCGTCCCGTTCCCCGCTTCGACCAGGCACTGGTCCTGATCACCGTCCTGACCACCATCGCCGTGTCGTACACCGCCACCGTGCTCCTCGACGCCCCGACGGCGAACACCGCCGGCCGCAATACGGCGTTCCTGGTCGGGCTGATGCTCTGCGCCCGCCGGGTAGCGGGTCACCAGGCGGCCGCCATCACGCCCGTCGCCTGGGTGATCACGATGATGCTCATCGGCAACTCGGGCGGCAACGGTCAGGACCAGCCGTGGTCGGTCATCCTCATGCCCCCGGAGCACATACCCGCCGCACTCACCGCGACCGTGATGCTGGCCCTCGGCACAGCCTTGGCCCCGGCCGCCCCGATACTCCGCGATGCGAGCTGAGTCGGGAACGGTCTCGGGAAGGCTTGACAGCAGGCGCACGCGGTGGCCCGGGCACTGGTCCTCGGCAGGGAGACGGCGCCTGTCACCGGACAGCCGGAGTGACCGTACGTCGTTCACGGCGAGCGCAGACGGTACGTCCGGCGGCGGGCTGGACCACGACCCGGACCGTCCGCGTCGGCACGGCACTCCTCACGGCGGGCCGACCAGAGCGGACGGCATCGTGGGCGCGGCCGTGCCCGCACTGCTCCCTCACCTCTCGGCGGCACCTCTCCCCGGCGCCCGTCCCCGTCCCGGTCCGCTTCCGCACCGGCGGTGCCGTGCCCTGCGCCCCGTCGACGCGATCCGGGCCGTTCTGGCCGCGCCCGCCGAGAACGGCGCCGGGCGGCTCCAGCAACCGGGGTGCCTGCCCCGTGTTGCCCGGAGGAGGGACGGGATCTTCCGGCCGGCCACCACCTCGTTGTGTCTGGGGCTCGGCGGACGAGCCGGCTAACGAGGCCGTTTGTCTGGATCAGTCACCCTTCGACATCCGAGAATGAGAGCTCCGCCAGCCCGTAATCCCGGCGGAGTCGAGTGCCCGGACGCCCTCAGGGCGCATTCCCCGCACTGCCCGGCCTCTCTCCCCCGCCTGTTTCTGACGTTGGAAGTGTTCAAGCCCCCGCCGACACCGGCGCTCGTGGGGACAGGCCGCTGTCCGGCGGCGTGTCGGCGAGGTCGCACCCCGGGCAGCAGCCGGGCTCCGGGGCCCGGAAGGCGTGGTCGCAGCGATCGCAGTTCTGGAGCGGATCGGGGCGCGTCACGGTCGGTGCGGCGGGAAGGGGCGGCGGCAGGAATTCGGCGAGCCGGTGGGCGAGCAGCCCGGCCGGGTGGCGAATGGGGCCGTGGGGCAGGGCGGCTGTCAGGGTGCGCTGTACGGCGGCGGGCTCGATGCCTCGCTCCAGCCAGACGGACACGGCGGGCGCCAGCCGGGCCACGTCCCGCTCGGCCAGGACAAGGCGCGGATCGACGCGCCGGAGCCCGGCGAGGAGGTCGGCGCCGGGACGGTGGGCGGCGAGGTCGACGGGGTGCCCGGGGTCCCTGGCGGCCACGGCGGCCACCGCGCTGGATGCCGTAGATGTCGTACGGGTATCGGTACGGGTATCGGTACGGGCGTCCGCCGGCTTCCGGGGCGTCATCGGCGCGGGCCCCGGCTTCGGTGCCACGGCCGCACGGCCCGTCGTGGGCTTGGGCGCGGGCACGGGCACAAGCTGGAGCTTGCGGGGCGGAGGCTCGGCTTTGGACTGCACGGCCAGGGACTGCGGCATGTCGAAGGAGATGGTCCGCGTCACCCACCGGCCCGCCGAGGTGTGTTCGCGCTGACGGCACAGATAGCCGTACGTCTCCAGCTCCCGAAGGGCCGAAGCGATCGCGGTCTCGCCTTCGATGAACTTCGCGGCCAGCGCCTTGATACCGACCTTCGCGCCATCGGCCAACGACTGGATGTGCACGGCGAGTCCGATCGCGGTCAGCGACAGCGATCGGTGCTGAGCGAGGTGGTTTCCGACCACGGTGAAGCGCGAGGCGTGCCGGTGGCGGACGTGCGTCACGCCGGTCGCCGGAACACCGGATTGAGCGCGCGAGGGCGCGCTAAGCTGCTGATCAGCCATCGGGAAGCGTCTTCTTCCTGGGTGGTGAGGCCCTCGATCGGGATGCCAGTCCCGGCCGGGGGCCGTCTCAGATATGGGGTTGTGTCGCTGAGCGTAACCCCACCAACCGGCCCATTCCGAGCCGATGTTGCCACCTTCACTCGTCCGAGTGAGGGACAAGAGGGTGGGTTGGGAAGAGTCCTTCCCATGGTTTTCACACGCTTCTCAGAGCGGGCGGGACCAGGTCTCGGCCCACCGGGTCGCGGAAACCCACGACCCGGTACGGGCGACTCAGCGACCAAGATCGAACTCGGCCCATACGGTCTTCCCGGGCCCCTGCCGAGCCGCCACCCCCCACCGGTCGGCCATCGCCTCCACCAGCAGAAGCCCCCGCCCCGTCTCGGCCTCCGGCCCGCTTCCCCGCCCGACCTGCGGCATCGCTTCCCCCCGCGTATCGGCCACCTCCACCCGGAGCGTGCCGCCCTCGGAGAGGCCAAGGGCCAACCGGAAATCCCGCCCGGCCACATGCCCGTGCAGCACGGCGTTGGCGGCGAGTTCGGCGACGACATGGTGAGCGGCGTCGCAGGACGTGTCCCACTCGATGAGCTGCTGCACGGTGAGCAACCGCGCGAGCCGGGCCCCACGCCGGGTGGAGGAGAGCAGCATGGCGAATTGGCGTACGTCCGCCACGGGAGAAGAGTTTTTCGGATTCATGTCACTCAGCGTGGCGGCCCGCAACTAGCCTGCACAGCAACGACGTCGGTACGGGCGGTCACTGTCCGGGCGGTGACCGCCCTTGTCCGGCCCGTACCCCGTGACGCGTTCAGAACTCGGTGGTTGGAACAGAGGTGGACAACGTGGACAGAGACGTCAACGGTACAGAGAGCACCGATTGGAACGCGGGCTCGGAGGATGACTCCGCCGCCGTTCTCAAGGCGGTTGGACGCCAGATCAAGCTATGGCGTGAGCTGGCGGGAATGCGTCAGTCGGAACTGGGCGCGGCAATCGGCTATGGCGAGGAGCTGATCTCGTCGGTGGAGCGCGGCAGGCGCGTGCCGAGGCCAGAGTTCCTGGACAAGGCGGACGAGGTGCTGGACGCGCGAGGACTCATCTCTGGGATGAAGAAGGACGTAGCTGAGGCCAGGTACCCCAAGAAAGTAAGGGACTTGACGAAGCTGGAGTCCGAAGCGTTCGAGATGGGTTCGTATGCGAACCACGCCATCCAGGCGCTCTTGCAGACGGAGGAGTACGCACGTGCCCTGTTCGGTCTGCGGCGGCCAGCGCATCCCGAGGAGATCATCGAGCAGAACGTCAACGCTCGCATGGCACGTCAGGACATCTTCGACGCGAAGGCTGCACCCATCCTGAGCTTTGTCCAAGAAGAGGTGACGCTGCGCCGTCCCCTCGGAGGCAGAATGGTGTTGCGACGGCAGCTCGAACGGCTGTTGGAGGTTGGGCGGTTCCGAAACGTCGATATCCAGGTGATGCCGACGAATCGGGAGGATTACGCTGGTCTTCCGGGGGCCTTTCGGCTGTTCAAGCTCCGGGGAGGCAGCGCGCTGGGGTACGTCGAGGCCCAGCACATCACCCGCCTGATCTCCACACCGACCGAGGTGCAGCTGCTGGAAATGCAGTACGGGATCATCCGGGCCCAAGCTATGACGCCCCAGGATTCCTTGACCTTCATCGAGAAAGTGCTGGGAGAGACATGACGACCGAGTCCGTTGCCGGGACCCGTTCCGAGCTGGAGTGGATGAAGAGTACCTACAGCACCGGCGAGCATGACTCTGACTGCGTCGAGGTGGCGGCCTCCGCCCACACCATCCACGTCCGGGACTCGAAGCAGACCGGCCTCACCCCTCTCACCGTCACCCCGACCGCATGGGCCGCCTTCGTCACGTACGCGATCACCGGCCACTGACCCCACGGCCGGGCCGGGCCGGCCGCGCTCGATCAGCCGTACAGCCAGTCCCCCGGCACCGCCTCGCGCAACTGGTCCAGCGCCTCCTGCGTACGCGCACGGACCTGGAGGCAGAAGCCGTCCACCTCGCGGATCAGGACATCGGGCCCGGCGAACCAGCGCACGTCGCGCCCCACACGCGGCAGCTCCGTGAACAGGCCTCGCAAACCGGCCTCGTCGTCCTCCGCCTCCACCTCCATGAAGTCCGTGAACCCGTTCTCGAACTGGACCGTTTCGGACATGACCATTTCGACACAGGCCGCTGTGAGGCTCGGCTCCCATGCCTCCCATCGTTCCTGCGACGTGTCCGCGAGGTCCGTACGCATCACCGTGCCGGGGTCGTCAATGCCGAGGTGTTCCAGAGCGATGCCCCAGAAGGCGCAGCCCTGGTTCTCCGCCCGGTACACGAGTGCGCCGTCAGCCACATACAACTCGTCAGGCGTGAGCAGCGTGTCGTGATTGCTGGTGAGATCGGTCCGGCGACCGAACCGTAGATACGCCTCCCGGAGCACCGACGGCACGCGCAAGCCCAGACGCTGTTCGGCGGTCTCCATCTCCTCTGAACTCCAGCCGTCGCCCGGCCGCAACGGCTGCTGCCAGTACGCGGCGAAGTCCGCGATGAATCGCCAGGTCTCCGAACGGTCGCGCAACGCTCCGGACAGGCGGGTGTGGTCGTCAAAGATCCCAGTCACACGCCCGCACCCTACGGCCCGACACCCGACGTGGAACCGTCGACATTGACTACCGCCAGCACGGGCGTGGCACCTCACCCGGCCCCGGCCCCGGCCCACGGACTTGAGCATTGCGCTTGTAACATCAGCTGCTACGCGACGCGTCGGCAGGAGACGGACATGGAATCGCACACAACGGGTCCGCCCGGTCGCGCCATCGGCGCGGTGGCCGTGCTCTGCCTGGCGTTCCTGCCGGCTCTTCTCGCGGCTCTACCGCTCACGCTCAACGGCGCGCAGCAGACGCTGGGCGCCCTGGGCCGGGCGGAAATGCCGGAAGGCGCCACGCCCTCGCTCGGCTGGGGACTCGCGATGCTGGGGGTGGCGGCGCTGCCCTTCGTCGCGTCTCCGGTGGTCCTGGTGGTGGGGCGGGCCAAGCACCTGTCCTGGTCAAGGGCAGCCGAGCTCAGTGCCAAAGTCGTCCTTGGCTGCGGCCTGTTCGCCTGCCTGATGGCGGCGCTGTTCGCCGGCGTGTGATCCGCTGAAAAAGCCTGTCGGGGGCCGGGGACTCTCCCCCCGGCCCCGGTCGCGTGCCCGGTCTCGTCACCACCGTGAAGGCAGCGTCACGCAAGGCCCTCGCGATCCTCCACCGCGCGCTCCTGCCGGTCGGCCTCGGCGCAGGCGCGCGCCATGGCGGACTCGACCTCCTGGCGGGTGACTTCCTTGTAGAGGCGTTCCCCGTGGGCGTCGGTGATGTCGATGACGACGCTGGTCCACTCTTTCGCCGGCTCCTCCGGCACATGCCCGAGCTGGTACTCGGCATCCCGGAGCAGGTCCTCCGTCACCCGCACACCGGTCAGTCGCTCGGCAAGGGCGAGGACGGCCGCCTTGGTGTCGACGTGCGCGCCGCTGTCGTCGTCGGAGAGGTCGAAACCGACCTCACGCATCACGGAATTCAGATCGTCGGGAGTGCTGCCCTCCCTGGTCGTGGGCCATTCGAAGGTGGTCCGAAGCTCCCCGGCCTCGTACCAGTCGAACAGGTCGATGGGCTTGCCTCCGTTGCTGGAGTGCACGACGGCTCGCCCGCCCGCCGACAGGGCCTCCAGGAAACGCGGGCGCATCGCCATGCCACCGTCGAAGTGCAGGACGAGCGTCCAGTCGCCGCCCTCGCCCGGCACGGTGAACGCACCCGCGATGGTGGACGCGTCCCAGTAGTCCGACGCGTCGAGCAGTTCCTGCTGCCGCTCGATCAGCGCGTCCACCCCCGCGCACACGCCCAGCGGCTCGGCCTCCATCACCCGCAGCACCTCCCCGGGGGCGACGCCTCGCACCAGGGTCAGGGCGTAACCCGCCTCCAGCGCGAGTTGGAACAGCGGGGAGGAACGTATCCAGGCGTAGTCATGTACGGTCACCGAAGGCATGCGCCGCAGTCTGCCCGCCACCACTGACAATCCCTCCGGGATCCGTGTCCGCATCCGCGTCGTGAGTCGGTCGTCATGGCCGGTGGTCACGCGCGCGTCGGTGCCCCCCATCGCCGTCAGGGTGCGGGCCAGTTCCGCAGCAGGGCGTCGAGGGCGTCCAGGATCCGTGACCAGGATTCCCGCGCGTCGGGGGCGCTGTGGCTGAATCCTCCGCCCATCTCCAGGCTGACGTAGCCGTGGAAGACACTGCCCATCAGCCGGACCGCGTGCGTCTGGTCCGGCTCCGTCAGGTCGTAGCCGCGCAGGATCGCCCGCGTCATCTGCGCGTGTCTGACGCCGGCGCTGGCGGCCGCCGTCTCCGGGTCAAGCCTCAACTGGGCCGCCGCGTAGCGGCCGGGGTGCTCCCGGGCGTAGTCGCGGTAGACGTCGGCGAAGGCGGTCAAGGCGTCCTTACCGGCCCGCCCGGCCAGGGCGGCGGCGCCCCGGTCGGCGAGTTCCTCCAGGGCGAGCAGGGCGATCTTGGTCTTGAGGTCCTGGGAGTTCTTCAGGTGCGAGTACAGACTCGCGGCCTTGACATCGAACCGCCGGGCCAGCTCCGAGACGGTCACCTGGTCGAAGCCGACCTCGTCGGCCAGTTCCGCCCCTGCACGGGTCAGGCGTTCCGTGGTCAGTCCTGCGCGTGCCATACCCCTCGCCCCAATCAACGAAGCCTATTATGCAGTTGCCTAAAGCCTATAGGCAAATTAGCCTGCCTTGTATGAAGCCGCTGACCGAGCAAGAGATCCGTGCCGCGTTCGTGAACTGCACCAAGGGCGAGGTGAAGCGCCTGCACGTGCCGCGCGACCTGGCCGACCAGCCCTGGGGCGACCTGGACTACCTCGGCTGGCGAGATCCTCAGGCCCCCGACCGCGCCTACCTCGTGGCCGAACTGGACGGCCGCCTCAGGGCCCTCGCGGCGCGCTGCCCCAGCCCCGCCTTCCGGCAGATGCGGCGCAGCATGTGCTCGGTGTGTGTGACCACCCACGACGGCGGCGTCTCCCTGCTGGTCGCGCCGAAGGCGGGGAAGGCCGGACAGCAGGGCAACTCGGTGGGCATCTACATCTGCGGCGACCTCTCCTGCTCGCTCTACGTACGCGGCAAGAAGGACGCGGGCATCGGCGCGCGGCTCCGCGAGACGATCACTCTGGAGGAGAAGATCCAACGGACCGTGACGAACCTGTCCGCGTTCGTCGCCAAGGTGACGGCATGACCCGGGCAGACGGTTCACGCCGCCGAAGGGCGTCCGCCCGGCGTTGCTTCGTCCGGCCGCTGCCCGTGGTGCGCGGTGAACACGAAGACCGGCCTGTCGCCGTCCAAGTCAGTGGACAGCGACGCTTGAACCCACCCCGACCGGGCGCCGCACGGCCGGCCCGCCGGAGATCCGACGGGCCGCGACGACGTGAGGATCAGACCTCGGTGGAGCCGTCTCCGTAGCGAGCTTCGAGCTGGGTCATGAGTTCTTCGTAACTCACCACGCCGTCACCGTCGAGATCCTCCCAACGGTCAAGCCCGCTCTCCCGAAGTTCTTCCAGCAACTGGTCCATCTCCTCAGGGCCCAGCGTCCCGTCAAGGAGCGACTGCTCCAGATCCGTGAGGGGCGGGTACTCCTCCCCTCCGTCCGGCACGGCGAAGAGCTGCCCGCCCACCGGGGCAGGTGCGACCGGCGTGGCCGGCGACATGGCCAGAGCCTCTGACACACCCGGCACGGGAACCGGCGGAATCGGTCCGGTCGCCGCCATAGGAGTCGGGGTGGCGCCTGGGATGGGGGACTCGTACGGCACGGAACCAGTGGGGTTACCCCGTACGGGATACCTCTCGATCATGTCGAAGTCCACCGACTCATCACCCCAGAACGGACGCACGACAGTCGGCGGCTTCCATTCATACCGATCAGGCAGAACCGGCCCCTCCGGCTCAGACTCAACCGGCGACCCCGGCTCAGGCTCAACCGGCTCAGGCTCAGGAGCGGGGGCAGGCTCAGGCACGGGCTCAGGAGTAGGGGCAGGAGCGGGCTCAGGCTCAGGCACGGGCTCAGGCACGGGCTCAGGAGTAGGGGCAGGAGCGGGCTCAGGCACGGGCTCGGGCTCAGGCACGGGCTCAGGCTCGACCGGCGCGGGCTCGACCGGCGCGGGCGTCGGCTCCGGAACAGGCTCGACCGGCACGGGCGTCGGCTCCGGCGCGGGTGCCGGAGGCATCGGAGCGGGTCCTCCGGGAGCGGGGTTGCCGCCTGGGATGGGGGACTCGTACGGCACGGAACCAGTGGGGTTACCCCGTACGGGATACCTCTCGATCATGTCGAAGTCCACCGACTCATCACCCCAGAACGGACGCACGACAGTCGGCGGCTTCCATTCATACCGATCAGGCAGAACCGGCCCCTCCGGCTCAGGCTCAACCAGCTCGGGAACGGGAGCGGGCGCGGGAGCGGGAGCGGGGTTGCCGCCTGGGATGGGGGACTCGTACGGCACGGAACCAGTGGGGTTACCCCGTACGGGATACCTCTCGATCATGTCGAAGTCCACCGACTCATCACCCCAGAACGGACGCACGACAGTCGGCGGCTTCCATTCATACCGATCAGGCAGAACCGGCCCCTCCGGCTCAGACTCAACCGGCGACCCCGGCTCAGGCTCAACCGGCTCAGGCTCAGGAGCAGGGGCAGGCTCAGGCGCGGGCTGCGGGGCAGGTGCGGGCTCGGGCTCAGGAGCAGGAGCAGGGGCGGGCTCGGGCTCGGGCTGCGGCTCGGGAGCAGGGGCAGGCTCAGGCGCGGGCTGCGGGGCAGGTGCGGGCTCGGGTATGGGCTCCGGTGTCGGCGAGGGGGCAGGAGCGGGTTCGGGCTCTGGAACGGGCGCGGGGGCAGGCTCAGGCACCGGTGCCGGAACGGGCGCGGGGGCAGGCGCGGGGGCAGGCGCGGGTACGGGATCAGGCACCGGATCAGGCCAGGCACCCGGCATCGAGGGCTCGGGTTCCGGCGTCGGCTGCGGATCCGGCAAAGGGGCAGGCGCGGGTACGGGATCAGGCACCGGATCAGGCCAAGCACCCGGCATCGAGGGCTCGGGTTCCGGCGTCGGCTGCGGATCCGGCAAAGGCAGCACCGGCGGCTCTGGCTCCGGGGCCGGCGGCACAACTGGCGGGGCTACGGGGGGCACAGGAATAGGAAACGGGATGATGATCGGGTCATCGTCATCTTCCGGCTCCGGTTCCGGCTCCGGCTCAGGTTCTGGCTGGGGCTCCGGCTCAGGCTCCGGCTCCGGCTGCGGCTCCGGCTGCGGCTCCGGCTGCGGCTCCGGCTGCGGCTCCGGCTGCGGCTCCGGTTCTGGCTGGGGCTCCGGCTCAGGCTGGGGCTCCGGCTGCGGCTCCGGTTCTGGCTGGGGCTCCGGCTCAGGCTGGGGCTCCGGCTGCGGCTCAGGTTCTGGCTGGGGCTCCGGCTCAGGCTGCGGCTGGGGCTCAGGCTCCGGCTGGGGCTCAGGCTCCGGCTGGGGCTCCGGTTCTGGCTGGGGCTCCGGCTGCGGCTCCGGCTGCGGCTCCGGTTCTGGCTGGGGCTCAGGCTCCGGCTCCGGCTCCGGCTGGGGCTCCGGTTCTGGCTGGGGCTCCGGCTGGGGCTCCGGCTCCGGCTCCGGTTCTGGCTGGGGCTCCGGCTGGGGCTCCGGTTCTGGCTGGGGCTCCGGCTGCGGCTCCGGTTCTGGCTGGGGCTCCGGCTCAGGCTGGGGCTCAGGCTGCGGCTGCGGCTGCGGCTGCGGCTGCGGCACGGGATCGGGCCCGACAATTTGCCCCGGATCGGGCGAAAGCGGGGGTATCCAAGTCGGCCCGGCCGGATTGCCGGTGACCTCAGGTGACGACGGGTCTATGGGCCCGTACGTGCTCTGAGCGATGGGCTCCGAAGTGGTCCCGTTGGCGTTCTCTTCCGGAGGCAGCGGGTCCTGGGTCCCCGTCTCAGGCCCCGTGTACGGAAGGGTATCCGGGTAGGGCTGAGGCTCCCCAGGGATCATCGCCATGATGATGGGGGTTACCACCGCCCCGTACTCGCCGCCTCCTTCGTCCTCAGGCCCCGCACCCGTGACCAAGTCCATTTCAGCATCGGAGAGTTCCCGGGTTTCAATACCAGGCCACTTATCCACGACGTCATTTCCCCTGAGTGATGAGCCCGCAAGATAAGTGGAGGATGCCACGCCGGGCGAACTGATGTGCGCACATTCTTCAGACAGTCCAGGTTCGGGCTGCGGCGCCGGCACGGACGGCCGTTCCCCCACCACCGATCACGGTGGGGAGCGACGCATCGCCGGGTGGCTCGACCGTCCCACCCGCGGAGCGTCGTAGACCTCAGGACAGCCCGCCCCGACCTCGCTCCTGGTCACGGGTCCGGCTGCCACCGCGGCCCTCTCCGTGGATGCTCACGCCGACACGCGCAGGCATCCTGTGGAGAAAACCGCCTCCAGCAGATCCGAGGGGACTTGAGAGGCTCCAACAAGAAGGGGGCCGTGAGGTGTTGCCGAAGCACATGGCCGCCCCGGCGTCCGGGGAACAGGGCGTCCCAGCCCGTGCGCCCGCGTTCCCGCGGCATCACTCTCGTACGGCTCACCGGCACAGACACCGCCTGTACGGCCGCCTGCTCCGTCACGGGACGGAACCGCCGGACCGCGGGCCGACCTGACGGGGTAACACCCGCACGGGAAGGGGCGCGCGGGGATGGGCTTGGCGGCGGGCGGTCCTCAGGTCGCGTAGCCGGTGAACGCGCCGCCGTGGCAGATCGAGTCGCCGACGTGGCTGGAGGACCCGCTGGTGACGAGACGGCCGTAGTAGGTGTCCTCGTCCTGGATCGACGCCCCGTCGTAGATGCCGTCGCCCGCGTCGCACGTGCTTCGGGCCGTCCCGACGCCCGCAAGCGTCGGGACGGCCCGGAGGAAGTGGGTTGAGCGCGCGGGCGCTGGTTACAGCACCGGGAGGTTCTTGCGGAGTTCGAAGGCGGTGACCTCCGAGCGGTACTCCTCCCACTCCTGCTTCTTGTTGCGGAGGAAGAAGTCGAAGACGTGCTCGCCCAGGGTCTCGGCGACGAGTTCGCTGCGCTCCATCAGGGAGATCGCCTCGCCGAGGTTCTGCGGGAGGGGCTCGATACCCATCGCGCGGCGTTCCGCGTCGGAGAGGGCCCAGACGTCGTCATCGGCGCCGGCCGGGAGTTCGTAACCCTCTTCGATGCCCT
The DNA here is from genome assembly GCF_044454085.1 of Streptomyces sp. NPDC051569. Lineage (NCBI taxonomy): Bacteria > Bacillati > Actinomycetota > Actinomycetes > Kitasatosporales > Streptomycetaceae > Streptomyces > Streptomyces sp. NPDC051569. Next base: position 318,124 of record NZ_JBITDJ010000004.1, read on the forward strand.
TGAGGCCCGCGGCCAGAAGGACCGCGTACGTCAGATAGGGGTTGGCGCCGGAGTCGATGGAGCGGACCTCGACGCGGGCCGAGCCGGTCTTGCCGGGCTTGTACATGGGGACGCGGATCAGCGCGGAGCGGTTGTTGTGGCCCCAGCAGATGTACGAGGGGGCCTCGCCGCCCGAGCCCGCGGTGCGCGTGGAGCCGCCCCAGATGCGCTTGTACGAGTTGACCCACTGGTTGGTGACGGCGGAGATCTCGGCGGCGTGCTTGAGCAGACCGGCGATGAAGGAGCGGCCGACCTTGGAGAGCTGGTATTCGGCGCCCGACTCGTAGAAGGCGTTCCGGTCGCCCTCGAAGAGCGAGAGGTGGGTGTGCATGCCGGAACCCGGGTACTCCGAGAACGGCTTCGGCATGAAGGTCGCCTGCACGCCCTGCTCCAGCGCGACCTGCTTCATGACCAGGCGGAACGTCATGATGTTGTCGGCGGTGGAGAGCGCGTCCGCGTACCGCAGGTCGATCTCCTGCTGGCCGGGGGCGCCCTCGTGGTGGCTGAACTCCACCGAGATGCCCATGTTTTCGAGCATCGTGATCGCCTGGCGGCGGAAGTCCATGCCGACGTTCTGCGGGGTGTGGTCGAAGTAGCCGGAGCTGTCGGCGGGGGTGGGGCGGGTGCCGTCCACCGGCTTGTGCTTCAGCAGGAAGAACTCGATCTCGGGGTGGGTGTAGAAGGTGAAGCCCAGGTCCGAGGTCTTGGCGAGCATCCGCTTGAGGACGTAGCGCGGGTCCGCGAAGGACGGCGAGCCGTCGGGCATCAGGATGTCGCAGAACATCCGGGCGGTGCCGGGGGCCTCCGCGCGCCAGGGCAGGATCTGGAAGGTGCCCGGGTCGGGCTTGGCGATCATGTCGGACTCGTAGACGCGGGCGAAGCCCTCGATCGCGGAACCGTCGAAGCCCATGCCTTCATCGAATGCCTGCTCCAGCTCGGCGGGCGCGACCGCGACCGACTTCAGGAAGCCGAGCACATCGGTGAACCACAGGCGCACGAAGCGGATGTCGCGCTCCTCGAGCGTGCGGAGCACGAATTCCTGCTGCTTATCCATTTCCACCCATCCTTGCTGGTCAGGCCGCACCTGCTCCCATGCCACGGGGCACGCCGGGGCTCCCGAGCATCCCACCACACGATTTCCGGCGCGTTGCGAACCCCCGTCCAACGCTTCGCGTCGTGCGCGTGTACGGGTCACTGCCCATAGTGCCTGTACGGAGGGGTCCCAGGTAACCGGTGGCGGCGATTCCGTCAGCCCCGGGCGCCCCGCGGATGCGCCTCGCCCCGGGTGTGCGTGTCGCTCCGGGTGTGCGTGTCGCTCCGGGTGTGCGTGTCCGACCAGCCCAGCGGGTACGGCTCCGTGTCCTCACCCCGAACGGCGGGCTCGCCGCCCGCCTCGGTGAACGCGGTCAGGGCTCCGACCAGGGCCGAGCGCTGCTCCGGGCTGAGCCGCTCCACGATCACCGAGATCTCGCGGTGGCGGGCGGTCGTGACGTCGTCGACCAGCCGGCGGCCCTCCGGCGTCAGCCGCAGCATCGTCTCGCGGCGGTTGTCGGGGTTGCTCTGCCGGTCCGCCAGCCCCGCGGCGATCACACGGTCCAGCATGCGCATGGCGGTCGACGGATTCACGCCGAGCCGCTCGGCGACCTCCACCAGCTTGGCGTCACCATGGGTGGCCAGGACCGCCAGCAGGCGGAACTGGGGCAGGGTGACCTGTTCTCCCACGGCCGTGAGGGAGCGGGCGGAGACCGTGACCAGGAGACGGGACGCGGTCAGCACCGCGTGGGTCACCGCGTCGACGTCGGCCGCGTCCGCCTGCGGGGGCGGCGGCTCTGGATGATCGGCCATGCCTCTTTCTACCTCGTCACCGACCGGTTCGTAGCGCCGGGGCGTCCACTTCGTCCCACGTGCGCGCCCACTTCGTACAAGATCGATGACCGATTCATACTGTTTTGACGGCGAAATTCGACCGTGGACCCGGCTCCTCACTGCTGCGACAGGGGCGGCACGCATTACGATTTGCGCCCATGGGGGGACCGCGTCGCATACGTCTCACGCGTCCCATGGCACTGGCGAGTGCCGTGGCGACGCTGCTCGCCGCGCTCTTCATCTGTCTGGGACCCGGGACGGACGGAAAGCCCGGCGACGGCATGGGGAGTGGGACGGGCGCCGGGACCGATGCCTCGGCCGGTCGCCACCCTGACCTCGGCCACCAGACGCGGGTCCATCAGGCTCACGCCCAGTACAGCTGCCCGTACGACGAGGGCGACTGCAGGCTCTTCCCGCATGCGAGCCCCGCCGTACTCACCGTACCCCCGCCCGCCGCCCCGCTCGCCACCGAAGGTCACCTTCCGCGCCTCGCACCGGCCCACCCCACCGGCCGGCCGACCCGCTCCGGAGCACATCCCCGCGCGCCGGACCTTCACGTCCTTCAAGTACTGCGGACGTAGCCGGGCCCGCCCGCACCCGCACAGCTTTCGCCAGGTTCCGCAGTTATCCCAGAAGGACACACACATCATGGCTTCCAGGACCCAGTCCAACGAGCGCAAGGCCCGAATAGACGAGATGCGCCGCGCCGAGCAGGCCCGCGAGCGGCGCAATCGCATCATCACGATCTCGGTGAGCGCCGTCGTCGTGGTGGGCCTCGTCGGATTCGGCGCCTTCATCCTGAACAAGGAGTCGAACAAGAAGGACCAGCAGCAGGCGGCGGCCAAGGCGCCCGTCAAGGGCGAGAAGTCCTGGGACGCCAAGAAGCTCAGCCGCAACCACGTCACCGAGGCGGTGACCTACCCGATGACCCCGCCGGTGGGCGGTGACCACAACCAGGTGTGGATGAACTGCCAGGGCGACGTCTACGAGAACCCCGTACCGGACGTGAACGCGGTTCACTCGCTGGAGCACGGCGCGGTCTGGGTCACGTACAACGACAAGGCCGCCGACGCCGACGTGAAGACGCTGAGCGCGAAGGTGAAGAAGACCCCGTACTCGCTGATGAGCCCGGTCAAGGAGCAGTCCGGCGCGATCATGCTCAGCGCGTGGGGCAAGCAGCTGTCGGTGGACAGCGCGGCAGACCCCCGGGTGGACCAGTTCTTCACGAAGTACGTGCAGGGCGCGCAGACCCCCGAGCCGGGTGCCGCGTGCACGGGCGGAACGGGCGCGCAGTGACAGCCGTGTCGCGCACCCAGTGGGCGGCGATCACGGCGGTCGTGCTGGCGGTGCTCTTCGCCGGTACGGCCACGGTGATAGCGGCCGGGCGTGACGACGGGCCGGCCACGGCCCGTACCCCCTCGGCGGACTCGGCGGACGCCGGCTTCGCCCGGGACATGTCGGTCCACCACCAGCAGGCGGTGGAGATGTCCTTCATCGTCCGGGACAGCACGGACGACGAGGATGTGCGCCGGCTGGCGTACGACGTCGCCAACACCCAGGCGAACCAGCGCGGGATGCTGCTGGGCTGGCTGGACCTGTGGGGGCTGCCGAAGGTCGAGGCGGGCCAGGAGCCGATGACCTGGATGACGCGGATGCCGGCGGACATGGACATGGATCATGGGCAGATGGACCACGGCGGCCAGAGCGGCCAGAGCGGCCAGATGGATCACGGCCAGGCGGATGATCAGGGGCAGCAGGCCCACGACGGCTCCCTGATGCCGGGCATGGCCACGAACGCGGAGCTGGACCAGCTCCGCACGGCGCGCGGCAAGCAGGCCGAGATCCTGTATCTCCAGCTGATGACCGACCACCACAAGGGCGGGGTCGCGATGGCCCAGGCATGCGCCCGGATGTGCGTGGTCGGTCCGGAGAAGGACCTGGCCGAGGGCATGGTCGCGGCCCAGCGGTCGGAGCTCGGCCTGATGGCCGACCTGTTGAAGGAGCGCGGCGCGAAGCCGCGTGGCTGACGCACGGACGCCTGAACACGGCTGAAAGACGCGCGGGCCGTCAGTCCGGCCCCTCCCTGGGGACCGGACCGACGGCCCGCGCGATCAGCTCCTGCGGGCCGCCCGCCGCCCTCGTCTCGCTCACCCGTTCGGGTGCTTGCGGTCGCGTCACCCGAACGGCCCCACGATGATGGATGTGGCTCGGGGTGGACGGCACTCAGGAGGCAGGAAACCCATGACCACTGCCAGAGACATGATGCACCCGGGGGCCGAGTGGATCCCCTCGCACGAGACCCTCGACCGGGCCGCGCAGATGATGCGCGAGATGAACGTGGGCGCGCTGCCCATCGCCGACTCGGAGGAGCGGCTGACCGGGATACTCACGGACCGCGACATCGTCGTCGGGTGCGTGGCGATGGGCCGCGACCCGTCGAAGATCACGGCGGGCGAGATGGCACAGGGCACACCCCGCTGGATCGACTCGGACGCGGACGTGGACGAGGTGCTGCAGGAAATGCAGAACCACCAGATCCGCCGCCTCCCGGTGATCGAGGACAAGCGCCTCGTCGGGATGATCAGCGAGGCCGATCTCGCGCGTCATCTGACCGACACCCAGATCGCCGCGTGGGCGGAACGGGTCTACGCGAACCGCTGACCGTGGCCCGGAGACCCATCCCGTGAACCCGTGAACCCGTGATCCTCGGGGGCGCGCGGCTCGCATGCCGCGCGCCCCCGAGGCATCGGGAAGGCCTCCTGGCGGTGCCGGAAGGCGTCCTGCCGGCGTCAGGCCGCGCAGCCCGAATCGGCGATCACGAAGTATCCGGCGGGGCTCTCCCTCAGGGTGTGGGTCACGAAGGTGTTCCACAGCCCCATGTCCTGGTTGGAACCGTTCGCGTAGGCGTGACCGCCGCTCTGGTGCGCCCGTCCCGCCACCACCTGGTTGTAGTTGTTGTCGGTGTAGCACGCGGCCGGGGAGCCGGAGCCGGTGGTCGTCGCCGTGACGGGCGAGGACGTCGCCCCCGCCTTGCCCGCCGCGTCGACCCCGACGACCGTGTAGCTGTAGGAGGTGCCGGCGGTCAGGCCGGTGTCCGTGAAGGCGGGCGAGGTGCTCGTACCGGCCTTCACGCCGTTGCGGAGGACGGTGTACGAGGCGGCGCCGGTCAGGGCGCTCCACGACAGGGAGGCCGTCGTGCCGGTCGTACCGGTGACCTTCAGGCCGGTCGGGGCGGGCAGCGAGCCCGATCCGGGGTCACCCGGATCGCCGGGGCCGCCACCCGTGGACCCGTCCAGGCCCCAGAACTTCGCGGTGTAGTAGCTGGAGCAGATGGACTTGAGGAAGTACGACGCCGAGGTGCCGCACTGGTCCGCTCCGGAGCCGGGGTTCACGGCGAGCCCGTGGCCCATGCCGGCGATCGAGTAGAGCGCGACGGCGGGCTTGCCGGTGGCGTCGTTGTACAGGCTCTCGGTGGTGTTCCCGGTGAGGGTGCGGGTGCTCGACGCCGTCTGGCCGATGCCCCAGACGTTGGTCCACTGGTCGCGCAGCTCGGTGCTGTTGACGGGGTACACCGTGTAGTCGGACGCCCCCTGCCAGATCGCGACGCGCGGCCACGGGCCGGTGTAACCGGGGTAGGAATTACGGACCTTGTCGCCCCACTGCGCGGGGGTCAGATTCTGGCTGCTGGTCTGGCAGCTGGAGGCGGCGGCCTGGCTGGTCGCGCACTGCGCGGGGAGCCCCGAGGCGATGGAGCCGCCGGCGAAGACGTCCGGGTAGTCGGCGAGCAGGTCGGCCGCCATACCGGCCCCGGCGGACAGACCGGTGACGAAGACGCGGTGGCTGTCGGAGCCGTACTGCGACTCGGCGTAGGTCACCATCTGCACGACCGAGGCGGCCTCGCCCCGGCCACGGGTGTCCTTGGCGGAGTCGAACCAGGCGAAGCAGGAGAGAGCGTTGTTCGAGGCGCTGGTCTGCGGATAGACCACCGCGAAGCCCCACTGGTCGGCGAACTTCTGCCAGCCGGAGTTGGTGTGGTAGTCGTTCGCCGTCTGGGTGCAGCCGTGCATCGCGACCACGAGCGGGGCTCCGGCGGGCAGGTTCGCCGGCTTGTACACGTACATCGCCAGATTGCCCGGGTTCGCACCGAAGTTGGTGACCTGCTGGTACGTCCCGGCGGCGGCAGCGGGTACGGCGGCGGTGACCGCGCTCAGCAGGGCGGTGAGGACGCCGAGGACGGCGGCCAGCGCCACGCGTTGGCGGAGTCTGCGCAGGATGTGCGGGGCCATGGACAACTCCTGTGGGTGCCTGGGGTGGAGAAGGGACGGCGTGCGGATGCTGACGCCGGACGGTACGACCCGGCCGTCGGCGGCCGGTATGTGACGGGCAGCCACGCGCGAGGGGCCGGGCATGGTGGCCTCCTCCATGGCGCCCGTACCTTCGGTGTGGCAACACCGCCCGGTACCTTCGGTGTGGCAACCGCACGCAGCGGGGGAAGGCCCCTGGACCACCCGCCGTGGATCTGGACCGCCCGCCGTGGATCAGCGCGCCGGGCGCCTCCCGTAGGGGGCTCACCCGCGTCGGCGGTATAGCCGCCCCCACCATCCTCCGGAGCCGAAGTATGGCTACCGGCCATGTGTGCCGTGCCCCGCATCGTTTCTAGCGTGGCGGCCATGGAGAACAACGGAAGCCCCGTCAGGGGCCCTGCGCCGACCGCGCACCCGAGCGACGCCGCCACCGCCGAGCCGGCCGGCGACCGGTTCCTGGCCGGGCGGACCGCCCTGGTCACGGGAGCGGCGAGCGGCATCGGCCGGGCCTGCGCGGAGGCCCTCGCGGCGGCCGGGGCCACCGTCCACGTGGTCGACCGGGCCGCCGAGGCGGCCAAGCGCGTCGCCGAGGAGATCGGCGGCACCGCGTGGGTGGTCGACCTCTCCGATCCCGACGCCGTCGACGGGCTGCCGGACGACGCGGACATCGTGGTCAACAACGCCGGGCTGCAGCACGTCGCCCCGGTGCACGACTTCCCGCCCGAGCGGTTCGCCCTGATCCAGCGGGTGATGGTGGAGGCGCCGTTCCGTATCCTGCGCCGGACGCTGCCGCACATGTACGAGCGCGAGTGGGGCCGGGTGATCAACATTTCCTCGGTCCACGGCCTGCGTGCCAGCCCCTTCAAGTCGGCGTACGTCACGGCCAAGCACGCCCTGGAAGGGCTCAGCAAGGTGGTCGCCCTGGAGGGCGCCCCGCACGGCGTGACCAGCAACTGCGTCAACCCCGGCTATGTGCGGACACCGCTGGTGGAGGACCAGATCGCCAACCAGGCTCTCGCGCACGGCATTTCACCGGAGGACGTGGTGGAGCGCGTCATGCTGGAACGGACGGCGATCAAGCGTCTGATCGAGCCGGAAGAGGTCGCCCAGGCCGCCTTGTGGCTCTGTTCCCCGCACACCGCGTACATCACCGGCGTCTCACTCCCCGTGGACGGCGGCTGGACCGCTCACTGACGTCCCGCCATGGCCGTCCCTCCTTCACTCCACGTACGGATCACGCTATAGGCCGCACACGTACGGCCGGTCGGAGAACGCGACGGCTGGCCGGGCAGGGGCGCGGCGAGTACGGAGCGGCGGTGGGCGTCCTCGGCCACAGCACGAGAGGGTGGAGCGCCCCTCTTCGCAAAGACACACAACCTGACTACATAATCTTCACGTGATCGAGTCGAGCGTCCCCCTTCCTCCGGCCTCCGTTCCCGACGGCACACCCGCGTGGAGCACCCCCGACGCCGCACGCTGGGCGGCGCTGCGGCCGGAGGCGTGGGCGCGACCCGTGTGGCCGGCGTCGGCGCTTTTCCTGGCCGTGGCCCTGAGAATCGCGGTGGAACCCGGCGCGGCCTGCACCGACGCGTCACCCTGCGGGCCTGACTGGTGGGGCGTGATCCAAATGGGCCTCTTCCTCGCCCAGTTCGCCTGGTTCCTCGTACTGCCGGAGCTCACGCTCCTCTCCGCACCGCTGCTCGCCGTCTGCGCGATCGCGCAGGGTCCGCTCACCATCGGAACGGCCACCGGGAGGGCCGACGCCTTCATCGTCGTCGCCCTCGGCTTCGGCTGGATCGCGGCGCTGCGGCGGCTCGCGGTCAGGAAAGAGCAGCGACTCAGCGCGCGGGGCGCGGCGACGGGGGTGCGGCAGGGGCTTCCCCTGCCGCTCCCGCCGTTCAGACGCGGACTCATCGCGCTCGGCGCCGGACTCGCGCTGTGCGCCGTGGCGGGCGCCGCCGTCATCCTGGCGCTCCGGGGTATCCATGAGGACGAGGCGCGGGCCGCACGGGCGACGCCGGTACGGGCCGAGGTCGTGGGCCGGGGCGAGGAGTCGATACGGGTCAGGATGCCGGACGGCCTGCGCTCCATCGGCGCCGGTTTCCCGGAGGACTACGCCACCGGCGACCACGTGACGCTGCTGGTGAGCGGCGACTGGCGGCGCCTGGCCACCGAACCGTACGACGCGTTCGGATGGCAGCTGCTCATCATCGCCGCCGCCGTGCCGGGTCTCTCCCTTCTCGCCGTCGGAGCGCTGGCCCGGGGCCGGTCGGCCGCGCTGCGGCGTCGGCCCGTACCCGTCCTGCGGGTGCTGGAGCGCCTCGACCGCAACGCGAACACGCGGGTGTACGCGGCTGACGACCGCCTCGGCAACTGGCCGCTCTTCGTCTTCCCCGCCATCGCCGACCTCCCGAAGAAGGACCGGGAGGAGAGCCGCGATGACGATCACGAGCCGGAGTACGACACCCGGCTGCATGAGGCCGTCATGTACGGATCGCCCCGTGAGGGCGGCGAACTGGTACTGGCCACCACGACCCAGGACGGCTCCCCGCTCACCATCCGGAGCGCGGGCCGGATACGGAACTCCCGCCACATCCCCAAGCCGTCCGCCGACTCACGGCGCGCCCGCTCACGGCGTGCGCGCTCACTGCGCGCGCGGCAGGATCTCGCGCTCGTCCACCGCACGGCGGCGTCGATGGAGCCCACGGTCCGGCCGGTCCGGTGGAAGGGACGACGGCGCTCCCGGTGCGCGGCGCTGCCGTTCGCGCTTCTGCTTGCCGGGCAGGTGTTCTGGCTGCCCAGCGAGCTGACGACCGGGGACTACTTTCACGCCGCCCTGGCTCTGCTCGCCCCCCTCTTCACCATCTCCATGACGGCCGGCTCGTTCAACTGGCGGATCACGGCCGATGCGTCGGGACTGTGGCTGACGCATGCGTGGGGCGTCCGGCACGTGCCGTGGGAAGAGCTGACTGCGGTGATCCACGGCGGAAGGCACAGCTCCATCAGGGTCGTCGGGACGCGCGAGCCGAGTCCGCTCCTGCGCACGCCCTGCTGGCCCTGGCTCGAACGGCGCCTCAAGAACCCGCCGTGCCATGTCCGGGCCGTGGAGGAGATCAACGCCATGCGTGTCCACCCGGAGCTGCGACCGACCGGGGAGAGCGCCCCGCGTGAACGGGGCCGCCCGGCCGGGCCGGTCCTCGTCGTCCTCTGCGCCCTGGGGGTGGCCGCGCAGTTCCTCCTGTGACGCGTGGGGGGAGCGCGGGCGGATACGGCCTCCGGCCACACACCGCCCCATCGAAGTGTGGCGTCTCATCACATACGCCTGGCGGCAGTGGACTTCCTACTGTGCGGGACACGCGATTCTCCCCCCACCCCCGCCCGGAGTGATGACCATGACTTCCTCGCACCCCGCATCAACACCCGGGTCAACACCCGTATCAGCGCCCGGATCAGCGCCCGGATCAGGCACCAGCTCGCCTCCGCGCGCCGCCTCCGTGCGCCGGGTCGTCGCGGCCAGCCTCGTCGGCACCACCGTCGAGTGGTACGACTACTTCCTCTACGGCTCCGCCGCCGCGCTGGTCTTCGGCAAGGTCTTCTTCCCCGAGTCCGACCCGCTGACCGGCACCCTGCTCTCCTTCCTCACGTACGCCATCGGCTTCGCCGCCCGTCCGCTCGGCGCCCTCGTCTTCGGCCACTTCGGTGACCGGATCGGCCGCAAGAAACTGCTCGTGGTCAGTCTGCTGATGATGGGCGCGGCCACCACCCTGATCGGCTGCGTCCCCGGCTACGACAGCATCGGCGTCGCCGCTCCGGTCCTGCTGACCACACTCCGGCTGATCCAGGGCTTCGCCCTCGGCGGTGAGTGGGGCGGCGCCGTCCTGCTCGTCTCCGAGCACGGTGACGCCAGGAGGCGCGGCTTCTGGGCGTCGTGGCCGCAGGGCGGAGCGCCCGCCGGCAATCTGATCGCCGTCGGGGTGCTGTCCCTGATGACGACCGTCCAGAGCGACGCGGCGTTCGTGGCCTGGGGATGGCGTATCCCCTTCCTGCTCTCCGCCGTCCTCGTCGGTGTCGGCCTGTGGGTCCGCCTGTCCGTCGACGAGTCGCCGGTCTTCCAGGAGGCACTGGCCAAGGCCGAGCGCCGCAAGGCCGCGCGGAGCGAGGCCGAGCAGCCGCCGATCCTCGCGGTGCTGCGCCACCACTGGCGCGACATCCTGGTGGCGATGGGCGCCCGGATAGCCGAGAACATCTCGTACTACGTGATCACCACCTTCGTCCTCGCCTACTGCGTCGAGCACCTCAAGATCGACAAGCAGACGGCGCTGAACGCCGTACTCATCGGCTCCGCCGTGCAGTTCTGCCTGATCCCGCTCTTCGGGGCGCTCTCCGACCGGGTCGGCCGCAAGCCGGTCTATCTGGTCGGGGCGGTCGGCACCGGCGCCTGGGCGTGGGCCTTCTTCGCCCTGCTGGACACCAGGTCCTTCCCGGCGCTCGTCCTGGCCGTCACCGTCGGGCTGGTCTTCCACAGCGCCATGTACGCGCCGCAGGCGGCGTTCTTCTCGGAGCTGTTCGCCACCCGCATGCGGTACTCCGGCGCTTCCATCGGCGCGCAGTTCGCGTCGGTCGCGGCCGGGGCGCCCGCTCCGCTCATCGCGGTGGCGCTGCTCCAGTCGTACGGCGACGCCACCCCCATCGCCCTCTACGTCACCCTGGCCGCCGTGGTCACCGTGATCGCCCTGCTCTTCGCGGTGGAGACGCGCGGCCGGGACCTGGCCGACGTCACCGCCGACACCGCCGCCGACACCACCACGGACGCCACCGGGCCGGGGGACGCACCGCCGGAGACGGGCGAACGCACCACCGTGTCCGCCTGAGCCTGACAGCCACGCCCGAGGAGGCCGGCTCTCCCCCGGTCTCCTCAGGTCTCCGGCGCTTCCGTACGATGGCCGCCCCATGCCTGAACAGACCACGTCCATCGCCCCGTACATGCGCCGCCTGCTCGAACTCCTCGCCGAGGACGCCCCGGTGGAGGACTTCGGCGCCCTGGCCGCCGCGGCCCGCGTCGACGGCGCCCGTACGGACGACCTCCTGGAGGTCGAGCGCGCCACCGGGACCGCGCTGCGCGTGCGCCGCGTCCTGCGCCAGCACCGGCGCCGGGAGATGGAACTCACCGCGCTCTTCGACACCGCCGGAGACCTCGCCGGGCTGCGCGACCTCGACGCGGTGCTCCAGTCGATCGTGCGCCGCGTCCGGATGCTGCTCGGCACCGACACCGCGTATCTCACGCTCCCCGACGAGGAGGCGGGAGACACCTACATGCGGGTCACCGACGGTTCCGTCTCGCCGCTCTTCCAGAATCTGCGGCTGGAGCTCGGCGAGGGCCTGGGCGGGCTGGTGGCGCAGACCGCCCGGCCGTACGCCACCCCCGACTACCGCACCGACGAGCGCTTCCACCACACCGGCAGCATCGACGCCGGGGTCCTCGACGAGGGGCTGGTCGCCATCCTCGGGGTGCCGCTGCTGCTCGGCTCCAGCAGCGGCCGGGACGGGAAGGTCATCGGCGTGCTCTTCGCCGCCGACCGCACCCCCCGCCCGTTCGCGCCCGACGAGGTCGCCCTGCTGTGCTCGCTGGCCGCCCACGCCGCCATCGCCATCGACACCGCCCGGGCCCTCGCCGACACCCGGGCGGCGCTGGCCGGTCTGGCCGACGCGAACGCGGTCATCCAGGAGCACTCCGCCGCCATGCAGCGCGCGCAGGAGGCCCACGACCGGCTCACCGATCTCGTCCTGCGCGGCGGCGACGTACCGGAGGTGGCCGCGGCGGTCGCCGGGCTGCTGGAGGGGCCCATCACCATCCACGACCCCGACGGCCGCCCGCTCACGGCGGTCGGGCGCGACGGCGGCCCCTTCGCCGGACAGGTCCCGGACGCCACCGGCCTCTTCAGGGCCGCCGGTGACTCCCGTGCGGCCGCCCGCGCCGTCCTCCGGGACGGCCGCTGGATCTGCGCGGTCCTCGCCGGACAGGAGCTGCTGGGCTGCCTGGTGCTGCACGACCGGCCGCGACTGGACGACCCCGACCGGCGGCTGTTCGAGCGCGCCGGAGTCGTCACCGCGCTGCTGCTGTTGCTGCGGCGCTCGGTCTCCGAGACCGAGAACCGTGTCCGGGGCGATCTCCTCGCCGACCTGCTGGCCGCCCCCGACCGCGACCCCGCCGGCCTGGTCGAACGGGGCCGCCGGCTCGGCGTCGACCTCGACCGGTCCCATCTGCTGCTGGTCGCGGAAGCCACCGCCGAAGGGCGGGACCGGCTCGCCGGGGCGGCCGTACGGTACCTCTTCGGCGGCGACGGCATCAGCGCCGAACACACCGGGACGGTGGTGCTGCTGCTCCCGTACGACGGGACCCCGCCCGGCGAGGCCGCCAGGGCCGCCGTCGCGCAGCTCACCCCGCTCGCCGGCGGCCCGGTCACCGTGGCCGCCGCCGGGCCCTCGGCCGGGCCCCGGGCGCTCGCCGCCGCGCACACGGAGGCGGTGCGCTGCCTGCGCGCGCTCCAGTCACTGGGCCGCGTGGGAGACGCGGGCTGCGCCGCCGAACTGGGCTTCGTCGGCGTGCTCCTGGGCGACGCGCACGACGTGCACGGCTTCGTCGCCGCCACCCTCGGACCGCTCCTGGAGTACGACGCGCGGCGGGGCACCGCGCTGGTGCGCACCCTGGACGCCTACTTCGGCTGCGGTGGCAGCCTCACCCGCGCCAAGGACGTGCTGCATCTCCACGTCAACACGGTCGTGCAGCGCCTGGACCGCATCCAGGCACTGCTCGGCCCCGACTGGAACGCCCCGGAGCGCGCGCTCGAACTGCGGCTCGCGCTCCGGCTCCATCTGCTGTCGGGTGACCACCGGCCGGACAGGTCCTAGGAGATCCGGGCGTCCGGCACCCCGGCGGCGTCCAGCAGGTGACGGGCCACCACCCGGGCGCCGTCGTCGCCGGTGAGCAGGGTGTAGTGGTTGGTACCGGCCACCCGCATCGGCGTGACCGGCGCGTCTCCCTCGCCGCCGAGTCCGGCGGCGGCCAGGCGCTGTTCGTCGTACAGCCCCTGCGGCTCGTCCATCAGTCCCCGCTCGGCCCACAGCAGTCGCGCGGGGAAGGGCAGTTGGTGGATCGCGTCCAGCACTTCCGTACCGAACAGGCCCACACCGTCGGCGCGCACCGCGTCAAGCACGCAGGACGAGCGCAGCGCGGGTTCCTCCCCCACCAGGTCGCGCTGGATGTACGCGTCGACCCACGGCGACCAGGACGAGCCGAAGGCCGGGTGCTCCTGCCAGAAGGCCCGGTAGGCGTCGCGGTCGGGGAAGGTCATCGACAGCCGCCGCATGGCCGGGCCGATGACGGCGGTGATCAGCTCGTCGGGCTCCAGATGGGCCGGTGCGGGGAAGCCCACGCCGCCGTCGACGAGCAGCAGGGAAGCGAACCGGTCCGGGAAGCGGACCGTGGCCAGGGCGGCGATGAACGCGCCCATCGAGTGGCCGGTCAGGACGACCGGTTCGGGGCCGAGAGCGGCCGCCAGCGCCGCCGCGTCCTCGGCGTGGGCGGCGATGCCGTACGGGCCCGGATGCGTACGGCTGCCCGCCCGGCCCCGGAGGTCGGGCGCGACCAGGGTCACGCGGCCGGCGAGGTGGTGGGCGACCCGGGCCCAGGACAGGGAGTTGGCGGTGATGCCGTGCAGGGCCAGCACCACGGGCGCCCCCGGCCGGGCCGCCGGCCAGCGCAGCACGGCCAGCTCACCGGAGCCGACCGGGACGGTGCTCTCCTCGTACGGCCCGGTCTCCTCGTACGGCCCGGTCTCCTCGTACGGCCTGGTCTCCTCGTACGCCGTCACGCGCCCGCCTCCTGGTGGTCACCGCTGCCCGACCCCTTACGGGCCGCACCGGCGGACCGTATCCGCTCCGGCAGGCGCACCACCCCGCCCGGCAGCACGTAGACCACCACGACGAAGAGCGCGCCGAGCAGGAACAGCGGCTGGGAGAGGGGCACGCGCAGCACGGCGGGCAGCCCGGCGACCGCGTCGGAGCCGGCCAGGTCGCCCAGCCGGTGATCGGCCCAGGTGTACAGGACACCGCCGATCAGCGGCCCCCAGCGGGTCCCGGAGCCGCCCAGGACCACCATCACCAGCAGCGAGAGGGTGAAGTCCGAGGTCGTCGCCTGCGGGGTGGCGCCGCCGGTCAGCAGCAGGTAGACGATGCCGCCAAGGGCCGCGAGGGCGCCGGCCAGCACGAAGGCGACGAGCTTGAAGCCGTACGGCCGCAGCCCGAGCACCTCCACCCGGCGTTCGTTCTCCTTGATGCCCTCCCAGACGCGCCCGGTGGGCGAGCGGACCGCCCAGTGGACGGCCGCCAGGGTGAAGATCAGGTAGGCCAGGGCTATCCAGTACAGGTTGACGGTGTGTTCGATGCCGACCAGGGCGCCGGGCAGCGACTCCGCCGGGACCGCCCGGCCTTCCTCGCCGCCCGTGATGCCGCCCGGGTCGCGTTCCACGAGGATCGATCCGGCCTGGGCGAAGGCGAGGGTCACCATGGAGAACCCGATGCCGCTCACCCGCAGGCTGACCGAGCCGAGCAGCGCGGCGAGCGCCACTCCGAAGAGCAGCCCGAGCAGGGCCGAGACGGCGAAGGAGAAACCGGCTTCGAGCATGATCGTGTTGGTGGCGTACGTCCCGGCCGCGAAGTACAGGGCGTGGCCGAAGGAGAGCAGCCCGGTGCGGCCGAGCAGCAGGTCGTAACCGGTGGCCAGGGCGCCGAAGAGCAGGCACATGGCGAGCAGTTGGAGGCTGCCAGGACTGCCGATCGGCCCGTCCAGCAGTCCTGGCAGGGGCAGCGCGCTGTACGGCGCGGCGAGCAGCGCCAGCAGGGCGGCGGCGGGCCACCACCGGGTGACGCGGCGCGGCCGCCCGCCGTCGGCCGTGCCGGGCGGCGGGCCACCGGGGAGCGGGCCGCCGGAGAGCGTGTCGCCGGGGGCCTGGAGGTCGTCTGTCTGGTGGGCGGTGGTCACGCGAGTCTCCCGGTGAGGCCGCGCGGCCGGACGAGCAGCAGCGCGGCGAGCAGGACGACGACGGAGAGGTCGCCGAGCCCGGCGGTGGTGTAGTAGTTGGCGAACTGCTGGACGAGCCCGACGCCGACGGATGCCAGCGCGGCTCCGGTGACCGATCCCATCCCGCCCATCACGACCACCACGAAGGCGAAGATGAGCAGCGAGGTGCCCTGGCCGGGGTCGACGGACCCGAAGTAGAGGCCGCTGAGCGCACCCGCGAGGGCCGCCGCCGCCCCGCCGATGGCGAAGACCAGGGTGAAGGCCTTGCGTACGTCGATGCCGAGGGCGGTGACCATCGCCCGGTCCTCGACCCCGGCCCGGACGACGAGGCCGTGCCGGGTGCCGGAGAGGAAGAGCTTGAGGGCGACGAGGACGACCAGGGCGGCGCCGATCAGCACCAGCCGGTTCACGGGGATACGGGCGCCCAGCAGCCCGAAGGTGCCGGACAGGGCCTCCGGCCCGGGGAAGGGGCGGGCGTCCGAGCCCCAGATCGCCGACAGCAGCGCCGGAATGGCGAGACCGACGCCGACGGTGGCCAGGACCTGTTCGCGGGGACGGGCGTACAGCGGCCGGATCACGGCGAGTTCGAGGACGACGGCGGCGAGGGTGCCGACGGCGGTCCCGAAGACGACCGCGAGGACGAAGCCGAGGCCGCCGGGCCCGGCGCCGGGCAGGTGCCCGGAGGCGGCCCACCAGGTGCCGTAGGCGCCGATGGACAGCAGCGCGCCATGGGCGAAGTTCAGCACGTCCATCAGGCCGAAGATCAGCGAGAGGCCGGAGGCGACCAGGAAGTACAGCGCTCCCAGTCCCAGTCCGGTGAGGGTGAGCAGGACGACGGTGGACATCAGGCGCCCGCCCCTTCGGTCCGTACGGGAGGGTGTTCGTGGCGGCCGACGCCCAGCAGCCGGCGGGTGGCCTCGGCGTCGGCGAGCAACTCGGCGGCGGCGCCCTGGTAGGAGGTACGGCCGTCGGCGAGGACGACACAGTGCTCGGCGAGCCGGCGCACCATGGCGAGGTTCTGCTCGACCAGCAGGATCGGGACGGCCTCGGCGGCGCGTTCCAGTACCTGGGCGACCTCGGTGACCACCTTGGGCGCGAGGCCCTTGGTGGGTTCGTCGGCGATGATCAGGCGGTTGCCGTTGAGCAGGGTGCGGGCGATGGCCACCATCTGCTGCTGGCCGCCGGAGAGCGTCCCCGCGGCCTGCTTGGCGCGCTGCCTCAGCTCCGGGAACAGCTCGTACACCAGCGGGTACGCGGGTTCGCCGGCGCCGGCGCGCTCGGCCAGGCGCAGGTTCTCCGCGACGGTGAGCCCGGCGAAGACGCCCCGGTCCTCGGGGGCGTAACCGATTCCCCGGCGGACCAGGGCGTGGGTGGCGAGGCGTACGGTCTCCTCGCCGTCGAGCAGGACGCTGCCGGTGCGCGGGACGAGGCCGAGGACGCCGCGCACGGTGGTCGTCTTGCCGGCGCCGTTGCGGCCCAGCAGGGCGGTGACCCCGCCGGCGGCGACATCGAGGTCGACGCCGTGCAGGATGTGCCGGTCGCCGATGACGACCCGCAGGTCGCGGACGGCGAGCAGGGCCGCGTGCGGTGTGGTGGGCGCGGTGGACGGCGCCGGTGTGGTCCGCGCGGTCACAGCGCCTCCCCGAGGTAGGCCTGCTGCACGGTGGCGTCGGACATGACGGCCGCCGGTGTGTCCAGGGCGAGCAGGGTGCCGTGGTGCATCACGGCGATCCGGTCGGCCAGGCCCAGCAGGACGTCCATGTGGTGTTCCACCATGAGGACGGTGCGGCCCTCGTCGCGGTGCAGGGAGCGGATCAGGTCGGTCAGGGCGGGCACCTCCTCGGCGCTCACCCCGGCCATCGGTTCGTCCAGGAGCATCAGGCGCGGCTCGCCGACGAGCAGCACGGCCAGTTCGAGCTTGCGCTTCTCGCCGTGGGACAGCGCCCCGGCCAGGGCTTCGGCGCGGTGGCCGAGGCCCGTACGGTCCAGTACGCCCCTGACCTGGGCCTGGTAGCCGGAGGCGCGGCGCCAGATCCGGTACGAGCCCCCCGTGGCTGCCTGGGCGGCGAGCCGCACATGGTCGGCGACGGTCATGCCCGGCCACAGGCTGGACGTCTGGAAGGTGCGGCCGAGTCCTCGTCGGGCGCGGGTGGCCACGGGCTCGGCGGTGATGTCGGTGCCGTCGAGTTCGACCGTGCCCCGGGAGGCCGGGTTGACCCCGCTGATCAGGTTGAACAGAGACGTCTTTCCGGCTCCGTTGGGGCCGATGAAGGCCACGAACTCGCCCTCGCGGACATCGAGGGACACGTCCTCGACGATGGTCGCTCCCCCGACGGTCCAGCCGAGGTCGCGCAGCCGGATCACGGGAGCGGGAGCGACGGCGGAAGCGGGGGCCCCGGGGGCAGCGGCGGAAGCGGGCGCGGCCCCGGGGGCGGGGGCGCCGCCCGTGGTCGCGGCGCCCCCCACCCCCTGTGGTGCTCTGTGCGTGGAGCTCACCGCTCAGCCCGCCCGCTTCGTCGCCGGGGGCGTGACGGCCGACATCGCGAGGGAGCCGGCCAGTTCGGGCTTGGCGGCGGCGCCGGTGCCCGTGAGCTTCGCCGTGAACATCGGCTGGAGCAGGGCGTGGTCCTCGGCGCGTACCTGCTCGGAGCCCTTGGGTCCTTCGAAGGTCCAGCCCTCCAGCGCCTTGACCATCGCGCCGGTGTCCTGGGCGCTGCCGGACTCGATGGCCCGCACGATCATCTGCGCGGCGGTGAATCCGTCCGGGCTGAACAGGTCGGGCGTGCCTCCGGCCTTGGTGATGCTGTCGAGCATCGCCGTCTCGACCGGGTTACCGCCGCCCGCTCCCGGGAAGTAGTGGGCGAGGAAGGACACCTTGTCGCCCGCGCCGCCGAAGATCGGGTACGAGGCGGTGCCCGCCAGCCCGGTCACCACCTTGCCGGCGTCGAGGACGCCCTGCTGGTCCAGCGCCGTCCACAGCGCCGGTGCGCTCGCCCCGGCCCAGGCGACGAAGACCAGGTCCGGCTTGCCCGCCTTGACCTGACGCGCGAACGGGGTGAGGTCACCGGCGCTCGGCGGTGCGAGCACCGATCCCACCGTCGCGCCCTGCGCGCCCAGAACGGCCTTCACGGCGGCCACGTTGGCCTGCCCGAACGCGGAGTTCTGCGACAGGACCGTCACCTTCTTGCCCTTGGCGTCGCCGAGCATCGTGCCCGCGGTGAGGATGTCCTGGTACGACTGGCGGCCCGAGCGGAACGTGTACGCGTTGACCCCGGTGACGGCGTCGGTGGCGGCGGTCCCGCTGATGAACAGGACGCGGTTCTGCGCGGCCAGCGGAGCCATCTGGAGGGCCACACCGGAGTCGGTGGACCCGGCGAGGATCTTGTAGCCCTTGCCGATCAGGCTCTTGGCCTCGGCGACGGCCTTCGCCGGGTCCCCCGTGTCGTCCTGCTCGGTGACCTCGATGGGGTGTCCGGCGACCTTGCCGGTGCCGTGCGTGGCGTAGTCCAGGCCCGCCGTGAAGCCTTCCTGGTACTGCTTGCCGTAGGCCGCGAGCGGTCCGGTACGGGAGTAGACCATGCCCACCTTGACGGGGGCGGAGTCCTCGCCGCCCGCCGACGCGCTGTCGGAGCCGGCCGTTCCGGCGGCGGCGCAGCCGGCGAGCAGGGCGCCGGCGGCCAGCAACGAGAACGCGCGTATGGATCTGCTGGTGAACGTGTTTCTGGTGCCCTGTGCGCTGGAAGGCATCTGACCGGCTCCTGGAGTCTTACGGAGTCCGCCGCCGGCCGGAGGAGTGCGGCTCCACAGCGGCGGTCGAATCGTGGTGGGTGATTTCCGAACCGTAGGAGTACCACGCCGTACCGGACATGTGGCTGACAACCGCTTCTGACGACCTGTCCATGGGAGCGGACCACATGGCCAAGCCGGTCCGCCTGCCGGAAGGGTGGGGCCGCCCGGACACCACGGCGCGGAGAGAACCGCGCGTGGACGGGCCTCCGAGCGGGGAAACCCACGTGAAAGGCGATCGCATGGACAAGGTGCTGGGCTCCGCCGCGCAAGCGGTGGCGGACATTTCCGACGGGGCGACCCTCGCCGTCGGCGGCTTCGGCCTGTGCGGCATCCCGTCGGCGCTGATCGCCGCGGTCGGCGAGACCGGCGTCTCGGGCCTGCACGTGGTGTCCAACAACTGCGGTGTGGACGACTGGGGTCTGGGCCTGCTGCTGCGGGCCGGCCGGATCTCCCGGATGACGTCCTCGTACGTCGGGGAGAACAAGGAATTCGCCCGGCAGTACCTGGCCGGTGAGCTGGAGGTGGAACTCACCCCGCAGGGAACGCTCGCCGAGCGGCTGCGCGCCGGCGGCTCCGGGGTCCCGGCCTTCTTCACCCCGGCCGGGGTGGGCACGCAGATCGAGGAGGGCGGCCTGCCCTGGCGGTACGCGGCGGACGGATCGGTCGCGGTTGCTTCCCCGCCCAAGGAGGTACGGGAGTTCGGGGGCCGCAGCTACCTCCTGGAGGAGGCCATCACCGCCGACTACGCCCTCGTCCGGGCGGCGGTCGCGGACCGGCACGGCAACTGCGTCTTCCACGCCGCCGCCCGCAACTTCAATCCGCTGAGCGCGATGGCCGGGCGGATCACCCTGGTGGAGGCGGAGCAGATCGTCGAGCCCGGCGAACTGGACCCGGACGCCGTCCACCTGCCGGGCGTGTACGTGGACCGTGTGGTCGCCGCCGACGCCTCCGACCGGCGTATCGAGCGCCGTACGGTCCGCCCCGCCGCCCGCCCCGCCGCCCGCCCCGCCGTCATCACCGCCGTCATCACCGCCGCCGCCGAGGAGAACTGATCATGCCGCTCGACCGCGACCAGCTCGCCGCCCGCGCCGCCCGGGAGCTCAGGGACGGCCAGTACGTGAATCTGGGCATCGGCCTGCCGACTCTCATCCCGAACCACCTGCCCGCCGGTGTGCATGTCGTCCTGCACTCGGAGAACGGCATCCTGGGCGTCGGCCCGTATCCGTACGAGGGCACGGAGCACCCGGACCTGATCAACGCGGGAAAGGAAACCGTGACCGTGGCCCCCGGCGCCGCGTACTTCGACTCCGCCTTCTCCTTCGGCATGATCCGGGCCGGCCGGATCGACGTCTCCGTCCTCGGCGCCATGCAGGTCTCCGCGCGGGGTGATCTCGCGAACTGGATGATCCCCGGGAAGATGGTCAAGGGCATGGGCGGCGCGATGGACCTGGTCCACGGCGCCCGCCGGCTGATCGTGGTCATGGAGCACACCGCCCGTGACGGATCGCCCAAGATCGTCGAGGAGCTCTCCCTGCCCGCCACCGGCCGGGGCGTGGTCCACCGCATCGTGACCGACCTGGCCGTCCTCGACGTCACCCCTGACGGCCTGGTGCTGGTGGAGACGGCGCCGGGCGTCACACCGGAGCAGGTGCGGGCCGCGACCGGCCCGGAAGTGCTCGTACCGGACCACGCGACGCCGTAACGGACCACGGAGGATCTGGACAGGGCCGCGGGGACACCAGGGACCTCGGGAAACCACGGGATCTCGGGGAAACGACGGCGGCTCGGGCCCGCCGGACGGCCACGGCCGCCGAGGCGGTCCGGCCGTACCCCCGAGGCGGTCCGGCGGGGTACCTGCGAGGCGTACCGCCGTGCCCCGGGCCACCCGCATCGTGTCAGACAGACGATTACACTGACCGGGTGCCTCAACTACGCCTCGCCCTGAATCAGATCGACTCGACCGTCGGCGATCTCGCCGCGAACGCCGAGGCGATCATGCACTGGACCCGGCACGCCGCCGAGCAGGGAGCGCATGTCGTCGCGTTCCCCGAGATGGTGCTGACCGGCTACCCCGTCGAGGACCTGGCCCTGCGGTCGTCCTTCGTCGAGGCGTCCCGGGCCGCCCTGCGCGCGCTCGCGGTCCGGCTCGACGCGGAGGGCTTCGGGGAGCTGCCCGTCATCGTCGGCTACCTGGACCGCTCCGAGAAGGCCCAGCCCCGGTACGGGCAGCCGGCCGGAGCGCCGCAGAACGCCGCCGCCGTGCTGCACCGGGGCGCGGTCGTGCTGAGCTTCGCCAAGCACCACCTGCCGAACTACGGCGTCTTCGACGAGTTCCGGTACTTCGTGCCCGGCGACACCATGCCCGTCGTACGCGTCCACGGCATCGACATCGCGCTGGCGATCTGCGAGGACCTGTGGCAGGACGGCGGGCGCGTGCCGGCCGCCCGGTCCGCCGGGGCCGGGCTGCTGCTGTCCATCAACGCCTCCCCGTACGAGAAGGAGAAGGACGACACCCGTCTCGACCTGGTGCGCAAGCGCGCCCAGGAAGCCGGCTGCACCACCGCGTACCTCGCGATGATCGGCGGCCAGGACGAGCTGGTCTTCGACGGTGACTCGATCGTCGTCGACAAGGACGGCGAGGTCATCGCCCGCGCGCCGCAGTTCGCGGAGGGCTCGGTGGTCCTGGACCTGGACCTGCCGGCCGCTGCCGCCGAGCCACCGTCGGGCGTCGTGGACGACGGGCTGCGGATCGACCGGGTCATCCTGTCCGAGGAGCCCCTCCCGGCGTACGAGCCCGAGCTGTCCGGCGGTTACGCCGAGCGCCTGGAGGACGACGAGGAGGTCTACTCGGCACTCGTCGTGGGCCTGCGCGCGTACGCCGCGAAGAACGGCTTCCGGTCCGTACTCATAGGGCTCTCCGGCGGTATCGACTCCGCGCTCGTCGCCGCCATCGCCTGTGACGCGCTCGGCGCACAGGACGTGTACGGCATCTCCATGCCGTCCAAGTACTCCTCGGACCACTCCAAGGACGACGCGGCCGAGCTGGCCCGGCGTACCGGGCTCAACTTCCGTACCGTCGCGATCGAGCCGATGTTCGACGCGTACATGGACTCGCTGGGGCTCACCGGGCTCGCGGAGGAGAACCTCCAGTCGCGGCTGCGCGGCACCCTGCTGATGGCCGTCTCCAACCAGGAGGGCCAGATCGTGCTCGCGCCGGGCAACAAGTCCGAGCTGGCGGTCGGCTACTCGACGCTGTACGGCGACTCGGTCGGCGCGTACGGCCCGATCAAGGACGTCTACAAGACGTCCATCTTCCGGCTCGCCCGCTGGCGCAACCGCGCAGCCGAGCAGCGTGGCCAGACGCCGCCCATCCCGGAGGCCTCGATCTCCAAGCCGCCCAGCGCCGAACTGCGCCCCGGCCAGGTCGACACGGACTCGCTGCCGGACTACGACGTACTGGACGGGATCCTGGAGCTGTACGTCGACCGCGACCAGGGCAAGGACGCGATCGTCGCGGCGGGCTTCGACGACGCGCTGGTCACGAAGACGCTCCGGATGGTGGATGTGGCGGAGTACAAGCGGCGCCAGTACCCGCCGGGCACCAAGATCTCGGCGAAGGGCTTCGGCAAGGACCGGCGGCTGCCGATCACGAACCGCTGGCGGGAGACGACGGGCTGAGCCCGCGCTCCTGCCGCGCCCGGGGGCCTTCCGCGACGACGCGGGAGGCCCCCGCCGGCGTGTCCTGCCGGTCCCGGCCCGGCCGGTCCAGCGCTCCGGCCGTCACCGCGATCGCCAGGCCGGCGACCGCGAGCACCGCGCCGACCAGGGTCGGTGACATCCAGCCCCAGCCGGCCGCGATCGCGGCGCCGCCGAGCCAGGCACCGCCCGCGTTGGCGAGGTTGAAGGCGGAGTGGTTGGAGGCGGCCGCGAGGGTGGGAGCGTCCTTGGCCTTCCGCATGACGAGCATCTGGAGCGGAGTCGTCGTCAGGAAGCCGACCGCGCCCAGCAGCACCACGGTCACCAGCGCCGCCCACTGCACATGCACCGTGAACCGGAAGGCGACCAGCACGACGGCGAGGGCGCCGAGCGACCCGTAGAGCGTGGGACGCGGCGCCCGGTCGGTGAGCGGTCCCGCTGCCAGGGCGCCGAGCGTCATACCGACGCCGAAGAGCGCCAGGACCAGCGTGACGGACGACTCGCCGAAGCCCATGACCTCGGTCGTCATCGAGGCGAGGTACGCGTACACGGCGAAGACCCCGCCGAAGCCGAAGACGGCGGTGGCGAGACCCAACAGCACCTGGCGGTTGCCGAGAGCGCGCAGTTCCCGGCCGAGGCTCTGGTGCGCGTCGACGGGTGCGTACGGGATGAGCCGGGCGAGCGCGGCCAGCGCCAGCAGGCCGATCGCGGTGACGACGAGGAAGGTGGCACGCCAGCCGAGGTTCTGGCCGAGCAGGGTGGCGGCGGGAACGCCGACGATGTTCGCGACCGTCAGCCCGAGGAACATCGTGGCCACGGCCCGCGCCTGCCGGCCCTCGGGCGCCAGCCGGGCGGCGACGACCGCGCCGACACCGAAGAACGCGCCGTGCGGCAGTCCGGCGAGGACCCGGCCCGCCAGCAGCCAGCCGTAGCCGGGGGCGAGCGCGGAGGCGAGGTTGCCGACGATGAAGAGGGCCATCAGCAGCAGGAGCATGCGTTTGCGCGGGACGCGGGAGCCGACAGCGGTGAGCAGCGGGGCTCCGATGACGACACCGATCGCGTACGCCGAGACGAGATGACCGGCGGTGGGCACGGACGTGCCCAGGTCGTCGGCGACATTGGGCAGCAGGCCCATCATCACGAACTCGGTGGTGCCGATGCCGAAGCTGCTCACGGCCAGGGCGAGCAGCGGAGCGATGGGCATGGGGAAGGACCTTTCCGCGATGAGGCTTCCGAGGAAAGTCCCTCGACGGAACAAAGTCTCTCAGACCGTCTGTTCCGGCAGATGAACAGCGGATTGCGGGCGGCACATCCGTACGCCCGGTTCGCCCGGCGCACCGAGCCCACCCGGCACACCGGGCCCACCCGGCGCGCTCAGCGCAGTTCGACCCGCGCCGCGATCGGCAGATGGTCGCTGTCCGTCCGGGGAAGGGTCCAGGACGACACCGGTTCGACGCCCTTCACCATGATCTGGTCGATCCGCGCCAGCGGGAACCCGGCCGGCCAGCTGAAGCCGTAACCGTCGCCCGCCGCGCCCTGCGTGGAGCGCATCTGGGACGTGATGGCGTTCAGGGAGCGGTCGTTCATCGTGCCGTTGAGATCGCCGAGCAGGATCACCCGGCGCAGCGGCTCCGCGGCGATGGCCTCGCCGAGCGCGTCCGCGCTCTTGTCGCGCTGGTTCGCGGTGAACCCGGCGTGCAACTTGACCCGTACGGAGGGCAGATGGGCCACCACGACGGCGACCTGGCCGTGCGGGGTGTCCACCGTGGAGCGCAGCGCGCGGACCCAGCCGAGCTTGATGTCGACGGGCCGGGAGCCGGTCATCGGGTACTTGCTCCACAGTCCGACCGTGCCCTGGACCGAGTGGTACGGGTAGGTGGCGGCCAGGGCGTCCTCGTACACCGGTACGGCCTCGGCCGTCAGCTCCTCCAGCGCGACGACCTCCGCCCCGGAGTCCGCGAGGGCGTGAGCGGTGCCCTGGGGGTCCGGGTTCTCCGCGTTGACGTTGTGCGTGGCGACCATGAGGTCGCCGCCCGGCCCGGACTTGCCGGCGAGGAGCCCGCCGAAGAGATTCACCCAGACAACGGCGGGCAGCAGCACGGCGATCAGGGCGGTCACGGAGCGCCGTACCAGCGCCAGGACGAGGATCAGCGGGACGAAGAGACCGAGCCAGGGCAGGAACGTCTCGGTGAGGCTGCCCAGGTTGCCGATCTGGTTGGGGATCTGCGCGTGCAGGATCATCACCACCGCGACCACCACGGCGAGCAGGGCGAGGACGATGCCGCGCCGCCAGATGTCCCGGTCGCCGCGCCAGCGGGCGAGCAGGGTTCTGACGCGGGATCCGGTGCGGTGTTTCTCCCCGCCCGCCGTCACCGACCGCGCCGTGTACTCCTGCGTCATGTGTGTCGCCCTCACTACCTTGCTGTGCACACCCACCCCCGACCCTAGGGGATGTCCGCGCGCTTTCTCCTCCGCCGTCCGGGAACGGCCGTACTGCCACGGAGACGCGGGCGGCGGTGCGGCGGGTTCCGATCAAGGACGAATGGCGGGTAGCTGTGACAGAACGCGCACGGTCGGGGCGGGCCGGGGACAGGATGTGATCGGTCTCACCGGCCGGGCGTTTCGCCGCGGGGCGTTTCGCCGTTGGCCGGTCCGGGGCGGCCGGTCCGGGGCGGCCGGCACCGGCTGCGCCGCCGCCGTTCACTTCCGCGGGCTGATCCCCTGGAGCGCCGAGCTGATGATCTGCTCGGCGAGGTCGTCGTCCAGCGGCGCCTCCGACCGGTGCAGTGTGCGGATGAGCATGGGGCCGACCAGCAGGTCGTTCATCAGCTCCACGTCCAGGTCGTCCCGCAGCTCACCGTCGGCCACCCCCCGGCGGATGGCGGCCAGCGTGGCCTGGCGGCGCGGCTCGATCACCGTCCTGTGGTACGCGTCCCACAGCACGGGATGGCTCTTCATCTCCGCGAAGACGTTGTGCAGCAGGGCGGAGGAGCGCTGGGCGAGCCCGCGCCGGCGCAGCGACTCCAGGATGACGGCGAGATCGTCGAGGGCCGAGGTGCCGGGCAGGGCGGGCTCGGGCGGTTCGATCTCCCGCAGGACGTCGACGAAGAGCTCTTCCTTGCCCTGCCAGCGCCGGTAGATGGTGGCCTTGCCGACGCCCGCCGTACGGGCGATCCGCTCGATGGAGAGCGCGCCGAGCGGCACACCCTCCTCCAGCAGGCTCACGACAGCGTCCAGGATCGCCCGCTCGGCCGCCTCACTGCGTGGCCTGCCGCGCCGGTGTTCCTTCGCGTGACCCTGCCCCTGCACGTGTTCCGCCTCTCGCCGCGCCCGTCAGCCGCACTCGCCGCCCCCGGTGAATTCTCGTACACAGCGGCGCCGGCCGTGCGCCGGCCGCCCCGCCCCGCGCACGGGGGCGGGACGGGGCGGCCGGCTTCCTCAGGGGCGGCTCACGGCGGCCGGGGCGGGCGCCTCGCCACTGTCCGTGGCCTTCGCCGTCCTCGGCCGGGCCGGCAGGAAGACCGCGACCACCACGGCGCCGATCACCGCGACACCCGCCGAGGCGAGGGCCGTCAGGTGCATGGCGTCCAGGAACGCCTCGTACGCGGCACCGATCAGCGGCTTGCCCGCGGGACCGAGCTTCCCGGCGATGGCGAGGGTGGCTTCGATGGACTCCCCCGCCGCGTCCCGCGCACCGGCCGGTACGGCGTCGAGGTGCCCCTCGATCCCGCCCCGGTAGGTCGCGGACAGGACGGAGCCGAGAACGGCCACACCCAGGGCCCCGCCGACCTGGCGGAAGGTGTTGTTGATCGCCGAGCCGGAACCGGCCTTCTCGCGGGGCAGCGCCTGCATCACCGCGACCGTCACCGGCGGCATGATGTGGGCCATTCCGGTGCCCTGGACGAAGAAGACCACGCACATCACCCAGACCGGCGTGCCCGCGCCGAAGAGGGCGAACGCCGCGAGTCCGGCCGCGACCAGCACCATGCCCGCCGTGCAGACGGCGCGGGCGCCGAACCGGTCGACGACCAGCCGGGCACGCGGCGCGAAGATCATCTGGGCGGCGGCCAGCGGCAGGATCAGCAGACCCGACTGGAGGGCGCTGTAGCCGCGCACGCTCTGCAGGTAGAAGGCGGAGAAGAAGGTCACGCCCATCAGCGCGAAGAAGACGAGCGCGATGGCGGCGACGGCGGCCGCGAAGGCCGGCTTCTTGAAGTAGGTGACGTCGATGGCCGGGTGGCTGCTGCGCTTCTCGTGCCAGACGAAGCCGGCCAGCACGGCCAGGCCGCCCAGCAGCGGAAGCAGCACGGTGGCGTCGGTGAAGTCGGCCAGCTGGCCGCCGCGGATGATGCCGTACACCAGCAGGACGAGTCCGACGATGGAGAGCACGACCCCCAGCGGGTCGACCCGGCCGGGCCTGGGGTCCCGGGAGTCCGGCACCAGCAGCACCATCGCGACCAGCGCGACGACGGCGACGGGGACGTTCACCAGGAAGATGGAGCCCCACCAGAAGTGCTCCAGCAGCAGACCGCCGGTGATCGGGCCGATGGCGATGCCGAGGCCCACACTGCCGGCCCAGATGCCGATGGCCTTGGGCTGCTCGTCACGCTCGAAGACGTTCATCAGGACGGCGAGGGTGGCGGGCATCACGAAGGCGGCGCCGAAGCCCATCAGGGCGCGGTAGCCGATGAGTTCGGCGGGCGATCCGGACATGGCGGCGAGCGCCGAGCCGATGCCGAAGACGGCGATACCGAAGAGCAGCACCTTCTTGCGGCCGATGCGGTCGCCGAGGAGCCCCGAGGTGAAGAGCAGTCCGGCGAAGACGAGCGTGTAGGAGTTGATCGCCCACTCCAGCTCGCTCTGGGTGGCGCCGATGCCGGTGGGCTCGGGGGCGGCGATCGTCTTGACCGCCACATTGAGGATCGAGTTGTCCAGCACGACGATGAGCAGGCTGAACATCAGGACGCCCAGGATCGCCCAGCGGCGGCGGTGGACGGCTTCGGGTATGCGAGGTGCGGCGGCCGGGCCGCCGGACGGTGTGGACATGACGCACAGGCTAGGCCCATTCCAATACGACACCGTCTCGTATTGGAAAGACTTTACCGCTGCCGGAATACCCGGCCGGAGCAGCTGGCCGGAATAGCTGGCCGGAATAGCTGGCCGGAAGCGTGCGCTGACGAGGCCGGCAGGGGCCCACTTCCCGTGAACGGGCCCGGGATGCCACCATGGATGTGGTCCGGGGACGCCGTCAGGGCGCCTCGAGATGACGAAAGGGCCGTCGGCCATGACTCTTCAGGGTGCACAGAAGCCGCCTGCGGGCGCGGGCGCGGCAAGCCCCGGCGACAGCGGGAAGGCACTGTACGGCGGTAAGAGCTCCCGCCGGATCACCGTCCATGACATCGCCGCCGCCAAGGAGCGCGGCGAGAAGTGGCCGATGCTCACCGCCTACGACGCGATGACCGCATCCGTCTTCGACGAGGCCGGCATCCCCGTGATGCTCGTCGGCGACTCGATGGGCAATGTCCACCTGGGGTACGAGACCACCGTCCCGGTGACGCTGGACGAGATGACGATGCTCTCCGCCGCGGTCGTACGGGGCACGAAGCGCGCCCTGATCGTCGGCGACCTGCCGTTCGGCTCGTACCAGGAAGGGCCGGTCCAGGCCCTGCGCAGCGCCACCCGCCTGGTGAAGGACGCGGGGGTCGGCGCCATCAAGCTGGAGGGCGGCGAGCGCTCGCACCCCCAGATCGAGCTGCTGGTCCAGGCCGGCATCCCGGTGATGGGACACATCGGGCTCACCCCGCAGTCCGTCAACACCCTCGGCTACCGGGTCCAGGGCCGTGGCGAGGAAGCCGCCCAGCAGCTGCTCCGCGACGCCAAGGCCGTCCAGGACGCGGGGGCCTTCGCGGTCGTCCTCGAACTCGTACCGGCCGAGCTGGCCGCCGAGGTCACGCGCATCCTGCACATCCCCACCGTCGGGATCGGCGCGGGTGCAGAGACGGACGCGCAGGTGCTCGTCTACACCGACATGGTCGGTCTGACGGGCGGTAAGGTGCCGCGCTTCACCAAGCAGTACGCGAACCTCCGGCAGACCCTCGGCGACGCGGCGAAGGCGTTCGCGGACGAGGTCGTTGGAGGAACGTTCCCGCAGGAGGAGCACACGTTCCACTAGGGCGCACAGCCACGCCTGGCCCGTGGCCCCTGGCCCCTGATCCTGCCCTCGCCCGCCCACCCGCCCGCCACGAGCCCGCGCTGTCCGCGCGTTCGCGGCGCCCCCAGCCACTGCCCGCACGACCGACAGCCCGCCGGCCATCCCCCGCCGGCGGGCTGTCGTGTGCCCGGCGGCCCTCCCCTGTCGGCCAAATCCCGGCTGCCGCCGGATATCGGCGCGCTGTCGGCCGTTTGTCGGTCACTTGTCGGTGGATTGTCGGCCGCATGTCGGTGGCGGCTGGTGTCATGTGTTCATGACGCGAATCGACAAGAACCCCAACGGCGGCCGCTCGGGCAACGCCGTCGAGGTGCGGGGGCTGGTCAAGCAGTACGGCGGACCCCAGGGCACCCGGGCCCTCGACGGAGTCGACCTCGATGTGCGCGAGGGCACCGTCCTCGGGGTGCTCGGCCCCAACGGCGCCGGCAAGACAACGCTCGTCCGCATCCTCTCCACCCTCGTCCAGCCGGACGCCGGGACCGCGTTCGTCGCCGGGTACGACGTGCTGCGCCAGCCGCGCCAGCTGCGCCGCACCATCGGCCTCACCGGCCAGTACGCCTCGGTCGACGAGAAGCTGTCCGGCTGGGAGAACCTCTACATGATCGGGCGGCTCCTCGATCTGTCCCGCAAGGACGCGCGGCGCCGGTCCGACGAGCTGCTGGAGCGCTTCTCGCTCACGGAAGCGGCGAAGAAGCCCACCCTGCAGTACTCGGGCGGGATGCGCCGCAGGCTCGACCTGGCCGCGTCGATGATCGGTCGGCCCGCCGTGCTCTATCTGGACGAGCCGACGACCGGGCTCGACCCCCGGACCCGCAACGAGGTCTGGGACGAGGTGAAGCGGATGGTCGCCGAGGGCGCGACCGTCCTGCTCACCACCCAGTACATGGAAGAGGCCGAGCAGCTGGCGAGCGAGCTGACGGTCATCGACCGGGGCCGGATCGTCGCCGGCGGCGGGGTCGACGAGCTGAAGGCGAAGGTCGGCGGCCGCACCCTCCAGATCAGGCCGTCGGATCCCGCGCAACTCTCCGCCATGGCACGGGCGATCGCCGAGGCGGGCCTCGACGGGGTGTCCGGCACCCAGGCCGTCCCCGACGAGGGACTGCTCTACGTCCCGATCCTCAGCGACGGGCAACTGACGTCGGTCATCGGCCTGCTGGGCGAGCGCGGCTTCGGCATCGCCCACATAGGCACCCATCTGCCCAGCCTGGACGAGGTGTTCCTGGCCATCACCGGCCAGAAGTCGACCGCCGCGTCCGACACCGCACCCGAGGAGGTCGCGGCATGACCACGACGACGCTGCCCGCACCCGCGCCCGACCTGGCCCCCGGTCCGGCCCGCGCCACCGGCGGCGAGGGCCGGATCGGCCTGCGCGCCAACCTGCGCCACACCGGCGCGCTGGTGCGCCGCAACATCCTGCAGATCAAGCAGGACCCCGAGTCGATGTTCGACGTCCTGCTGATGCCGATCATCTTCACGCTGCTGTTCGTGTACGTCTTCGGCGGCTCCGTCGGCGCGAGCCTCGGCGGCGACCGGAACTCGTACGTGAACTACGTGGTCCCGGGCCTGATGGCGATGATGGGCATGAACATCGCCATGGCGGTCGGCACCGGCATGAACGACGACTTCCGCAAGGGCGTCATGGACCGGTTCCGTACGATGCCGATCGCCCGGTCCTCCGTGCTGATCGCGAAGATCGTCGTCGAGATCGGCCGGATGCTGGTCGCCACCGCGATCCTGCTGGGCATGGGCTTCCTGCTCGGCCTGGAGATCAAGACGTCGGTGGTGGAACTGCTCGCGGCAGTCGGTCTCTCGCTGGCGTTCGGCGCCTCGCTGATGTGGATCTTCATCCTGGTCGGGCTCACCATGAAGACGTCCCAGGCCGTCCAGGGGGTGGGGATGCTCGTCCTGATGCCGTTGCAGTTCGGGTCGTCGATCTTCGCACCGACGGCCACGATGCCCGGCTGGCTCCAGGCGTTCACCGACTACAACCCGCTCTCCGGCCTCGCGGACGCGGCACGTGGTCTGATCAACGGCGGCCCGGTCGCCCACTCCGTCTGGCTGACGCTGGGATGGGCCGCGGCGATCACGGTGGTGACGGCGCCGCTGGCGGTCGCCAAGTTCCGCAAGAAGTCCTGAGCGACCGGGACGACCGGACACCGGGACTACCGGACTCCGGGACACCGGGACACCGGGACACCGGGACACCGGGACACCGGGACACCGGGAAATCCGGACTCCGGTCCACCGGACGGGACTTCAGGCGAGGGCGGCGGCCTCCTCCATCGTGAGGCCGCCGCCCTCGGCGCGCGCCGCCTCGAACGCGGCGTCACCCAGCCACGGCAGCACGACGTTCCGCGCCCCGGCCATCACCTCACGCTCCACGGCGGGCCGGAAGTGACCGGCGGGCAGGAGCGCCTCGTACGCCCCGATCAGCCGCGCCGCGTCGCGCACCCGCTCCGGGCGCTCGGCGAGGCCGCCCACCGCCCAGGCGGCGGTGAGCAGATGGACCACGAACATCTCCGGGGCGATCATCTGGGACATCGGGGACAGGGCCGACTCCAGCGCGGCGCGCACCCCTTCCAGCGCCTCCGCGTACCGGCCGTCCTGGCAGTCCAGCCAGGCGACGGCGCCCTTCACGAAGCCCTCGAAGACGGCGAGCGTCTCGGAACGGAACGCCTCGCGCACCAGGTGGAGCTGCTCCCTCGCCTCGTCGCGCCGTCCGGTCCTGCCCAGCCACATCGCGAGGAAGAGCCGGGCGGCCGGCATCGCCACGTGGGACAGGTCCCGGTCCTCGGCCAGCACCTCGCGCAGGATGCGCTCCCCCTCCTCGGCGCGGTCCGTCTCCAGGTACAGGGTCGCCAGCCGGGAACGCAGCAGGGCGACCTGCCGGTGCGCGCCCAGGCTCTCGGTGTGGCCGATGGCCATGGCGAAGTCCTCGGCGGCGAGCTCGTACTCACCGCGCCGTTCCCGCGCCTCGCCCCGGGCGGAGAGCGCCTCCGCCACCCCCCAGGAGTCGCCGAGCCGCTCGTAGATGGTGAGGCTGCGGTCGGCGTCCCGGCCGGCGTCGCCCGCCCAGGCGGTGCGGTTCGCCAGGATGTTCGCCCGCATCTGGAGCGCGCCGGCCAGCTCCCATTCGTAACCGAGCTGTTCGCACGCCCGCACGGTCTCGTCCAGGAGCACCCTCAGCTCGTCCGCCGTGCCGGTGAGCACGACCGCGAAGAACCACAGGTTCCCGGGAAACCGGCAGGTCTGCGGCAGTCCGGGAACGTACACGGTGGCGATGGACGCCAGCAGCACGCGCCTCTCCGGGGAGGTCCAGTCCTCCTCTTCGTGGTCCATGCTGACCATCTGGATGAGCCGCACCTGGCGTCTGGCCTCCTGGAGAATCTCGGGGGCCAGGGGCGGCGGCCCGTCCGTGCACCGCCCCGTGAGCGGCGGCGCGGGTTCGGCGGGCGGGGCGAACGGGTCGGGTCCGAGGGCCGCGGCGGCGCCCGCCCAGTGCCGCGCGTCGGACCGCAGATCGAGCATCTGCCAGAACCAGCTGAGGGACAGGACCAGGCTGACCGACTCGTGCTCGTCCCCGGCGGCGACGGCCCGGCGCAGGGCGGTGCGCAGGTTCTCGTACTCCAGTTGCAGCCGGGCGAGCGCGGCGCGCTGGCCGAAGCCGCGCAGCAGCGGGTCGGTGGTCCTGGCCAGCTCCCGGTAGTACGTCAGATGACGGCGCTCGGTGGCGGCCCGGTCGCCGGCCTGGTCGAGCCGCTCGGCGGCGTACTCGGCGACGGTCTCCAGCAGCCGGTAGCGCATACCGCCGTCCGGTGCGGGGGCGGCGACGACCAGGGACTTGTCGATGAGCGAGCCGAGCAGCCCGGCGACATCACGAGGCTCGGTGACATCGCGGGATCCGGCGTCGCCATGGGGCCCGGCGTCGCCGTGGGGCCGCCTGGCGTCGCCGTGGGGCCCGGCGTCGCCGTCGTCCGCGCAGACCGATTCCGCCGCTGTCGGATCACAGCCGCCCGCGAAGACGGACAGCCGCCGCAGGACCGCGCGTTCCGGCGCGTCGAGCAGGTCCCAGGACCAGTCGACGACGGCGCGCAGGGTCTGCTGACGTGGCAGTACGGTCCTGCTTCCGCTGGTCAGCAGCCGGAAGCGGTCGTCGAGACGGTCGGCGATCTGGCGGGGCCCCAGCATCCGCAGCCGGGCCGCGGCCAGTTCGATGGCGAGCGGCAGCCCGTCGAGCCGCCGGCAGATCTCGGCGACGGCGGCCGGATCACCCGCCGGATCGAAGTCGGGGCGCACCGCGCGGGCGCGCTCGGCGAAGAGCCGGTGCGCGGGGTCCGGCGGCAGGGGCTCCACGGGCCGTACGACTTCGCCGGGCACCCCGAGCGGCTCCCGGCTGGTGGCCAGGACGGTCAGCTCCGGGCAGCGGGCGAGCAGTTCCTCGGCGAGGGTCGCGGCGGCCTCGATCACGTGCTCGCAGTTGTCGAGGAGCAGCAGCATGCGCCGTCGCTCGCAGTGCTCGGCCAGCCGGACGAGCGGCTCGCCGCCCTGCCGGTCGGCGGCCCGCAGCTCTTCCGCCCCGGCGCCGCGCAGCACGGTCTCGCGCGCCCCGAGCGCGGTGAGCACGGCCTCGGCCACGTTCGCCGGGTCTTCCACGGGCGCCAGCTCGGCCAGCCACACCCCGTCCGGCCATCCCCCGGCCATGAGCTCGGCGGCCTCCTGCGAGAGCCGTGTCTTCCCGGCGCCGCCGGGCCCGAGGAGCGTCACGAGCCGGGCGCGCGCGAGGTCCTCCCCGATGGCCTCGATATCCGCTTCGCGCCCCACGAAGCTGGTCAGCCGGGCCCGGAGGTTGCCGTGGGGAGCGGGGCGGGAGGCGTGGGCCGGTCCTGGCGATGCCTCGCCCCCGCCGGGTGCGAGTCCGCTCGCGTGGGCCGGAATCCGCGGCCGGTCCGCCTGCGACCGGGCCGCCTGTTCCCGGGTCGCCTGTTCCCCGGCCGCCTGTTCCCGGGTCGCCTGCGCCAGGTCCGCCTGTTCCCGGGCCGCGTGTTCCCGCTCCGCCTGCGCCCGGCCTGCCTGCGCCCCGCCCGGTATCCGCGGCGCCGTGGCGGCCTGCGCGCCCGGCGAGCCCCCCGCATGGAGCAGCTGCTCGTACAGCGCACGCAGTTCGGGGCCGGGGTCCGTGCCCAGCCGGGCCGCCAGGTCGCGGCGTAGCTCGTCGTACGCCGACAGTGCCTCCGCCGGGCGGGACGCGTCGCGCAGGGCGCGGATACGGAGCGCGTGCAGCGGCTCGTCGAGCGGGAACTCACCGCAGAGCGCGGCCAGTTCAGGCAACGCCTCGTCCGCCCGGCCGAGGGCGAGCGTCGCCGTCAGCCGGCTCCGCCGGGCCTCCAGGCGGCGGGTCTCCCAACGGGCCGCCTCGGACGCCCGGTCGGGGAGATCGGCCAGCGCCGGTCCCTGCCAGAGCGCGAGCGCGTCGTCGAGAAGGGCGGCGGCCCCCGCCGCTTCGCCCGCCTCCAGGGCTCGCGCACCCTCGCCCGCGAGCCGTCCGAAGCGGTGGAGGTCCACCTCGTCCTCGGCCGCGCGCAGCAGGTAGCCGCCGCCGGACGACGCCACGAGCTCGTGCCCGAGGGCCCGCCGCAACCGCCCGACCAGCGCCTGCAGCGCCCCTACCGCGTCCACGGGCGGATCGCCGTCCCAGACCTCGGCGACGAGCACCGCGACCGGCACCGTACGCCCGGCGCGCAGCGCGAGAACGGCCAGCAGCGCACGCAGGCGCGCCCCGCCGAGGGCGACAGGTGTGCCGTCGTCCTGAAATGCCCGGGTGGTGCCGAGAAGGCAGAAGCGCATCCGCCCATTGTCCCCGGGTGCGGCGGGCGCGGTACGCCGCCCCGGTCAACGCATCATCAAGGTGCCCGAGACGGGCAGATCTCCCACCGGGAAGCGTGCGCAACTACTGAAGGCCAAGGCGCTCGGAAGAGAACGGTCCGGATTTTCGAGAGTTGACGCACCGGAGACCGGGTGCGGCCCAGTTGGCCGGCCGCACGCATGGGGTGGTCAGCCTTGGAGTGTCATAACCAGATGCTGAAGATCGCCGGGACAGAACCTCGGTGTCGGGCTGGTCCGACGGGCGCCTCAGTCCCTGATGGGAAGCTCTCGCGCCGCGTAGTAGGCGTGCAGCGCGGCCTCACTGCCGGAGCCGAAGGCCGTCATGATCCGCTGGAAACGGGCGGAGCGCAGGTCGCCGGCCACGATGACGCGGGAGTGCTGGCGTGTCGGCGGACAGTAGCCGTCGGCGCCTCGGACGAGGTCGCCGGACGGGGCCGTGGGCGCGTTCCCGATGCTGAGGTGGACGGCGTCTGCCGTGACCGTGTGCCGTCCGCCGTCCCGGCTCACCACGTCCGCTCTCACCGTGGCCCCTGCGGAGAGGTGAAGTGTCAGGTGCGCGACGGGCAGGAGCGTGACGCGGGGGTCGTCGCGGATCTCCTCGATCTTGTACTCGTCGGTCTCGGGATACGCCACGAGCAGACGGGTGCCGGTGGTCGGGTGGGCGCGGAGGAAGGTGCCGATCGGGCGGTCACCGCCGAGGACGAGAAGTGTGCGGCCGTCGGCGTCGGCCTGCCAGAGCGGAGGCAGGGTGAAACCACTGGGGACGGTGATCCAGGGGACGTCGCGAGGCTGGAGAGGAGCGACGCCGGTGGCGACGACCGCGTAGGGGGCGGTCAGGCGCATACCGGTGTCCAGGGTGACGGCGACGTGGTCGTCGGCGGCTCGGAGTTCGATGACGTGGCGGCCGAGTTCCACCCGGCACAGCTCCGTACTCTTCAGCTCCGCGGTGATCGAGTCGGCGAGCGCGGGGCCGCTGGTGTGGCCACCGAGAACGTTGTTCAGGGCCGGGATGCGGTAGAGATTGCGGCACAGGGTGTCCGGCTCGATCAGGACCGAGCGCATTCCGACGCTGGCGGCCGTGCGGGCTGCGGCGCAGCCGGCCGGTCCACCTCCGATGATGATCAGATCGGTGTCGTGTGTTGCGGGCGAACCGGTGCGGGGCGGTGTGTCGGCCATGGGGTTATTCCAGCACCGGATCGCCTGCGTAAGCAGCGAGTTGTCCCACCACATCCGCCGCGGTGACGAGTTGGCTGGTTCCGATCAGGCGGCGGGCGACGACGAGTCCGGCGTCGTGGACGTCCGGGCCGGCGTCGCTCGCGGAGGCATCGGTGACGATCCAGGGGGCGTAGCCGTACTCGAAGGCATCGGCGGCGGACTTCAGGACGCAGCTCTCGGTGGCAATTCCGCAGAAGACGAGGGCGGTCCAGCCTGCCTGGCGGATCAGTTCGGTGGCCTCGGGGGTGAAGAGCGTGTACCCGGTCTTGTCGATGACCTTGTGCGAGCGGGCGGCGGCCTCGCTGAGCTCGGGGACTATGTCGGTCTCGGGTGGCTCCTGGAGCCGGTGCCACTGGAAAAAGCGCTCGTAGGAGCTGCCGGGGTAGTTGAAATAGCGAGTGAAGATCACAGGTCGGCCGGCGGCGGACCACTGGGCGATGATGTCGGAGACCGCCGGCACGGCGTGGCGGCTGTGGTGATTCACGAAGCCGTTCTGCATGTCGACCACGACCAGCGCGGCGCTGCCGATGTCCATCCGATGTCTCTCCTGCCTCGTGTCCTCAGCCGACGCTCTCGCGTAGAGCGTCCTGTGCGGCACGCAGCCGTTCGGCCAGCCCGCTGGTCTTCATGATGGCTTCTCGCATCAGGACATGCTGAGCGGTCTCCTGGGCGCGGGCCGTCGTGAGCCGGGAGTAAGCGGCGCGCAGGAAGCGCCAGCCGTACTGCTCGGGCATGGAGGGGTCCTGTCCGTCCTCGATCATCTGTTGGATCTGTCGGGTGAAACACCACAGGGCCTGGACAGTCAGTTCGCAGGTGATCAGCTCGTCGACGGTCAGGCTGCGCTCATGGGAGTGGGACGCGTAGGCGACGCCGGACCAGCCCGCGTAGCCGGTGGAGACTCCCCGTACGCCGAAGGACACGATCTCCGGGTGGTCGAAGCCGGTGGCGAGGAGCGACTCCTCGACCGAGCCGTCCAACGGCGCGGGCCCGCCGAGGGCGCCGCGGTCGACCAGAACCGAGGGCGTGGACAGCAGGCGCAGGACGGTGTCGTAGGCGCTGCCGGCCCAGGGGCTGGAGGTGAGCCAGTAGAGGGAAAGGACGTACTCGGGGTTGGGGACGCCGGAGTGGTCCTCGCCCAAGAGGTCGCGGACCTTGTCCCGCGCCCAGGGAAGGTCGGATGCGTACGAGCGGTAGCGCCACACGGCAAGTTCGGTGAGCGATGCAGGCTCGTGTGGCTGGACGAGGTGGAAGACAGCGACGCCGCACGCGAAGACGTACAGGACGCACTCCCGCGCTTCGGGATGGTCC
This sequence comes from Streptomyces sp. NPDC051569, assembly GCF_044454085.1. Taxonomy (NCBI): domain Bacteria; kingdom Bacillati; phylum Actinomycetota; class Actinomycetes; order Kitasatosporales; family Streptomycetaceae; genus Streptomyces; species Streptomyces sp. NPDC051569. The sequence continues at coordinate 355,511 of NZ_JBITDJ010000004.1, forward strand.
ACACGTGCCGCCGAGGACTCCAGCCAATCCGTGGCCGCCACCGGTGTCATGTGTGCGCGGAGTCGGCGGGCGCGCTCGATGCCGATGAAGACCGGCAGGAACTTGTGGGAGTCCACTTCGATCACGCCGACGACGGGCGGCACGCTGCCATTCGGTCCGATGGCTGCGGCGAACCGCGCCTTCGCGTCGTCCGACGCACGGCCGAGTGCCGTGTCGAGGACAGCCTGCGACTCGGCACGAGGCAGGTAACCGGCTCCCCCACCTTCCCAGTTCGAGATGGTCCGATCGCTGACACCCAGATACGCGGCGAAATCCCGAAGGCTCATGCGCAGGGCATCGCGTAACAGCCGCGCTTCCCGGCCGGACCACCGCTGCACCGTGACCATCGCCGTACCCCCTGTCCGAAGTCCGATGGAACGCCGAAACACTCAGCGTAGCCAGGCATGTTCGGCAGTGGTGCGGCATTGCTGCAGCGCTCGTACCTCACGCCCCGGCCCCGGTCTGCACCATGCTGAGTCCACCGAGCCGGGGAGCACCGACCGCCACCAGGCGGCCCTCCGCCCGTTCTCTCCTGTACCACGTTCAGAAGGAGCCAACGGTATGACCGACATCGTCAAGCGCAACGCCCGCGCCATCCTCCTCGACGGCGACGAACTGGTCCTGATCAAGCGCACCAAGCCGGGCAGGGAACCGTACTGGGTCTCCGTCGGTGGCGGGGCCGAGGAAGATGACGCGACCATCGAGGCGGCCTTGCACCGCGAGGTGTTCGAGGAGCTCGGCGGCGAGCTGGAGCGCGCCGAGCTCGTCCATCTGATCACCGACAAGCTGGAGGACGGCATCGGTGTCCAGCACATCTTCGCCGCCCGCCTGGAGTCGATGGATCTGTCCACCCGTACGGGCACGGAGTTCGCCAAACCGGAGCGGGGCAAGTATGAGGTGGTCCGGGTGCCGTTCACCGCCCAGTCCGTCCGTGAGCTGAACCTGATGCCACCGGAGCTGGCCGACTTCATCGCCGCGAACACGGACGCGATCATCTCCGTCCTCAACACCCCGATCCGCGAGACGTGAACGATGACGCGAGCCCCGGCCTTCGTCAGCCTCAATGGCCCCGACAACGTAGGCAAGACAACCCACCTCGTGCGGCTGGCCGAGCGGTGGGACGGCTTCCAGCCGCTGGGCGCCGTCCACGAGCACGACCCCGAGCCGTGGGCGCGGGTGGCGGGCGGCGACTACGCCCGATGGTGGTTCGAGACGTCGACGACCGTCGAGCTGACCGAGATGCTCCTGGCCGGCCACGCCAAGCGGGCCGCTGCCCGCGAGGCCGGGCGTACGGGCCTGCTTGACCGGGGCCTTTCCATGCTCCTCGCCGTGTCCGCCGCGACCTCCGTGGTCAAGGACGGACTGACGGTGGCCGAGGCACTCAGGACCGTGACGTGCATTGCTGGGTCGCGTGCCGGAGCATCAGAGACCTCCATCCTCCTGATGCCATCCCTCGACGTCGAGCGCAGCTACGCCATCACCAGTGGTCGCGAGGGCCGCCCCTGGACCGGGATCTACCCGTCGTACCAGAGGACGCTGCACGCGGTCCTGCTCCATCAGGCCGACCACGGCGCGTACACCGCCGCCGTGGACTGTGAAGGCCGCTCCCTGGACGGCGTGCACGACGACGTACGCGATCACCTCGACCTCACCCAACGCACCGACGGGAGTCCCCGGTGACCCAGAACGCCCCGCCCCTGGTCCTGCCTCCGGGCCTGGCCCGAACGCTGGCCGCCCTCCGTGACAAGGACCGGCGCCGCCTGGACGACACCCTCACCCGGCTTCACACCGTCAACGGGCGCTTGTGGGACACCGAGGACCGGGTGCGCGGCGCGTTACTGTCCGCCGCCCAGGTCGCCGACTGCAAGCGCGAGATCGACCAGCTCAACGCCGAACGTAACGCGCTCGCCGAGCGGGCCGACGAGGTTCTCGGCTCACTGGCGGACGCGGGCTGTGCCGGCGCGCCGCAGCACACCGAGACGCTCGCCTCCGTCGTGGACCGCCTCTCGGTGCTGACGCTGCGGATCTGGCACAGCGAGCGAACGGCGGCCAAGGATGAGCTCGCCCACCGTCGCCTGCCGGCCCTCCACGGTCAGAGAGAGGGGCTGTGCGCCGCCCTCGACTCGCTGGTCTTCGACGTCGTTGCCGGGCGCCGACGGCTTCCCGCACCAGCCCGGTTCAAGCTGTACGGCCGGGACGACGCCGCTCCCACGGAGATCAAGCCGAGCCGGCACCTGCGCCGGGTCCTCGCGTTCGGCGGGCTGAGTGAGTGCGGCAAGAGCACCAGCGCCGAGTTCGTCCGGCGTACATGCGGTGCCCAGCGCCTCAAGATCGGCTTCCTGCTGCGTCAGGCGGCCCACCGGGAGGGGCTCGCTGACCCGTACGCCCTGTCGGCCCGGCGGCAGGCCGAACTGCTGCTCGGTGAGCTGAACGGCTTCGCGGAGGCACACATCGACACGCGGTTGTTCACCATCGAGTCCGTGCACGACGACGCCTCGATCGCCGAGCTCAAGCAACTCATGAGCGACAGGCTCCAGATCGTCTACCTGGATGCCTCCTTCGCCGTACGTGTCGAACGGTCCGGGGCACCGGCTCCGACCATCGCCGCGAAGGACGAGATCAAGATGAGTCGTGGCGCCCACCGGGTCGCCGCGCTCGCCGACCACGTGATCGACAACTCCGGCAGCATCGCCGCCCCGCACGCCCGGCTCCGGCGCATCGCCGCCCCGCCTGCCTCCACGCCCCTGCGCGTGGGCAACGCGTACGGGCTGGGTCTGCCGGCCGCTGTCGCCTCGGCGACGGCCGACTTCACCGACGCGGTACGGGCGTACGGCCCTGGCGTACGGCTTGCCGCCCTGACCGGCAGTCCTGGCGAAGGCACCTGGATCGCCGGCTGGTCCGACCTGGACCTGCTCGTGATCGCCGAACACGAGGTCACCGACCGGATCCACGAGGCCGTGAACCGGTACCGGAGCGCCCTGAACGGTACGGCGTCCCTCGGCCCCACCCTCGTCACCCCGGGCGAACTGTCCGCCCGACACCTCACCCCCCGCCTGGCTTTCGCCCTGTACCAGCTCCAGCAGGGCCAACCCGCCCTGCACGCCGCCCCCGACACGGAACTGCCGACCATCACACGCGACGAGCTGGCTCTGGCCGCTGTCCATGAACTCCCGCAGGTCATCCTCACCATGCGCCGCCTACGCGCCGAGGCGGGTCCGGACACCCTGCGGCAGCTCTACAAGCACCTCGTACTGGCTTGCCGTCTTCTTCTCCGCGAGCACGACCAGTGGGAGTCCGGTCCCGACCGGATCCTCTCCGCGGCCTCCCGGATGCCGGGTCTGACCGCTGCTTCTGTGCCCTCCCTGGCCGAGATCTCCAGCGCCTGGTGCGACGGCGACACCGAGCCCGTCCTCAAGCCCGTCACGGCGGCCGTCGACCAGTTCCTCGCCTGGTACGTCGCCCAACTCGCCGCCTGAACAGCCTCCTCGATTTCCTCTTCGCCATCCGACAGGAGCTTCGTCGTGCCCGAAACGGTCGCCGTGCAGCCCTTCTCGGCCCGGATCATCGAACGCCTGAGCGTCGGTGCGACCAGCCGCCGCGAGCGCGTCATCCACTCCCTGGACGGCCTTGAGGACCCGGTCCACCCCGACGCCCTGGCCACCACTGGGGCCTGCCTGTGGCGGCACCTTCAGGAGCAGGTGCCGGACGGGCTCGATGCCGTGGACTTCCTCCTCGGCCTGGACGCCGGCGGCATCCTGCCGACCGTCTCCCTCGCCGGCGCCGCTCACCTGCCGTACAAGATCGCCTGGAAGCTGCACCTCCCTCTCGATGGCGCGGTCCGCTTCAGCGAGCCCCACGCGATGCGCACCGACGTCTTCGCGTACGGCATCACTCCCGGACAGCGGATGGTCCTGGTGGACGACGAGATCACGACCGGCCGGACGCTGGCCGACCTCGCCCGCCGTCTCCGCGAGGCCGGCGCGGTCCCGCTGGCTGCGGTCTGTCTGGTGGAGGACACCACGCGCGGGGCCCGAGATCTGCTCACCGGTCTCGGTATGCCGCTGGTCTCCCTCACCACGATCGAGGGCACGGCGTGACTGCGGTCGCCTCGGCGGGGATCCGGTTCCATCCCGGTTCGCAGGTCATCCCCGCCGGGGCCGTCCACGCCACTCCGCTCGGGTACGACCGGGACGGCCTCCCTGTGGGCGCCCCGCTTCCTTTTCCCGCCTCCGCCGAGCTCGTCGACCGCCTGAGCGGGTGTGGCGAGATCGAGGTGGCCTTTGAGGGGAAGCTCGGCGACACCCTCCTCGCCCTTTCGGCAGTCCGAGCGCTCGTCGACTGGCTGCGCGTGCGCTTGGTTCGCGCGGTCGTTCGGGCGGTGGGCCCGTACGCGGGGCTGATCGCACGCACCGGCCTGATCACCCAACTACCGGTCACCGCGCCCAGGGGCCGGCGTGCCGTGATCGGCGACCGCGCCGGGGTCGAAGCACGCGCTTCGGACACGACGGTGAGCCTGGTGCTCGATCCTGCCGCCCCGCCCTGCTGGTCGAGCGACGGCCGCGCCCACCCGAGCCTGCCCGCCCGCCACTACCTGGCACTGGAACGCCGCCTGGGTATCCGTCTGCCCGGCACCGCACCGTTCGCTCCCCTCGTCGCAACCGGACCGAACGACCTCGTGGAAGAACTGCGCTCGTTGGGCTGGCTGAACGGCCTGACCATCGCCCTCATCACCGCCAGCAGTTGGCCGGAGCGCAAGGACTACACCGCCGAGCGTTATATCGCCCTCGCCGAGCACATCGCCGAAGCACAGCAGTCACAGGCCCGGCTCTTACTCATCGGCGGCGCCCCGGACGGCGGCGTCAAGATCTCCACGGAGCTACCGAGGCGCCACGTTCAGGTCCTGCGCCTTGACGGAGTGTCGGCCGACCACCTCACGGATCTGTTCCCGCACTGCCATCTGATCGTCGGCAACGACACCGGCCTCACCCACCTCGCCGCGATGACGCGCGGCAGCGACGGCAGCGGCCCGCCGGTCGTCGGCCTGTACGCGCGTCACAGCCACAGCAAGTGGCGCACCGGCCTGCCCCACCACCACGCTGTCGCCACCGATCTGTCCAACCGCATGCACCAGGGCGACCTCTGCCCTGTCCGCGATGCCATCGCCCCGGATTCAGACGTCCACATGGACACCTTCCCGCCTGCTTCGCTGGCCCGGCTCTGTCTCGACCTGCTGAACGGGGTGGGGCGATGACCGTCCAGTCTCGACTGCGGATCGGTCCGGTAAGACGTTTCACCCGCAACCTGCTCTGCCCCGTCGACCTCCTCGGCCGCCCGCTGCTCCTGAAGTACACCCGCGACCCGGCCGAGGCTCGCAAGGAGATTCGCGGACGCGCCCGCCTGGCTCGGCACTACCGGGTCCCCACCCTCCACGCCCACCTGCGCGTACCCGGCGGGCACCTCCTCGTGTACGAACGCCTCCCCGGCGGGACCGGCCAAGGGCTCCTGCTCGACCTCCTCAACAACGCGGACGAGCCGAGCAGCGGCCTCGACGACTACATGAACCGGCTCACCGCCACATACCGCGACATCATCCTCGCGACGGCACGGCCGACCCATCCGCCCGATGTCGTCCGCAAGCTGTACTGGGACCGCGCGGTGCCCGGCGGCCGACTCGACACGTATTACGCCGGGAAAGACTTCCTGGTCGCCGACGGCCTCGTCGACATCCCGGCCTCCTGCCTCGGCACGTACACCCTGAGTATCAACGGCCGTCGGCACCACCTGGACTGGGCCGCCACCCTCCGCTGGCTGCGCGCCCACTTCGCCACCACAGAACCGATCTGGGCGGCCCTCACCCAAGGGGACCCCACCGACGTCAACCTCGCCCACCCGCTCGCCTGGTTCGACTACGACACCGCCGGCATGAACAGCGTCCCTGGTGAGTTCGCCAACTTCCTCTGGTATGCCTCCGCCCTCGGCGGCTGGCTCGTTCCTACGTACAACCCGGCCGCCTTCGCCGACCACCCTGCGACCTTCGCCCTCATCCAGGCCAACGCACCCGAACTCCGGCGAGGGCACTTCGACCGCACCACGAGCACCATCCACATCGACTGCGCCCCGCGCCTCTCGGCCCCCCGACGAGCCGCCGTGACCGCGTACTGGACCCAGCTCGTACGGCCGGTCGCGGACCGCCTCTGGCCCGGCGAGGACCTGGCGAACCTGCTCCGCCCGTACCTGGCCATGCGCATCCTCGGGGTCTACAACCTGGCAGACCTGACCCCCGAGGACCGGCTCGTCATTCTCGCCCGGCTCGCCGAGGCCATGAGCCCCGCCTTCGACCCCGCCACCTACTTCTGCCCGCTGGAGTCGCCATGCCCGGCCCCCTGAACGGCCGAACCGCCCTGGTCACCGGAGCCACCGGCGGCATCGGATCCGCCATCGCCCTCCGCCTCGCCGCCGACGGCGCCGCCATCGCCCTCGCCCACCTCGATGACGGCCAGGATGCGGCCGAGTTCGCCGACCACATCGCCAAGAGCGGCGGCACCGCCATCCCCCTGGAGGCTGACCTCCGGAACTCCGAGGCCGTACGCGCTCTCTGCCACCAGGCCCATGACCAGCTCGGCCCTATCGACATCCTCGTCAGCACCGCCGGCGCCTATCCCCGCCGACCATGGACGGAGACGACGCCTGCCCACTGGGACGACACTCTGGCCACCAACCTGACCAGCCACTACCTCCTCGCCCACGAGCTGACCCCCGCTATGACCACCGCCGGCCGGGGCCGGGTCATCACGATCGGTTCCGTCCTCGCCACCGCGGGGCGTCACGACCTCGCCGGGTACATCAGCGCGAAGGCCGGCCTCGAAGGACTCACCCGCGCCATCGCCCGCGAACTCGGACCCGTCGGTGTCACCGCGAACTGCGTCGCCCCCGGCTCCATTCGCGTCCCCGCCGAGGAAAACGTCGTCGAAGACCCGGACGCGATGACCGCCCGGCAGCTCGCCCGCCAATGCGTCCAGCGCCGGGGGCGCCCGGACGACGTCGCCGCAGCCGTCGCCTTCCTCGCCACCGACGATGCCAGCTTCATCACCGGCCAGACCCTGCGCGTGGACGGTGGCTGGATCCTTGGCTGACATCTGGCTCATGCGCCACGCCGCCTACGAAGGCCACCGCGCCGGCTACCACGCCCCGCACGAGGCCCCCCTCACCGTGGAAGGCCGCGACCAGGCACGCCGCTCCCTGCCCCTCCCCGAAGGCATCACTGCCATCGTCACCAGCCCGATCCCCCGTGCCCGCCAGACCGCCACACTCGTCGCGCACCTCACGGGCCTGCCGATCGTCGCCACCTCAGGTCTCCTCGCCGAATGGCGCGCCCCGAGCATCGTCCTCGGACGCACCGCAGAGACCTATCCGCAGGCCTACCGGGCCTGGCGCGCCCGTCGGCTCGCCAACCCCTCCCTGCACTGCGAAGACGGCGAGAGCCTCACCGACCTCCACATCCGCGCCCGCCGCTGCGCCGCTTTCCTGCACCTCACCGCCCACCGCTACGGCCCGCTTCTGGCCGTCTCCCACACCCTCCTGCTGGGCGTCCTCACCCACCTCACGGAAGGCCCCGCCGCCTTCACCACCGCCGCGAGGATGCCGTGGCAGTTTGCCGAGCGCCGTCTGTTCACCGTCCTCCAGCCCACGGCGCCGCCCCTTCAAAGTTCTCCACGATGAACGGCCCACGACCCGACCGTCGTCGACCTGCTGGACGCAGGCCGTCGTACACCTCCGACGGCTCTCCTGCATGTCACACCCATCCGGGGCGGGTTGAACACGCGCGGCGTCCAACCCACCTGCTCCACAATGCTGTTCGAGCATCAGCGATCAGCCGCCCGGGAGAGGAAGGCAAGGAGCCTCAGCAGTCTGACAAAACGCCAAACCAACGGAAGGCTCGACAAGCGGCCGTGCGACGTCTCTCCCAACGCTGGGAAGTGCAGCGTGTGTCACTTCCACGGGCACGACAAACGTAATTACCCGGTCAAGTGAACTCCGAGCAGTAGAGCCCCTGGACCTCACACCTCACGGGCAAGACCGTGACTTGCCCGCACCGAGGGCGCCAGTGAGTCTCTCGGCCAACGCATCATCCCAGCCGCACCTCCGACATCGCATCGATAGCGCCCGGGGAGTCTCAGTCTCAGTTCCGGTCTCGGCGGGCCCCGGTCAACTCCGTCCGGGGCAGCACCCCGGTTCGCCGGGCAGGAACCCGGGGGGCGGGCGGGGCGTTTGTCCGGCGTCGCCAGTACGGTCGATCCGCACAGCCATCAATCTCCGGGAGACGTCACCATGACCACCGCCACCACCCGCCCCAGTGAACGGCGGATCTCCCCGGTCTTCGTGGGGATCCTGGCCGTCACGGCGGTCTCGGGCTGGGCCGTGTGGGCGGACATCGCGGCGAGCCCCGGGTTCGCCGTCTTCCTGTTCGTCACCGCCGCCTGGATCGTCTCGCTCTGCCTGCACGAGTACGCGCACGCGCGCACCGCGCTGCACAGTGGCGACATCTCCATCGGAGCGAAAGGGTATTTGACCCTCAATCCGCTCAAATACACCCATACTCTGCTGAGCATCGTCCTTCCGGTGATCTTTGTGATCATGGGCGGGATCGGTCTGCCGGGTGGCGCGGTCTTCATCGAGCGGAACCGCATCCGGGGCCGCTGGAAGCACAGCCTGGTGTCGGCGGCGGGTCCGCTGACGAACGTGGCCTTCGCCCTGGCCTGCTCGGCGCCGTTCTGGCTGGGCACCCTGGACGGGACCCCGACCGCCTTCCGCTTCGCGCTCGGTTTCCTCGCGATGCTCCAGCTCACCGCCGCGATCCTGAACTTCCTGCCGGTGCCAGGCCTGGACGGCTACGGGGTGATCGAGCCCTGGCTGTCGTACAGGATCCGCCGGCAGGTGGAGCCGTACGCGCCGTTCGGCATGCTCGCCGTCTTCGTCGTCATCCTCATCCCGTCGGTGAACGCGGGATTCTTCGACGCCATCGACACGGTCCTGCGCGGACTCGGGGTGTCGGACCTGGACACGTGCTGCGGGCGGGAGCTGTTCAGCTTCTGGAACGGCGGGAACGGCTTCTGCACGGACCTGGTCGGCCGATAGCCGCCGACCGGTAGCCGCCGACCGGGCCGATGAGCCGCCGGATCAGCCCGTGGCGGTCGGGGTGGCGGCCGCGCGCTCGATCCTCGCCTTGCGCAGGTAGTACCACGCCATGTTGGACGAGAGCCCGGCGAGCAGCACCCAGACGACGCCGAGCCAGTTGCCCTGGACGAAGGAGACCACGGCCGCGGCGACGGCGAGAACGCAGACGATGACGGCGTACAGAGCGAGGCGGGGCATGGGGGTCGGCTCCTGTCGGGGGCTTTCTGGACTGCGGTCGTACGCGGTCCAGTGTCCCCCATGCCCGGGGGCCGCCGGCTCGGCGGGGGCGGCGGGTCAGACGTCCGTCACGCGCAGTCCGGCGTGCGCCTTGTAGCGGCGGTTGACGGAGATCAGGTTGGCCACCAGCGACTCCACCTGGTGGGCGTTACGCAGCCGGCCCGCGAAGACCCCGCGCATGCCGGGGATCCGGGCGGCCAGCGCCTGCACGATGTCCGTGTCCGCGCGCACCTCGCCCAGCACCATCACATCGGTGTCGATCCGCTCGACGGACGGGTCCTGGAGGAGTACGGCCGACAGGTGGTGGAACGCGGCGGTCACCCGCGAGTCGGGCAGCAGGGCGGCGGCCTGCTCGGCGGCGCTGCCCTCCTCGGGGGTGAGGGCGTACGCGCCCTTCTTGTCGAAGCCGAGCGGGTTGACGCAGTCGATGACGAGCTTGCCCGCCAGCTCCTCCCTGAGGGATTCCAGCGTCTTGGCGTGCCCGTCCCACGGCACGGCGACGATGACCGCGTCGCTGCGTCGCGCGCACTCCGCGTTGTCGGCGCCCTCGACGCCGTTCCCCAGCTCGGCCGCCGCCGCTTCGGCCCGCTCGGCCGCCCGCGATCCGATGATCACCTTCTGGCCGGCCACGGCCAGCCGGTAGGCGAGTCCCCGCCCCTGATCCCCGGTACCGCCGAGCACGCCGACCGTCAGACCGGAGACGTCCGGGAGGTCCCAGGGGTCCTTGACCGGGGGCTTGGCGGCGCTGCCGCTGTCTGTTGAAGTCATGCTCCCGACTCTAGGCCGTGTTGGGGAAGTAGCGCCGTCCGCCCGCAGGGCGGGCCGCACGACGTCCGGTGCGTGCGATCGCAAGGCGGAGAATCACCCTCGTACTGGACGTACCCGGGTGATTCCGACAACGCGGCGAGTGTGCGTGCCGGGCGTCGCGGGGCAGGCGGGGCTTCCCCAACACGGCCTGACCGGGGCTCCCACCGGAAGGGCCGCCCGCTCCCGTGGCGCCGTTCGGGTGAGCTGTCCCGGTCCGGCCGCGCCGGGGGGCGGAGTGCGGCAGGATGCGGGCGCATGGATGCCGTACGCGTCGCGCTGCTGCGTGAAGTCCTCGCCGGGACCGGGTGGCCGGCCTCGGCCCGGCGGTTCGCCGGGGTGTTGCGGTCCTCCGTCCTGCCGCAGGGCGGCGGGCTGCTGCTGGTGGGGACCGAGGAGTACGAGCCGTGGCATCTGGCCGCGCATCTTGTGGACGAGGCCGCCTGGTCCGGCCAGCCGGAGCTCAATCCCACGCTCGTACGGCACCAGGTGCGTGCCGGGGATCCGGCACATCTGGCCGTCGGCCTCGGGCGGCTGGCGGCGGCCGGCAGGGGGGAGACACTGCTCCTGGTGGCGCCCGAGCGGCCGGACGGCGGGCTGCTGGAACGGGTGCGTGACGCGCGGCGGGCCGGAGCGACGGTGCTGGCGCTGGACGGCGGGGACGCGGACGTACGCGGGCTGGCGCACGACGCGCTGACGGTGGGCGCGTCCGAGACGGCGGGGGGCGTGGATCTGGACACCGTGCAGCATCTGGTGAGCGCGGCGGCCGGGGAGAACAGCCTGCCGGCCCAGCGGGGGCGGCGGCGCTTCCGGGACCGGCTGTCCCGGCTGGCCGACCAGCTGACCGCGCCGCCGCCCGGGCGCTGGTGACGGCGCCGCCGCCCGGCCGCCGGTGACCGCGCCACCGCCCGGCCGCCGGTGACCGCGCCACCGCCCGGCCGCCGGTGACGGCCATCGGGTAATCGGTTTGCCCGTACGGGCCACCGGCCCGCACCATGGCTCCTCGTGACTGGACAGCTCGCCGCGATACTGCCGGACCTCTCCCCCCTCCGTTCGTCCCGGGATTTCCGGCTGCTCTGGGTGCAGGGGCTGGTGACGAACTTCGGCAGCTTCATGGCGATGATCGCGCTGCCGCTCCAGATCAAGGACCTGACCGGCTCCCCCTTCGCCGTCGGCGCCATGGGCGCGGTCGAGCTGCTGCCGCTCGTCGTCTTCGGGCTGTACGGCGGGGCGCTCGCCGACGCCGTCGACCGGCGCAAGGTCATCCTGCTCACCGAGGCGGGACTGGGCCTGCTGGCCGCGCTCCTGCTGGTCAACGCGCTGCTGCCGGAGCCGCTGCTCTGGCCGCTCTACGTGGTGGCGGCCGGGGTCTCCGCACTGGCGGGCCTCCAGCGCCCGGCGCTGGACTCGCTCCTGGCGCGGATCGTCCCGCACGACCAGCTCACAGCTGCCGCGGCACTCAACGCCGTGCGCTGGCAGCTCGGCGCGATCGCCGGGCCCGCGCTGGCCGGTCTGATCGTCACGTACGCCGGTCACGCGACGGCCTACGGGGTGACGATCATGGGCTTCGCGGTCTCCGTCCTGCTCTGTCTGCGCCTCTCGCCGGCGCCGGCCGCGCACGACGCGGTGAAACCGTCACTGCGGGGCATCGCGGAGGGCGCGCGCTACGCGTGGAGCAGGCCGGTGCTGCTGGGGACGTACGCGATCGACCTGGCGGCGATGTTCTTCGCGTACCCGAACACGATCTTCCCGTTCCTCGCCGACGAGCTGCACGCGGAGTGGGCGCTCGGCCTGATGTACGCGGCGGGGTCGATCGGCTCGGTGGTACTCAGCCTGACCAGCGGCTGGACCTCCCGGGTGCGGCGGCACGGGCTGTTCGTGGTGTTCGGCGCGGCGGCGTGGGGGCTGGCGGTCACGGCGGCGGGGTGGTTCTCCCACATCTGGGTGGTGCTGCTCTGTCTGGCGATCGCGGGCGCGGGCGACATGCTCAGCGGCCTGGGCCGCTCGACCATCTGGAACCAGACCATCCCGGAGGAGCTGCGCGGCCGGCTCGCGGGCATCGAGGTGCTCTCGTACAGCGTCGGCCCCCAGCTCGGGCAGGTCCGCGCGGGCTCGATGGCGGGCTGGACGGGCACCCGCCCCGCGATCTGGGGCGGCGGCCTGGCCTGCCTGGCCTCGGTGGGCCTGCTGGCGGCGGCCCTGCCGAAGCTGGTGACATACGACGCGGCCACGGACGAGGACGCGCTGCGCCGCCGCGCCCAGAAGGAGGCGGCGACGGCGGCGACAGCGGCGGTGTCCGCGTAAGGGTGACCCCGTGACCCCGGGGCGGCGGTCAGCGGTCGGTGGGCAGCGGGCCCGCCGGGGTCAGGACCCGGGCCGTCCGGGGTCAGGACCCGGGCCCGCCGGGGTCAGAACCCGGGCCCGCCGGGGTCAGAAACCCCTCAGGCGGGGCCGTCCCCGCTCCCGTCCCCGGACTTCGACGGGTCGTGCCAGCGCGGGTCGTTCTCCCACTCCAAGTTGCGTTCGCGCGCCGTCTCCATCGCGTGCTGCGCCTCTTCGCGGCTCCCGTACGGACCGAAGCGGTCCTTGTTCGGGCACTCCGGGCCTTCCTCGACCTTCTTGTGCTCCAGGCAGTAGTACCACTCGCCGGGCTTACCGACCGTGCGCTTCTTGAACAGGGCCATCTTCGGCTCCTTCCTCTGTCGCCATGCTGCCCCACGGGCGCTCGTTAGACTCGCTGGCATGTCTGGCCAGTCACCGCTCGTACCAGGGGACCTCTCCCCCGTCCGTTCCGTTCCCGGAAACATCCGGCGCCCCGAATATGTCGGGAAGCCCGCTCCTACCCCGTACACGGGGCCGGAAGTGCAGACCGCAGAAACTGTCGAGCTGATGCGGATCGCGGGCCGTATCGCCGCGCAGGCGATGGAGGAGGCAGCGAAGCACATCGCCCCCGGTGTGACCACGGATGAGCTGGACCGGGTCGCGCACGAGTTCATGTGTGACCACGGGGCCTATCCGTCGACCCTCGGCTACCGGGGTTTCCCCAAGTCGCTCTGCACGTCCGTCAATGAAGTGATCTGTCACGGCATCCCCGACTCCACCGTCCTGCGGGACGGGGACATCGTGAATCTGGACGTCACCGCGTACATCAACGGGGTGCACGGCGACAACAACGCCACCTATCTCTGCGGCGACGTGGCCGAGGAGTCACGCCTCCTCGTGGAGCGGACGCGCGAGGCGCTGAACCGCGCCATCAAGGCGGTCAGGCCCGGCCGCCAGATCAACGTGATCGGGCGGGTCATCGAGTCGTACGCGAAGCGGTTCGGGTACGGCGTCGTCAGGGACTTCACCGGACACGGGATCAACACGTCCTTCCACTCCGGGCTGATCGTGCCGCACTACGACAGCCCGCACGCCACCACCGTCATCCAGCCGGGCATGACCTTCACGATCGAGCCGATGCTGACGCTCGGTACGTACGAGCACGACATGTGGGACGACGGCTGGACCGTGGTGACCAAGGACCGCAAGCGGACGGCGCAGTTCGAACACACCCTGGTGGTGACGGGGACGGGCACCGAGATCCTCACGCTGCCGTAACCGAGTCCTGACGTTGCGGGCGGGGCCGGACGGGGTAGCGTTTTTACCGACAGGACGTCGGGAACCAGTTGACTTAGGTAAGCCTAAGCAGGGAAGATCGCAGGTGACGGCAGTGTGCGCTGCCACCGTCGACTTTTTCCCGCTCCCGTTCTCTCGGTCTTCGGAGGCCCGCCTTGGACGCAACCACCACTGCCACCCCGTTCTCCACGCTCATCCGGGTGGCCTCGCAGCAGCAGCACACCGAGGCGGAGACCTCGACGTTCATGAGTGACCTGATGGGCGCCCGGCTCGGGGTCGACGCGTACACCCGCTACACCGAGCAGCTCTGGTTCGTGTACCGCGCGCTGGAGGGCGCCGCCGGGGCGCTGCGGACGGACCCGGTCGCCGGGCCGTTCATACAGGACGAGCTGCTGCGCCTCCCGGCGCTGGAGCGCGACCTCGCGCACCTGCGGGGCGCCGACTGGCGTACGGGCCTGGAGCCGCTGCCCGCGACGGCCGCGTACGCCGCCCGGGTCGAGGAGTGCGCCCGCACCTGGACCGGCGGGTACGTGGCGCACCACTACACCCGCTACCTCGGCGACCTCTCGGGCGGCCAGATCATCCGCGACAAGGCGGAGAAGACCTGGGGCTTCGACCGCAAGGGCGACGGCGTGCGCTTCTACGTGTTCGAGGAGATCTCCAACCCGGCGGCGTTCAAGCGCGGTTACCGCGAGCTGCTGGACCAGGTGGCCGCGGACGACCTGGAGAAGCAGCGGATCATCGACGAGTGCAAGCGGGCGTTCGACTTCAACGGGGCGGTCTTCCGCGAGCTCGGCGCGCAGTTCCCGCTGAGCGCGTAGCACCTCCCCGGACGGACACCGCCCCCGTCGGGCGGTACCCGTCAGGGCGCCGCCTCCGTCAGGCGGTGCTGAGCAGGCGGACCCGTCCGCCGATCTCGATCGACCCGTCAGGGCCGGGGGCCGTGAGTATCTGCGACCCCCGGCCCTGCGTGATGTTCAGGGCGCGGCCCAGCCGCGCCGTGAGCAGCAGGGCCGCCGCACCGGTCGCCTCGTCCTCGACGATGCCGTCGTCCCGGCGCGGAAAGGCCCGGGCCCTGACCCGGCCCCCCGCCTCGTCCAGCCACGCCCAGGCGTAGAGCCAGCCCTCCCCGGGCGGCGGCGCGGGCAGCGCGTCGACCTCGGCGGCGGAGGCGTACTGCCGGATCGTCCGTGGCGGCGCCCACTCGGGGCGGGCGGTGATCCAGGTGAACTCGCCGTCCTGCCGCGCCCACACCTCGCCGGCGGGCGGATTCACCGCCTCCAGATCCAGCAGCCACGCGGCGCCGACGAGCGGATGCCCGGCGAACGGCAACCGCAGCCCCGGCGTATAGATGTCGACCACACCCCGCTCGGGATCGTCGACGAACACCGTCTCGCTGTAGCCGAGTTCGGCCGCGATGGCCTGCCGCCCGGCCCGGTCGGGATGGTCACGCCCCTCGCGGACAACGCCGAGCGTGTTGCCGTGCAGGCCGTCGCCCCCGCAGAAGACACTGAGTACGTCGATGCCAGTCATCCCGGCATTCAACATCACGTCCCGGCCGGCCGGGTACGCGCCAGGGCCGCACCACCGTTTCCGGGGTGCGGCCCTGGCGTGCGCCGAGGGGACCGCGGCGCGGGAGGAGCGGCGTGGTTACGCCGTCTCCTCCAGACCCGAGTCCAGGCCCGAGTCCAGGCCCGCGGCACGGCGCCTGGCGACGTAGACCGCCGCCGCACCGGCCGCCACGATCACACCGGCGGCGCCCAGGAGCGCGCCCGTCGGGACCTCGGAGCCGGTGGAGGCGAGGGAGCCGCCACCGGTGCCACCGGTCGTACCGCCGACGCTGCCACCGGTGCCGCCCGTGGCGCCGGAGCCGCCGTCCGTGCCGCCGTCGGTGCCGTCGCCGCCGTCGCCCGGCAGGGTCGCGTCCTTGTCGAGCGAGACCGCGAGGGTCAGCTTGTCGAGACCGGTGCCCGCGGCGTACATACCGCCGAACGCCTTGGTGCCGTCGGCGGTCAGGCTGGCGGCGACCGCGTCGAGGCTCACCACACCGTCCTTGGCCTCCAGTTCACCGGCCGGCAGCTTCAGCGTGGCCAGGGTGAGGTCCTTGTAGGTGGTGACCTTGTGGGTCTCCCGGTCCTTGCTGCTGACATCGGCGACGAGAGTGCCCTTGCCGTCCTCCACCGTGACCTGGAGGTCGCTCAGGCTGAGGTCCAGGACGTACTCGCCCTGCTCCTCGTGGCCCAGGAAGCGGACCGTACCGGCGAAGGACGCCGAGAGGTCACCGCTGTCCGCGTCGAAGGAACCGGTGGCGTCGGGGAAGCGGTAGGAGGCGCCGGACTCCTCGGCGCCGCCACCCAGTTCGACCTTGCCCTGGGCGATCGGACCGGTGACGTACGTCCGGAAGGACTCCTTGACGCCCCAGTTCAGATTGCCGTCGACGATCGTGCCGTCGCTCTCGGCCGGCGGCTCCTCGGACTCCGGAGCGCTCTCCGACGGGGTCGGGGCGGGCTGCGTCGGCGGCTGGGTGGTCGGCTCGTCCGTGGGAGTGGTCTCGGTCGGCGTGGGCGTCGGGGTGGGCGCCTCCTCCGTGGGCGTCGGGGTCGGGGTCGGCGTGCTGGGCGTCGAGTACTTGACGGCGAGCGTCGCCTTGTCGAGCTCCGTGCCCTCCGCGTACATGCCGTTGAACGCCTTCGCGCCGTCGGCGGTCAGCGTGGTCGGGACGTCCTTGAAGACCATCGTGCCGCCGGCGGTCTCCGGGCGGATGCCCGCCAGGTCGATCGACGCGAGCTTGATGTCGTCCTGGGTGGCGCCGTTGAGGGTGACGTCCGCCTCGATGGCGCCGCCGGTGCCCTCGGTCACGAACTTCACATCGCTGACCTTGATGTCGAAGCCGTGCGCGGTGGAGGAGAACCGCACGGCGCCGTCGAAGTCCGTGGTCACGTTGTGCGTGCTCGGGTCGTACGAACCGGTGCCGTTGGAGAAGGTGAACGCGCCGTTGCCGGCGGCCTGGGTGGCACCGTCCGTGGCGGAGATGGTGCCCGCCGCGGCGAGGGCCACATAGCGGCGGAAGGACTCCTTGAGGCCCCAGTTCAGGGTGCCGTCCGACAGGTCCATCACCGGGGCGGCGGCGGGCGCGGCGGCGAGCGCCGGGAGGGTGAAGGCGGTGGCGCCGAGGGCGGCGACGGTCGTGATGGCCGCGGCGAGGGCTATGGGGCGGCGGGTGGCTGCCATGGGTCGGGTTCTCCTCGAAGGCGTGGTGACTACGTGTGAGAGGGGGCACGGACGGAGCCGTGCGGGTGATGCGGGTGGTGCCTGTACGGCGTGGTGTGTGCGGCGTGTGGTGTGCGCCACGTGTGGTGTGCGCGGCGCCGGCGGGTCCGTGACGCGGGGCGTCAGTTCGCGCCGGTGCCGGGGGTGCCGCGCCGGTTCCTGCGGACGGCGAGGAAGCCGAGTCCCGCGACGACCAGCACACCGGCGCCGATCGCCCCGTACGTCCCCGCGCCGGCGGACGAGGAGGGCGGCGCGGTGGCCGCCGTCCCGGTCTCCGGGCTCGCGGTGACGGCCGGGGTCTCCGGCTGGGCGGCGACGGTCACGTCACTGCCCAGGTCGGGCAGGGCGGGCAGTTCGGCCTTCTTGTCGACGGTCACGGCGAGCGAGACGGGGTCCATCACGGTGCCCGCCGCGTACAGCGAGCCGAATGCCTTCGCGCCCTGCGCGGTCAGCCTCGCGGGGGCCTCGGTGATCGAGGCGAGTCCGGCCTTCGGCTTGAATCCCCGGGCCGTGAAGGTGACCAGCGGGACGGCCTTGCGGGGAGCACCGGTGGTGGTGGCGTCGGCGACATCGGCGGACAGGGTGCCCGTGCCGTCCTCGACCCGGACGGAGACCTTGCTCAGCGTCAGGTCCAGTCCGGTGCCGGTGAAGCGGACGCTGCCCGCGAAGTCCGCGTCGAGCGTCGCCTTCCCGGCGTCGTACGTGCCCTTCCCGCGCGGGAAGCGGAACAGCGCGCCGCCGTCCTCGGCACCGCCGCTCAGTGTCCAGGTGCCCTGGGCGATGGAGCCGGTGACGTACTCGCGGTAGGTACGACGGATGCCCCAGTCCACGGCGGCGTCCTGGAAGGCCCCGGCGGTCTGCTTCTTCCCGCCCTCGGTCTCCTGCCCGCCGCTCCCGGCCTTCCCGCCCGCGTCCTGGCCTCCGCTCGCGCCCTGGCTGCCGCCGCCGGGCTTCCCGGCAGGCTTCTGTTCGGCCGCGACATCCACGGAGAGGCTGATCGGGTCGAGCGCCGTACCCGCCGTGTAGTACCCGGCGAAGGCGGTCGCGCCCTGGGAAGTGAGGGTGGCCGGGACGGAGTTGAGGGCGACGCGGTTGCCGCCGCCCACCATGTTGATTCCGGAGAGATTGAGCGCGGCCAGCGGCACCTGGTACGTGGTGGTGACCCTGCCCGACTCCTTCTCCTTGCTGACCATGTCCGCGTAGAGGGTGCCACCGCCGCCGGAGACGCGCACCGTGGGACGGCTGATGGTGAGGTCGAGCTCGTACGAGCCGTCGCTCTTCCGGTGGCCGACGAACCGGACGCCGCCCGAGAAACCGGCCCGGAAGGCTCCGGTGCCCGAGTCGTAGGAACCGGCGGCCGAGTGGAAGCGGAACTGGCTCCCGCCGACCGTGGCGGCGCCTCCGTTCAGGCTCCAACCGCCTTGCGCGATCGGCCCGGTGACGTAGCTCTGGAAGGACGACTTGATGCCCCAGTCGAGCCTGCCGCCCTGGACCGTACGGCTCGCCGCCTGTGCGCCGCCCGCCGGGAGCAGAGCCACCGGCAGAGCGACGAGGAGCGCGACGACGAACGCGCGCACGGGTCTGAAGGACAGCATCAAGCCACTCCACGTCTGAAATACGTCAATACGTCAATACGTCTGAGAAACGTCGACAAGACGTCCGAAAACATCCTGGACATGCCGGGGGAAACCGAGTTCGAACGGCGCAACCCCGACTGACGAGGTAAGGCTAACCTAAGCTATCTTCTGCTTGTGCGGGAACCCCTTCCGCCGGCGACAGCTAGAACGACAGGACGGTGCACTCCGTGCGCAGATCACGTCTGGCGGGTGCGCTTCTCTCCGTGCTCGCCCTCGCCCTGGTCACCACCGGCTGCGGTGACAGCGGTACGAGTGGTTCGGCCCCGAAGGCCGCGCCCCACGCGGGTGCCGCTTCGGCCGACCGCGTCGAGCCCCTGTCGACCCCGGCCCGGCCGGAGTTGCCCGTCACGGTCGTCTCGGCAGACGGCAAGCGGGTCACGGTCTCTTCGGCCGACCGGATCGTGCCGCTCACCGGCTCCCTGAGCGAGATCGTCTTCACCCTCGGTCTCGGCGACCGCGTCGTGGCCCGGGACATCACCGCCACCTTCGAACAGGCCGCGAAGCTGCCGGTGGTGACGCGGGCCCACGACGTCTCGGCCGAGAGCGTGCTGTCGCTCAAACCGACGCTCGTCATCGCCGACACCACCACCGGCCCGGTGGAGGCCATCGGACAGATCCGGGACGCGGGCGTCCCGCTGCTCGTCGTCGAACCGGCGAAGAGCCTCGCCGACGTCGGGAGGCGGATCGACACCGTGGCCGCCGCCCTGGGCCTGCCGGCCTCCGGCAGTGAGCTGAAGAAGCGTACGGAGGAGCGGATCGCCGCCGTACAGAAGGACATTCCCACCCCCGAGGGCGGGAAGAAGCCGCGCGTCGCCTTCCTCTACGTGCGCGGCTCGGCCGCCGTCTATCTGCTCGGTGGCGCCGACTCCGGGGCGAGTTCGCTGCTGGAGGCCGCCGGGGCCGTCGACGCGGGCAAGGAGTCCGGGCTGCGGAAGGACTTCACCCCGATCACGAGTGAGGCGCTGGCGAAGGCCGCGCCCGACGCGATCCTGGTGATGACGAAGGGCCTGGCGTCGGTGGACGGGATGGACGGCCTGGTGAAGATCCCGGGCGTCGCCGAGACCCCGGCCGGAATGGACCGCAGGGTCATCTCCGTCGACGACGGAGTGCTGCTGAACTACGGACCACGCACGGACCAGGTGCTGAAGTCGATCGTCGAACAGCTTTACGCGAACGGGAAGTGACGTGACGACGACCTCCGCCGCGCCCGCACCACCGGTTCCGGCCCGCGCCCCGGAAACGAGTCGGCTCCCCGGCACCACCGCCCTGCTGACCGTCGGACTGGCGGCCGCACTGCTCGTCCTGTGCCTGCTCTCCGCCGGGATCGGCGCCTACCACATCCCCCTCGGGGATGTCCTCGCCTCCCTCCAGCACCGGATCGGGCTCGGCGGCGCCGCGCTCGACCGCGTCGGGGAGAGCGTCCTGTGGAACGTCCGGCTGCCCCGCGTCGTCCTCGCCCTCCTCGTCGGCGCGTCACTCGGCTGCGCGGGCGCGCTGATGCAGGGCGTGTTCGGCAATCCGCTCGCCGAGCCCGGCGTCATCGGGATCTCGTCGGGCGCGGCGGTCGGCGCGGTCGCCTCGATCGCGCTGGGCCTGAGCTTCTTCGGCAACTGGACGGTGACGGTCTGCGCGTTCGTCGCCGGACTCGGGACCGTCCTGCTGGTGTACGTGCTGTCCCGGTCGGGCGGCCGTACGGAAGTGGTCACCCTCATCCTCACCGGCATCGCGGTGAACGCCTTCGCGGGGGCGCTGATCGGGCTCTTCATCTTCTTCGCGGACAACGCGCAGATCACCCAGATCACATTTTGGCAGCTCGGTTCGCTGGCGCAGGCGACCTGGCCGAAGGTCCTCGCCGTACTGCCGTGCGCGCTGGCCGGACTGGCGGTCGCGCCCTTCTCCGCGCGGAAGCTGGACCTCCTCGCCCTCGGCGAACGCCCGGCCCGGCACCTCGGGGTGGACGTCGAGCGGCTCCGTATCGCGCTGGTGCTGGTCGTCGCCCTGCTCACCGCCGCGGCGGTCGCCGTGGCCGGGATCATCACCTTCGTGGGCCTGCTGGTGCCGCACCTGCTGCGGATGGCGGCCGGGCCCGGCCACCGCTTCCTGATCCCGGGCAGCGCACTCGGCGGCGCGGTGATCCTGGTGGCGGGCGACCTGGCGGCCCGCACGGTCGCGGCCCCGGCGGAACTCCCGCTGGGCGTCCTCACCGCCCTCTTCGGCAGCCCCTTCTTCTTCTGGCTGCTGCGCAGAACCCGTCGCAAGCAGGGAGGCTGGGCATGAGCCTGAGAAGTCTGTTCGCACCGCGCGGGCGCGTGCTGCCCGCCCCCGCCGCCCCGGGCACCCCCGTCGCCGAGGTCCGCGGGCTCCATCTGCGGCTCGGACAACACGAGGTGCTGGCCGGGATCGAACTCACCGCGCGCGCCGGGGAGGTGCTCGCGCTCGTCGGGCCCAACGGCGCCGGGAAGTCGACCCTCCTCGCCGCGCTCGCCGCCGATCTGCGTCCCGACCGGGGCGAGGTACGGATCGGTGGGCGCCCGGCCCCGGAGTGGTCGGCGCCCGAACTCGCCCTGCGCCGCTCGGTACTTCCGCAGGCGGCCACGCTGTCCTTCCCCTTCCCGGTCGCGGAGGTCGTCCGGATGGGCCGGGCGCCCTGGGCCGGGACCGAGCGGGCGGACGAGGACGAGGTGGCGGTCGCCGAGGCGATGGCCGCCACCGAGGTCGCCGAGTTCGCCGCGCGCCCCTTCTCCGCGCTGTCCGGCGGGGAACGGGCCCGGGTCGCGCTCGCCCGGGTGCTCGCGCAGCGCGCTCCGCTGCTGCTGCTCGACGAGCCGACGGCCGCACTCGACCTGCGCCATCAGGAACTGGTCCTGCGGATCTGCCGGGAGCGGGCGGCGGCCGGTGACGCCGTCGTGGTCGTGCTGCACGACCTGGGGCTGGCCGCGGCATACGCGGACCGGACCGCCGTGCTGCATGACGGGCGGATCGCGGCCGTGGGTCCGCCCGCCGGGATCTTCCGCGACGAACTGCTGAGCCGGGTCTACCGACAGCCCGTCGAGGTGTTCCCGCATCCGGGGACGGGGGCCCCGCTGGTGGTCCCGAAGCGGACTTTTTGACCATTGCTTTAAGCATTCTTGGGATGATCTTGAAACGGGCGTGACCTGCTCGTATCCGGCCGGAAGAGTGAGAGCTGAATCACCGCAGGAGGGGGAACAGCTAAGGCAAGGCTCGGTTAAGTTAGGTCCGCCTCACTTCTGTGTCGCTCGCCTGTCCCCGCACGTCCCCCGACGTATTCCTTCCATCGTGGAGCCCCGTATGCGACCTGTCCGCCTCTCCGTCGTCGCCGCCACCGCCGCGGTGGCCGCCCTGACCGTGGTCACGGGCTGCGCCGAGAAGAGCGACGCCAAGGGCGGCTCCGGCGCCGACGGCGTCGTCGGGGTCATCGCGAAGGACGACTCCTGCGAGGTGTCCAAGAAGGAGTTCCCGGCCGGCCACGTCGAGCTGGCCATCGAGAACAAGGGCTCCAAGGTCACCGAGGTCTACATCCTCTTCCCGGACGACCGGATCGTCAGCGAGCGCGAGAACATCGGCCCCGGCACCAAGGCCAAGGTCACCGCCGAAGTCAAGGCCGGTACGTACGAGATCGCCTGCAAGCCCGGCATGACGGGCGACGGCATCCGCCAGAAGGTCACCGTCACCGGCGGTTCGACCGTCAAGCGCAGCCCCGAGATGGATGCCGCCGTCGCCTCGTACCGCAAGTACGTCCAGGAGCAGGCCGACGCGACGCTGCCGAAGGTCAAGGTCTTCACCGACGCCGTGCGCGCCGGTGACATCGAGGCCGCCAAGAAGGCGTACGCCACCTCCCGTATCGGCTGGGAGCGCACCGAGCCGGTCGCCGAGTCCTTCGGAGACATCGACCCGAAGGTCGACGTGCGGGCCGACGGCCTGGAGGACGGTCAGAAGTGGACCGGCTGGCACCGGCTGGAGAAGGAACTCTGGGAGGACAAGAAGCTCGGCCCGGACGCCACCGCGCTCGCCGACGCCCTCGACAAGGACCTCACCGACTGGCAGACCCGTGTCGGCAAGGCCGAGATCACCCCGACCTCCATGGCCAACGGCGCCAAGGAACTGCTGGACGAGGTCGCCTCCGGCAAGGTCACCGGTGAGGAAGAGCGCTACAGCCACACCGACCTCGTCGACTTCAAGGCGAACGTGGAAGGCGCCCAGCAGTCGTACGAGCTGCTCAAGCCGGTCGCGTCGAAGAACGACCCGGCGCTGGTGACCGAGCTGGACAAGCAGTTCGCCGCGCTCAACACGCTGCTCGACAAGTACCGCACGGCGGCGGACTCGTACGACTTCACCTCGTACGAGAAGGTCGGCGAGGCGGAGCGCAAGGAGCTCTCGGACGGTGTGAACGCGCTGGCCGAGCCGCTCTCCAAGCTCGCCGCCGCCGTCGTCAAGTAAGGAACCCTCGGCATGCCGGACGAAACAGCGGAGCCCACACCCACGGCGGCGGGCGGCGACCAGCCGGCGTCCCGCGCGCCCTCCCGGCGTGCGCTGCTCGGCTGGGGCGGTGCCGGGATCGCACTCGGCGCCGCCGCGGCCGGGGGTGCGGCGGCGGCCCTGCGGGATGGTGACACGGTCGTACCCGCGGCCGACACGGGTGCGGCGGTCGCGTTCCACGGCGCGCACCAGGCCGGTATCGCCACCGCCGTCCAGGACCGGCTGCACTTCGCCGCGTTCGACGTGACGACGAAGGACCGCGCGGAACTGGCCCAGCTGCTCAAGGACTGGACGCGGGCCGCCGAACGGATGACGGCGGGCCACGCGGTCGGTGAGGGCGCGTACGGCGGTCTCCCCGAGGCCCCGCCGGACGACACGGGCGAGGCGCTGGGTCTCCAGCCGTCCCGGCTCACCCTGACGATCGGATTCGGCCCGTCGCTCTTCGCGAAGGACCGCTTCGGCCTGGAGGGGCAGCGCCCGGAGGCGCTCGTCGACCTGCCGAAGTTCCCCGGCGACAATCTCGACCCGGCGCGCGGCGGCGGCGATCTGTGCGTCCAGGCGTGTGCGGACGATCCGCAGATCGCGGTGCACGCGATCCGCAATCTCGCGCGGATCGGGTTCGGGAAGGTCGCGGTGCGCTGGTCGCAGCTCGGCTTCGGCAAGACGTCGTCGACGACGCCCGACGCCCAGACCCCGCGCAATCTCTTCGGCTTCAAGGACGGCACCAGCAACATCGCCGGCACGGACACCGCCGCGCTCGACCGGCACGTCTGGGCGGCGGCGAAGGACGGCAGCGCCTGGATGGCGGGCGGCTCCTATCTGGTGGCCCGCCGGATCTCCATGCGGATCGAGGTCTGGGACCGTACGTCCCTGCGGGAGCAGGAGGACGTCTTCGGGCGGGACAAGGGCGAGGGCGCGGCCGTCGGCAAGGCGCACGAGCACGACCGGCCCAGCCTGAAGGCGATGCTGCCGACCTCGCATGTGCGCCTCGCGCACCCGGACTCCCACCACGGCGCCATGATGCTGCGCCGGGGCTACTCCTTCACGGACGGTACGGACGGCCTGGGCCGCCTCGACGCCGGGCTGTTCTTCCTCGCGTACCAGCGCGACGTGCGGGACGCGTTCATCCCCGTACAGCGGTCACTCGCGCGTTCCGACGCGCTCAACCAGTACATCCAGCACGTGGGTTCAGCGGTCTTCGCGGTCCCGCCGGGCGTCCGGGACACGGACGACTGGTGGGGCCGGGCCCTGATCTCCTGAGTCAGATAAAGGAGTTCCGACGTGTTCGGCAACTATCTCATCGGTCTGCGCGAGGGCCTTGAGGCCAGCCTCGTGGTCTGCATCCTCATCGCCTATCTGGTGAAGACGGGCCGGCGCGACGCGCTGCGGCCCATCTGGATCGGTATCGGGATCGCGATCGCCGTCGCGCTCGGTTTCGGCTTCGCGCTCGAATTCGGCTCGCAGGAGCTGACGTTCGAGGCGCAGGAGGCGCTCGGCGGTTCGCTGTCGGTCCTCGCGGTCGGCCTGGTCACCTGGATGGTCTTCTGGATGCGGCGCACGGCGCGGCATCTGAAGAAGGAGCTGGGCGCCAAGCTGGACGCGGCGCTCCAGCTCGGCACGGGCGCGCTGGTCGCGACGGCGTTCCTGGCGGTGGGCCGGGAGGGCCTGGAGACGGCGCTGTTCGTCTGGGCGTCGGTGCGTGCCTCCTCGGACGGCACCCCGGGACCGCTGGTCGGCGTGCTGCTCGGTATCGCCAGCGCGGTGGTGCTGGGCTGGCTCTTCTACCGGGGCGCGCTGAAGATCAATCTGGCCAAGTTCTTCACCTGGACCGGCGGGATGCTGGTGGTCGTCGCGGCGGGCGTGCTCGCGTACGGCGTCCACGACCTGCAGGAGGCACGCTTCCTCGGCGGGCTGTCCAGCCAGGCCTTCGACATCAGCTCGGCGATTCC
The DNA here is from genome assembly GCF_044454085.1 of Streptomyces sp. NPDC051569. Taxonomy (NCBI): domain Bacteria; kingdom Bacillati; phylum Actinomycetota; class Actinomycetes; order Kitasatosporales; family Streptomycetaceae; genus Streptomyces; species Streptomyces sp. NPDC051569. Next base: position 380,736 of record NZ_JBITDJ010000004.1, read on the forward strand.
GCCGTCCAGCTGGTACGGCACGCTGCTGAAGGGCGTCTTCAACTTCCAGCCCGACCCGACGGTGCTTCAAGTCGTCGTGTGGTGCCTGTATCTGGTCCCGACGCTCGCTCTGTTCCTGGCCCCGGTAGGGTTCGGACGGTCAGTGGGGGTCAAGGAGCAGAAGGCGGCCGATGAGCAGGCTGGGAAGGCCGATTCGGGCAGCGGCGGGACTCGCGACGGTGACGGTGCTGTCGTTGACGGCGAGCGCGTGCGTGACAGTGCACGGGGAACTGGCGGTCCTGCCGTCGGCGGAGCGGAGTGAGGCCGCGCAGGCCCTGAAGGACTTCACCGACGCCTACAACAAGGCGGACAAGGCGTACGACCCGGCGCTCGACGCGGGGCGGGTGACGGGCGCGCTCAGTGCGATCAACCAGGCGGGCCTGAAGGCGCGGCACATCACGAGCCCGGACGGCAATCCCGGGCACCAGCCGCTGCGGCTGACCGACGCGACGTTCACGATCCCGAAGAAGGCCGGCTGGCCGAGGTGGTTCGTCGCGGACACCGACAGCAACCGCGACGTGGACAGCGGCCCCGGCGACAACCACTGGCTGCTCGTCTTCGTGCGCGGCGGGCCCGACCGGCAGTGGGAGGTCGCGTATCTGTCGATCCTCTCCCCGGACGAGATCCCCGTCTTCAAGACGGACAAGGACGGCTGGGCCGAGGCGGTACGGCCGGACAGCACGACGCTGTCGGTGGCGCCGGAGAAGCTGAGCGCGGAATACGCCTCGTACCTGGACAGCGGCCGGCCGGGGCACTTCGCGGACGGCCCCCACACGGACGCGTGGCGGGCCGACCGCGACAAGAAGGCGCGACTGCCCGGGCAGGCCACGCAGTACGTCGACCAGCCGCTGGGCGACGGCGACTTCGAGCCGCTCGGGCTGACGACCGAGGACGGCGACGCGCTGGTCTTCTTCGCCACCCGCTACTTCGAACGCCAGACAGGCGCGCCGGGCTACCGCCCGGCGGTGAACGACGATGTGGCCGCGCTGATGAAGGGCGAGGTGAAGACCTCGCTCACCAAGGAATGGGTCTCCAGCCAGACCGTCCTGGTCCCCCGCAAGGGCGCGGCCAGCCCCCTCGTGGTGGTGTCGGGCCGCCTCCAGGGGGTCACGGGGGCGAAAGGCTCGTAGGACCACCGGCCCGCGCTGCCCAGGTCCGCACGCAGCCCGGTCCGCACACACCCCAGGTCCGCCCCCGCCCGGGGCAGCGGGCCGGGCGGCGGTCCGTACAGGGCCTAGCGGCCGAGGGGCCAGGCCACCGCGTGCGGATCCAGTTCGCCGTTCTCGCCCGCGTAACGCGCGCACGCGTCGGTGAGGATCTCCAGCAGCGTCAGCGGGTCCGGGAGCGGGTGCTCCGGGCCGCGCAGCCAGGTCACGGCGAGGTCGCCGGGCAGTCGCGCCGGCGGTACGAGGACATAACTGCCCCGGCAGTGCCAGCGCAGGCCCGGGTGCTCGTCCATGGTCTCGGGGTGGCAGTCCAGCTCACAGGGCCACCACTCGTCCTCGTCCTCCGGGGTGCCCCGGGTCGCGGTGAAGAAGAGCATCCGGTCGCCACCCGAGTCGGCCACCGGGCCTACCTCGACGCCCTCGTCCAGCAGGCGCTCCAGCGCGCGGCTGCCCGCTTCGAGCGGGACGTCCAGCACGTCGTGGATCATGCCGGTCGCGGTGATGAAATTGGCCTCGGGCTGATTGCGGGCCCACCGCTCGACCTGGGCGCGGTCCGTCGTGGACTGGGTCTGCCAGGCGAAGGAGATGGGGTGTCGGGCCGGGGTGGGACAGCCGATCCGGTCACAGGAGCACCGGTAGCCGACCGGGTGCGCGGCGGGCGCGATGGGCATACCGGCCTCGGCGACGGCGACGAGCAGCGCCTCCCGGCCGGCCGCGTCACCTTCCAGCGCCGAACCACCGGCACTTTTCCTGGGACGCCTGCGCAGCCACTGGGGAATCCTGCTCTCCGTGCCGCGGTAGCGGCCGAAATCGTCGCCCATCTATCCCCTCACACTTCACGCTCGCCCCTGCGGACTCTTTTCCATGGTCGCACCATCCTGCTCCTCAGGTGGCCGTCCTCCCCAACCGGGGTCGGCGGGCCAGGGCCTCCGGGCGGGGAACATCACGGCTTATGTGCCGATATGAACCACCGACGGCGGCCACTCCGCGCCGGTGGCGTTCGACACACCCGCCCCTTGCCGTGCCGGGTCGGGTCAGGTGCCGGGCGACACGGCACGTCTCCCCCGGATGGGCGTCCGGGAATCACCCGAACGGATCACAGCGCAACCGCTCCCCGGGGCGGACCATGGCTTCCACGCACACGTCGTGCGCACCGCCGCTCGTGAGGAGCCCTCGTTGCCTCGTGACGCATCATCTCCGCGTACCGCCCCGCCGCGTACCGCCTCGCCCCGCAGCTATCTCATGTGCCCGCCGCACCACTTCAGGGTGACGTACTCGATCAACCCCTGGATGGACCCGGCGAAGCCGGTGGACCTGCCGCTCGCCCTCGCCCAGTGGGAAGACCTCCGCGACCGCTATCTGGCGCTCGGTCACTCCGTCTCGTTCCTGGAGCCGGACCCCGGACTGCCCGACATGGTGTTCGCGGCGAACGGCGCCACGGTCATCGACGGCCGGGTGCTCGGCGCCCGCTTCGCCCATCCGGAACGGACCGGCGAGGCCGAGGCGCACCTGGGCTGGTTCCGCGCGCACGGCTACACCGAGATCCACGAGCCCGCGCACATCAACGAGGGCGAGGGTGACTTCGCCGTCACCGCCTCGTACCTGCTGGCCGGGCGCGGCTTCCGGTCCAGCCCGCTCTCGCACGACGAGGCGCAGGAGTTCTTCGGCCGGCCCGTGATCGGCCTGGACCTCGTCGACCCGCGCTACTACCACCTGGACACCGCGCTCTGTGTCCTGGACGACGCGGCCGACGAGATCATGTACTACCCCGGCGCCTTCTCCCCGGGCAGCCGGGCCGTCCTCGCCCGGCTCTTCCCCGGCGCGCTCATCGCCGGCGAGGAGGAGGCAGCGGCGCTCGGCCTCAACGCGGTGAGCGACGGCCGCCATGTGCTGCTGCCGCAGGCCGCGGCCGGGCTCTACGCGCCGCTGCGCGAGCGCGGGTTCGAGCCGATCGGCATGGACCTCGGTGAGCTGCTCAAGGGCGGCGGCAGCGTGAAGTGCTGCACGCAGGAGCTACGCGTCTGACGCGTCCGGCCCCTCGGGCCCGGTGTGCGGCGGCGGCCACGCGTCGCCCCACGCCGTGTCCCGCGCCGCCCGGTACAGCGGGCCGTGCCGCTTGGCCACCGTCTCCCGCCGCAGCCCGTCGTCCGCCGTGCACAGCTCCAGCAGCACCTGCCCCTTGCGGATCTGCGGCTTGCGCGTCACCCGCGCGGGCACCGGCCGCGCCGCGAAGCGCACCGCCGCGACGTAGCTGAACTTCTCGTCCTCGTACGGCAGCGAGCCGCCCTTGACCTGACGGTGCAGCGAGGAGCGGCTGACCCGCGCCGCGAAGTGGCACCAGTCCGCGCCCGGCTCGATCGGGCAGGCACCGCTGTGCGGGCAGGGCGCCGCGATCCGCATGCCCGCCGCGATCAGCTGGTCCCGGGCCTCGATGATCCGCAGATAGCCGTCGGGGGTGCCGGGCTCCACGATCACCACGGCCCGCGCGGCCCGCGCGGCCTCGGCGACGAGCGCGCCCCGGTCCCGCTCGGTGAGTTCCTTGAGTACGTAGGAGACCGTCACCAGGTCGCTCTCCGGCAGCTTCAGCGCGGCACCGATCCTGGCCTGCCGCCATGCGGCGTCGCGCAGCGCGGGGGTCCCGGACGTCCCGGCCAGCTCGCGCCCGAGGGCGAGTGCGGGCTCGGCCCAGTCCAGCACGGTGGTGGTACGGGGCTCCGCCCAGGTCGCGTCCGCCGCCCAGATCGCGGCGCCGGTGCCACCGCCCACGTCCACGTGGCTGCCGGGGGCCCAGTCGGGCGCGGCGGCGGCGAGGCCGTCCAGCGCGGCCCGTACCGCCTCGAACGTCGCGGGCATCCGGTACGCGGCGTAGGCGGCCACGTCGGACCGGTCGCGGAGCACGGGCGCGTCCGTCGGGGTGGTGCCCCGGTAGTTGGCGATCAGGCGCTCGACGGCCTGGGCGGCCTGCTTGGGCGGCAGCCCGTCGAGGAGTCCGGCGAGCGCGGCGCGCAGGGCTTCCGCGGTGGGGAGGGTGGCGTTCACCGCCGAATTTTAGACCGCCCGGCGACGAGGGGCGGCGCCGGTGCGGTGCCGGACCGTAGAGGGGGATCGAACTGCGAAGGAGTCATGCGCGGTTGCTACTCTGACGCCGTCGTCCGGCAGTGACTCTCACCTGCCCGGCAGTAGCTCTCACGGGGGGACCATGAGACAGAGGGTCGTACGCGGGGTCCTGGTGGGCGGCGTGATCGTGCTCGCCCTGATCCTCCTGCTCGCCACCTGTGGCGCGAAGCGGGACACCAAGGGGGCCGAGGGCCCCAGGAAGCCGGTCGTGAGCAGCCCGGTCAGGGTGACTCAGCTGACCGTGCCGTCCACGTTCGACACGACGCGCGGCTGGGACATCGCCCCCGCCTCCCCGGATTACGCGGTCGCGGGCGCGGCGGGCCGTATCGCCTATCTGGAGCGGGTCAACGGTCTCCAGTTCCGGCTGCGGACCCTGGACCCCGGTACCGGGGAGCACGACTGGGACGGTCCGCCCTGGCGGTCGCTCTTCTCCCCCGACCGCTTCCCCCGGCTGCTCTCGGTGACCCAGGCGGAGCGGGAGTTCTTCGTCACCTGGTCGTACGGACGGCTCGAAACGGACGCGCTGACCCCGTCGGACTTCATCGTGTCCCTCGATGTGTACGACGCGGCAGACGGCTCCCGGCGACGGGTGGAGGTGCCCTGGCCCGACGCGCCGATCGTCACCGCGACCGGACCCTCCATCCTGATTAGTGACGGCAAGGCGGCCAGCGCCGTCGTCGACCCGGCGACGGGCGACGTGGTCCAGGTCGCGCCCGCCTCGCTCGGTTATCCCAAGGGCTGCGCGCAGTGCCGGAAGCTGACCGAGGTGCGCGGGACGACCGGCCAGGGGCTGCTGGTCAGCGGCGCCAGGGAATTCTGGGTACGCGGCGGCTGGTTCAGCCGGAAGGTCGCGCCGAAGGACACCGATCCCGCCTCCGGTGTGCCCGCCTCGATGGCCCACGGCTATCTGCTCGCCAAGTGGCAGAAGAAGAAGGGCGCCAAGGACGCCGGCACGCACGAGATCTGGGCGCTGCACGACACCGCGACCGGCGCCGCCGTGGCCCAGGCGCAGTGCCGGAAACCGGCGATCGCCCCGGGCGACGACCCGCGGCTGATCGCCTCCCCCGTGGGCCACTACCTGGTCGCCGGGAGGCTCGCCTTCGACCTGGTCGCGAAGACGGCGTACTGCTTCGAGGAGCCGGACGGCACCAAGCCGCTCACGCTGACCACCGTCACCGACGACGGCACGGCGTACGGCGCGACGGACGCCCGGTCCCCGGCGGACGCGCTGGCGGGCGGCGGCACCCCGGTGACGGTGGACCTCACCACCGGGACGCCCGCGATCCTGCCGTCCAACATCCGGTTGCCCGGCGGAGAGACCACGGCCGCCGGTCTCTTCCGCTGGACCGACGAGAAGGACATCCCTCATCTGACCGGCTACCCACACCGCGACTGAGGGCCCGGCGACCGAGGGCCCGGCGACCGAGGGCCCCGGACCCTCGGTCGCGCATCGGCCGGACGTGACTCAGGCGACGGCCGGGTTCTCCCGCCGTTCCCTGGGGTGCCGGTGCTGCCAGGGACGTACGAGCCCCAGGAAGCAGCCGACCGCGCCGACCGCGCACACCACCTGGACGACGGCCATCGGGACCGCGGTCCCCTCGCCCGCGACGCCGACGAGCGGCGAGGCGATGGCGCCGATCAGGAAGGACGACGTACCGATGAGGGCGGAGGCGGAACCCGCGGCGTGCGGGGCCCGCATCAGCGCCTGGGCGTTGGTGTTCGGCAGCGCCAGGCCCATCGCGGACATCAGCACGAACAGCGCCGCCGCGATCGGGAAGAGCCCCACAGGACCGAACACACCGGTGGTCATCAGCAGCAGCGCCAGCCCGGCGAGCGCGATGACGGCGAGTCCGAGGCCGAGCACCCGGTCCATGCTGACCCGGCCGACCAGCACCTTGCCGTTGAGCTGGCCGACTGCCATCAGACCGATCGAGTTGACGGCGAAGAGCAGGCTGAAGGTCTGCGGCGAGGCACCGTAGATCTCCTGCACCACGAACGGCGAGGCGGAGATGTACGCGAACAGCGCGGCGAAGGCGAGCCCGCCCGACAGCACGTAGCCGGCGAAGACCCGGTCGCCGATCAGCCCGCGCATCGTACGCAGCGCCTCACCGACCCCGCCGCTGTGCCGGTTCTCCGGCGCCAGCGTGTCGTCCAGCCACTTCCAGACGACGAAGGTCAGGAGCGTCCCCACCACCGTGAGGATGACGAAGATGCCGCGCCAGTCGGTCAGGCGCAGCACCTGGCCGCCGATGACGGGCGCGATGACCGGCGCGACGCCGGAGATCAGCATCAGCGTGGAGAAGAAGCGGGCCATCTCGTCGCCGTCGAACAGGTCACGCACGATCGCGCGGGAGATGACGATGCCCGCCGCGCCGGCGAGCCCCTGGAGCAGGCGGAAGCCGATGAGGAGCTCGACGCTGGGCGCCACGGCGCACATGGCCGTGGCGATGATGTAGACGACCATGCCGAACATCAGGGGCTTGCGGCGCCCCCACTTGTCGCTCATGGGCCCGACGATGATCTGACCGAGCGCCATGCCCGCCAGACAGGCGGTGAGGGTGAGCTGCGCGGTCGCGGCGGGCGAGTCCAGTACGCGGGTGACCTCCGGCAGCGCCGGGAGGTACATGTCCATCGACAGCGGGGGCAGTGCGTTGAGCCCGCCGAGGACCAGGGTGACGAGCAGTCCGACGCGGCGCGCGGGTGCGGGGCCGGTGGGCGGCGGGGAGGGTGACCGCGGGGATGTCAGCCCCGGGGACGCCGGCCCCGGGGAGGGTGCCTGTGAGGAGGGTGCCTGTGAGGGGGCTGACTGTCCGGGGGCCGGTCGCTGCCCCGGAACGTGGGTTTCACCTGGTGTTGGTGTTGGTGCCGGACGCCGTTGTCCTGGCCGTATGTGTCCGTTCTGCCCTGCGGTGATCTGACCGCCGTCCGGCATCCGTATCTCCATGTCGTCGAATCCTTACCTATGCTCTCAGCTCAGCTGGAGTGTTCGAGACCGTTTAAATTGAGGCAGCTATGACAGCGGTAGAAGTGACACAGGACCGAGCTGTGCGCTGGGGCGTACTCGCGACGGGCGGCATCGCCGAGCGGTTCACCACCGACGTGCTGGGGGTGCCCGGGGCCGAGGTCGTCGCGGTGGCGTCGCGCAGTGACGCGTCCGCGCGGAACTTCGCGGACCGGTTCGGCATCGAGCGGGCGTACGGCGACTGGGCCGGGCTCGTCGCCGACGAGGAGGTGGACGTCATCTACGTGGCGACTCCGCACTCCGCGCACCGGGCCGCCGCCGGCCTGGCTCTCGCCGCCGGGAAGCCGGTGCTGTGCGAGAAGCCGTTCACGCTCAACACCCGCGAGGCCGAGGAGCTCGTCTCGCTGGCCAGGAAGCGGAACGTCTTCCTGATGGAAGCCATGTGGACGTACTGCAATCCCCTTCTCCTGCGCATGGTGGACATGATCAAGGACGGTGTGATCGGCGAGATCCACACCATCCACGCCGACTTCGGCATCGTGGGCCCCACCGACCCCGAGCACCGGCTGCGCAACCCCGACCTGGGGGGCGGCGCCCTGCTCGACCTCGGCGTGTATCCGGTGGCCTTCGCTCAGCGCCTGCTGGGCGAGCCGGACCGGGTGCTGGCCGACGCGCTGCTCTCCCCCGAGGGCGTGGACCTCAACACCGGTGTCCTGCTGGGCTGGGAGTCCGGGGCGCAGGCGCTGCTCTCCTGCTCGGTCACGGCCAGGAGCGCGCAGGACGCGTCGGTGATCGGCACGAAGGGCCGGTTCGAGGTGCCCGGTCTGTACGACCCGCAGCGGATCGTCCTGCACCGGGAGGGCCAGGAGCCCGAGGTGTTCACCCTGGAGAGCGAGCTGCGCGGGATGCAGCATGAGGCGGCCGAGGTGATGCGCTGCCTGCGGGCCGGCGAGACGGAGTCCCCGCTGGTGCCGCTGGACGGCACCCTCGCCGTGATGCGGACGCTCGACGCCGCGCGCGAGCGCATCGGCGTCCGCTTCCCCGTCGACGCGTAACCGGCCGGGGACCGCACCGGACCGCACCACACAGGAGCGCACCGGACCGACGACGTCTCGGGCCGGTGTCCCGCGCCCGACTGTCCGTCCGGTGCGACTGTCCGTCCGGTGCGACTGTCCGTCCGGTGCCGGTCAGGCAGGCCTGAGGCCCTGATCGCCCGCCTCGGTCACGAAGGACCCCACCGTCGTGACCGGGGCGCCGGGCTTGGTGACGGCGCTGACCGCCCGGAAGTCCGCCCGTGCCTCCTGGACGCCGAGCGCCACGGTCACATAGCCGCGCCGCCCGTGGTAGAACTTCATGTGCCCGTTGGCCGCCATGTGCGCTGCCCAGTCGGCCGGTTTGTCCGTACCGTCCTTGCCGCTGGAGATCGAGGTCGCCACGATCTCGGTGCCCAGGGTGCGTGACTCCGGGTCGTTCCAGTCCTTCTTCAGGTCGTACGCGTTCGCGGTGTGCACATCGCCGGTCAGCACCATGAAGTTCTTGAGCCCGGCGGCTTCCACGCCGTTCATGAGGCGCTGTCGGGAGGCCGGGTAGCCGTCCCAGGCGTCCATCGACAGCTTGAAGTCGGCGGTGGGCAGATTGCGCCGCTGGGAGAACGTGACCTGCTGCGGCATGACGTTCCAGGTCGCCGTGGAGCTCTTCCAGCCGTCCAGCAGCCATCTCTCCTGCGCCTGCCCTGTCAGGGTGCGCGCGGGGTTCTCCGATTCCGGGCCCGGCACCTGCCAGCCGTCCCCGTACGCCTGGTCGGAGCGGTACTGCCGGGTGTCGAGGATGTCGAACTGCGCGAGCCGGCCGAACTGGAGCCGGCGGTAGAGCCGCATGTCGGGCCCCTTGGGCTCCTGCGGGGCGCGCAGCGGCTGGTTCTCCCAGTACGCGCGGTACGCGGAGGCGCGGCGCAGCAGGAATTCCTCGGGCGGGACGTCGTTCTCGGGGGTGTCGCCCGCGTAGTTGTTCTCCGTCTCGTGGTCGTCCCAGGTGACGACGAACGGGTGCGCGGCGTGCGCGGCCCGCAGGTCCGCGTCCGACTTGTAGAGGCTGTAGCGCAGCCGGTAGTCCTCCAGCGTGACCGTCTCGCGGTTGAAGTGCGCGGGCAGCCGGCGGTCGGTGTACTTGCGGGCCCCGCCGACGGCGGTCACGGCGTATTCGTACAAATAGTCGCCGAGGTGGAAGACGACATCGAGGTCCTCCTCGGCCAGGTGCTTGTACGCGGTGAAGTAGCCGTCGTGGTACGCCTGGCAGGAGACGGCGGCGAAGGTGAGGCGGCTGATCGCGGTGTTGCGCAGAGGCGCGGTGCGGGTGCGGCCGACCGGGCTGATCCAGGTACCGGCGCGGAAGCGGAAGTAGTACACGCGGTCCGCGTCGAGACCGGCGACGTCGACGTGCACGCTGTGGTGGAACTCCGGGTGGGCGTCGAGCCGTCCGCTCGTGACGATCCGGGAGAAGCTGGTGTCGCCGGCCACCTCCCAGCGCACGGAGACCCGTTCCGCGGGCAGTCCGCCGTCCGCCTCGTACGGGCTGGGCGCGAGCCTGGTCCAGAGCAGGATGCCGTCCGGGCGCGGGTCCCCGGAGGCGACGCCGAGGGTGAACGGGTCCGTGGAGATCTTCCTGGTGTCCAGCTCGGCGGCGCTCGCGGCACCGGTGGCCGGCAGGTTGACGGCGAAGGCGAGCGCGGCGGCGGCCGCGGTGCCGGTGAGGAACCGGCGGCGGCCGAGGCGCGCGGCGGCGGCCCTCAGCTCGGGTGCGTGGGTGCCCTGCGCGTGGCGGTGTACAAGTGTCATGTGCCCCTCCCCTGACGGCGGCTGTCACTCGCGTTACGGTCGAGCGCGAAGGCGCCCTGTTGTCGGGTGCACAACACGCATAGGGCGACCGGATGGGGTCCGCGTGCTGCGCTCAGTTGTACCTTACGTACGCTCCGTGTCCGCGAACGCCATGCGGAAGATCAACACCATGTAGAAAATAAGATCAGCTTCCTCTTTTCGGTCGTTCTCGACGCGGCGGGAATGCGTCCGGCCGACAGGGGAGTTGGCGCAGTCATGAGCCCACAGAGCGCATCCGGTACGACGTCACCCGCCGAAGTCCTCCGGTACACGGCCTTCTCCAGCGATCCGGGGGGCGGCAACCCCGCCGGAGTGGTCCTCGACGCGGCCGGACTCCACGACGACGAGATGCTCGCGATCGCGGCGGAGCTGGGATACAGCGAGTCCGCGTTCCTCACCGCGCCGCCCGGGGGACTCGGCGGCGGGTCCGGCCGGGCCTTCACCGTCCGGTACTTCAGCCCGAAGGCGGAGGTCCCGTTCTGCGGACACGCCACGGTCGCCGCCGCCGTCGCCCTGGCCGAACGCACGGGCCCCGGAGACCTCGTCTTCGCCACCCGCGCGGGGACCGTACCGGTCACGGTCACCGAGACGGACGGGACGCTGCGGGCCACCCTCACCAGCGTCAAGCCGTACGTGGCCGGCGTGGCCGAGCAGGACGTACGGGAGGCACTCACCGCACTCGGCTGGCCGGCCACCGACCTGGACCCGGCCCTGCCGCCCCGCATCGCCTTCGCCGGCGCCCGCCACCTCGTCCTCGCCGCCGCGAGCCGCGCCCGGCTCGCGGACCTCTCGTACGACTTCGCGCGCCTCGAAGCACTCATGCACCGGCTGGACCTGACGACACTTCAGCTGGTCTGGCGCGCCTCGGCGACGGTCTTCCACGTCCGCGACCCGTTCCCGGTGGGCGGCGTGGTCGAAGACCCGGCGACGGGTGCCGCGGCGGCCGCCTTCGGCGCGTACGCCCGCGAACTCGGCGCCGTACCGGGCGAGTCGGTCCTCACCCTCCACCAGGGCGAGGACCTGGGGCGCCCGGGACTGCTGACGGTGGAGCTGCGGGAGGGTGACCCGCACATCCGGGTGAGCGGCGCGGGGGCCCGGATCCCGCAGCCGGCGGACTGAGCGCCGGGCGGCGGGCGCCGGGCGTTGGGTCAGCGCCGGGGGCTGGACCGATCCGCGCCGCTGAGGAGGCTTCCCCGGTGGCCCATGCTGAGCATGCTCTGCCGGTAGGCCCACAGGGCGCGTTCCTTCTCGCCGCACCGCTCAAGGATTTCCGCGAGTTCCGACCAGGCGAACGCGGCCTGGCGTCCGGCCTCGGACGCCTCCAGCATCAGCGCGCCGCGTTCGTAGGCGATCTGCGCGGCGTCGTGATTCCCGAGGGTGAGCTGCGCGGCGGCGAGGACCAGCTGCGTACGCGCGCTCTCCAGCCGGTGCTCGGGCCCCAGCAGATCCAGCGCCCGGGCCGCGTGCCCCAGGGCTCCCTCGGCATCACCCAGCATGAGGTCGGCACGGGCCAGCGCCGTCTCCACATAGGCGACGTCGATGCTGCTGCCGACGGAGCCCAGCACCTGGGCGCTCTGCTGGAGCAGTTTCTTCGCCGTGTCCGCGTCGGGCTCCTCCGACTGCAGCAGGACGCCCGCATAGGCGTTGCGGACGCGGGCCAGCGCCCGCTCGTCATCACCCTCGGAATAGATCGCCAGGGCCTTGGTGATCAACGACAGCGCCTCGTTCGACCGGCCCTGGCGGTGCATGACCACACTGGCGTTCCAGTAAGCCGCTCCCAGGGCCTTCCGGTCCGTGACGATGGCGGCTTCCCTGATGGCCCGGGCGGCCAGGTAGTCGGCCCGGTGGAGATCGCCCCGCTCGCAGTAGATGCCGACCAGGGTGGACAGCAGTTCCAGGTAGGTGACCGTGGGCGGCAGTTGGGCGGCCTTGAACTCGTCGAGCGTGCTTTCGGCGAGCTCGATGGCGTGCGAGAGGTCGCCCAGCTCCCGGTAGCAGCGGCACAGCGACATGACGACGGTGAACTGGGGAACGAAGGCCCGCAGCTCCCCCAGCGACATCTCACGCAGGGCTTCGAAGCGGGCGACGGCCTCCTCCAGCTGCCCACCGGCCTCCAGCGACTGCGCGACACCGAGTTCGGCCGCGCACCAGATGGCCGGGTGCTGCGAGACGGACACTTTCTTCCGCAGCTCCTCGAACCCGGATCGCGCGGCCTGCGCGTCCCCGTTCCGCAGCGTCATCTCCGCGTAACGCAGCTCGACCTCCAGCGATGTGGCGTCCGGCTTCGCGCCGGCCCCGCTGAGGTAATCGGGCTTGCAGCCGAGCCGTTCCGCCAGCAGGCGAATGACATCGGCGGACGGTTCGCGCTTTCCGGCTTCGAGCAGCGAGATGTAGCTGGGGGAAAGGTCCTTCCCCGCCAGAACCTCCTGTGACATTCCGGCAGCACGCCGTAGCCTTTGAATCCGCGATCCGATTGATTCACTGCCTGGCATCTGAAAGTGCTCCACCTTGACGGGAAATGAAAAAATCTTGACACGGCGAAAGGGATCGAGTCAATGCGCTCTCCCGCTTCCGGACGCGGCGGCATCGGGAGATCGGCAGCCGCTCCATTAACCGGTGGACAGGCGCCGCTTCGAGGGATGGGATGGCAGATCCATCGAATCCACAGCATTCAGCCCGTTCGAGGAGCTGCCTCTTGTCCGCCGATGATTCGTCCTCCGTCGAGGTGTACGCCGACGCGGCTCTCGTACGCCGACTGCTCGCGGGGCAGTTCCCACAGTGGGCGGACCTCCCCCTCGCGCCGGTCACCTCGCCCGGCGCGGACAACGTGACGTATCGGCTCGGCCAGGATATGTCCGTACGGCTGCCCCGCTACTCCAGGTGGGTCGGTCAGGTGGAGCGGGAACAGCGGTGGCTGCCGCACCTCGCTCCGCACCTGCCGCTCGCCGTCCCCACGCCGCTCGCACAGGGGATCCCCGCCGAGGGCTACCCCTTTCCGTGGTCCGTCTACCGCTGGCTCGAAGGCGAGAACCCGGCCGTCGGGCGCATCACCGATCCGGTCCGGGCGGCGAGGGATCTGGCGGAGTTCATCACGGCACTCCAGGGGATCGACTCCGCCGGCGGTCCGCCTCCCGAGTGGAGTAACGGATTCCGTGGCGTTCCCATGGGTGATCCCGCCGATTCGGCGGCCGTCGAGGAGCGTGTCCGCTCCCGGATCGCCGCCCTGGAGGGCCTGGCCGACACCGACGCGGTGACCGAGGTATGGGAAGCGGCCCTGCGGGCACCGGCCTGGGACGGTCCGCCCGTCTGGATCCACGGGGACCTCGCGCCCGGCAACCTGCTCACCGTCGACGGCCGGCTCAGCGCCGTCATCGACTTCGGGACGCTGGCCGTGGGCGATCCCGCGTGCGACCTGCTGGCCGCGTGGTCATTCCTGCCCACGGAAGCCAGGGACGTCTTCCGCGCCGCCCTCGGGGCCGACGAGGCGACGTGGGTACGGGGGCGTGGTTGGGGACTCGCCACGTCGCTGCCTTCCCCCGCCGACCTCGCGGACACCGATCCCGTGCGTGCGGCCCGCGCCCGGCGCCTGATCGATGATCTGATCGCGGATCACCGGAACGACAGCGCACACCGGCCCGCCTGACCACCGGCCGCCTGACCACCGGCCCGCCTGGCCACCGGCCCGCCTGACCACCGGCCGCCTGACCACCGGCCCGCCTGGCCACCGGCCCGCCTGACCACTGGCCGCCCGGCCGGGCGCCGTCCGCACCACCGGCACCGTCCGCACCACCGGCACCGTCCGCACCACCGGCACCGTCCGCACCACCGGCACTGTGGACGCCACCCGGCTCAGTGACTGGTGGTGCAGTCGTGGTCGGCGTGGTGGAGACGGGCGAGGAAGGCGGCGACAGGCGCCGCTTCGCCGGGGCGGAGAAACCGGGCGAAGTGCCGCTCGATGCCTTCGAGATGGACCTCGGACGCCGCCGCGAGCCGTTCCCGGCCGCGCTCGGTGAGTTCGGCGTATATGACGCGCCGGTCCTCCTCCGAGGGCGCGCGGCGCACGAGGCCGGCGGTGTGCATCCGCCCCAGCAGTCGCGTCAGCCCTCCCGTGCTGTAGACGACGGCCTCGGCGAGGTCGCTCATGCGCATGCGGCCGTGGACGGTCTCGGCCAGTCGCAGCAGGACGTCGTACTGGCTGAGGCCGATACCGGCCCGCTCGGCCATCTCGGCCTCCATGGCCCTTGTTATCTGGTTGTAGGAGAGCAGGTAGTGCCGCCAGGCGGCCAGCGCTCTCGGGTCCGATCCTGGGTCGCTCATCGGTGTGTCCCCTCCCGCCGGGAATTATATCTGTACCTACAATAGTTGTACCGGCAGATAAACGAGAGGCCGCCTGGGCGGCTCGCACCGGAAGCCAAGGAGAGGGACTCATGAGCATCCCGGCCGGATCCATCGGACTGAACATCGACCCCTCGGCCTCGGGGGTGCAGGCCGCACAGCGCCTGACCCGCCTCGCCGAGGACAGCGGCCTGGACTTCGTCGGGATCCAGGACCACCTCTACCACCCGGAGTTCCTGGAGACATGGACGTTCATGACCGCGCTGGCCATGTCCACGCAGCGGCTGACGTTCACCACCAACGTGGCCAACACCGTGCTGCGCCCGCCGGCGCAGCTGATCAAGGCCGCCTCGACCCTGAGCCTGCTCAGCGGCGACCGGGTCGTGCTGGGCGTCGGGGCGGGTGCCGCACCGCAGGCCACGGCGGCGTACGGCGGTCCTGAGTACTCCCCGGGCCAGGCGGCGAGCGCCTTCGAGGAATCCATGCGGGTCATGAAGGCGATGAGCGACCCGGCCGGGCGCTCGGTGCGGATCAACGGCGAGTACCACCAGGTCAACGGCGCCCACCCCGGGCCGCTGCCGCCCCGGCCGGTCCCGATCATGGTGGGCTCGTACGGGCCGCGCATGCTGCGGATCACCGGGCGGCTGGGCGACGGCTGGCTACCCACCAACGCCTACGCCCCGCCGGAGCGCGTCCCGGAGATGCAGCGGATCCTCGACGAGTCGGCGGCCGCCGCCGGCCGCGACCCGAAGGCCGTACAGCGCGTCTACAACGTGATGGGCACGATCACCGACGGCGGCCCCACCTCCGAGGGCCAGAGCCTGACGGGCCCCGCCGGCTTCTGGGTGGAGACCCTGGGGCGCTACCGCGACGAGCTCGGCTTCGACTCGTTCCTGTTCTGGCCCGTCAACGCCGACCCCGAGGCCCAGACAGCACTGTTCGCCGAGCACGTGGCACCCCACGTACGCGCCCGCACCGCCGGCTGACCACCCCCGCCGCCGACCGCCCCCACCCCACTCACCGAAGGAACACAGACATGAGCACCACGCCCGCAGCGGATTCCCGCGACGAGAAAATAGCGGTTCCCCCCGAGGGCACCTGGCACATCGACACCCTGCACTCCTACGTCGGCTTCACCGCCCGGCACCTGGGATTCGTCCGGGTCCGCGGCCGTTTCACCGACGTCGAGGGCACCATCCGTATCGCCGACCCGGTCGAGGAGACGACCGCGGACGTACGGATCGCGATGGCCACGGTCGACACGGGCGTCCCGTTCCGCGACCAGCACCTGCGGTCGGCCGAATTCTTCGACACCGACCGGCACCCCGTCATGGAGTTCCACGGCCACCGGGTCCGCCGTGCGGAGAGCCACTGGGAGCTGGACGGCGACCTCACCGTCACGGGCACCACCCGCCCGGTGACCCTGACCGGTCAGTTCCTCGGCCAGGACACCTACCCCTTCACCGGCGGCCGCCGCCTGGCGTTCACCGGACACACCACCGTGGACCGCCGCGACTTCGGCGTCTCCGCCCTGCCCCCGCTCCCAGGAGCGGAGATCTTCGTCGGCGCCACCGTCGACATCGATCTGGAGATCAGCATGGTGGAGGGCGAGATCCGCCCCATCGTCGAACAGTTCCTGGGTCGCCCACTGGCCCTGTGACCGCCTCCACGTGACACGGGCCGCTCCGCGCCTCGAAGGCGACCTCCACCACCGGCGCGCCGCACCCTGTTACGAATCGAAGGTTCACGCCCGTCGTAACCGGGGGCCTCGGGGTCGGGGCTCGGGCAGAGATTGCCGGAGCCGGGGCGCGGACCGGTCCGTGCGGTACCGGTGTGAACGCGGCGTCGGAAATCCGCCGGCACACCTGAACGGCCGGGAGTAGGTGGATGGGTACGACGACGCCGTGAAGTTGCCTTGACTTCATCTCAGATTCCGCACACCAACTTCAGCCCCACGCCTACTGGAGCGGGGCTGAAGTTGCGCTCCGCCCGCTATCTCGGGGGTACCGTTCCTGTTGTCAAGTCAGAACAGGAGCCCAGTATGCCTGTACGTCCTGCCGAACACACCGGCGCGCGAGTAGCGCGCAACCGCGTGCTTCGCCACCTGACGCAGCAGGGCCTCGCGAATCGAGCCCACGTCTCGGCGTCCCTGATCAGCAAAGTGGAACGAGGCACCGCGCCAGCCACCGCCGCTTTTCTTGGCGCTGTAGCGCGCGCCCTCGCTGTATCCGTGAATGAGCTTACGGGTCAGCCTTACATAGAAGAACTTCGTGCAGACCAGATCGATCAACTCATTCAGCCGATCCGCGAGGCGCTGGACGTTTATGATCTTGGCCCAGACCCTGAGATCCTGCCCCGCGCCCACGCCGTCCTGGCTGACGAGGCCAGGAAGCTGGGCGAAACTATCCGGGAAACGAACCTGCGCGCTGCCGCAGCAGCCCTCCCCGCTCTGATTCACGAGACGACGACCGCAGCCCACCTCACCCCGTCCGATGCCATGTGGCGAACTCTGGCGTACCTGTATCGGTCGGCCTACGACATCGCAGGCAAACTGGGGTACAGCGACCTTTCCACGACCGCTCTGGACAGGCTCGATTGGGCCGCTGTTCGAGCTTCCGATCCCGTTCTGGCGTCACTGCGTCAGTACTTTCGAGGGCAGGCCTACCTTCGAGCGGCGCAGTACAACATCGGCAAGCGGATCGTTCTGGCTGGCCTCAGTACGATCAAGCAGGCCGAGCCCTCGCTTGAGCGGAACGTAGTAACTGGCCAACTGCACCTCGGGGCCGCAATCCTCGCCGCTCGGGACAACCGAGAAACAGACGTAACCGGGCACTTGGGCGAAGCTCTCCGAATTGCCAAGATCACGGGTCCGGCCGAAAAGGTGCTGTGGTGCTCCTTCGGCCCGGCCAATGTGGCACTTCACCGAGTAGCGGCGCACTCCGAGATGAGCAACTTCGGCGACGCGGTGGAGGCTGCCGAGGGGATCGCCCTCGACACTCTGCCAGCTTCCAGAGTTGGCCATCATTACGCCGACCTGGCGCGCGCGCAGATGTGGTCGGGCAAGCCGGATGCGGCTTACCTGACCCTTCGAATGGCACGGAAGGCCGCACCGCAGCAGACAAGGTATTCGCCGCTGGTCCGCCAGACCGTGGAGGATCTGGCCTCCCACTATCGGCGGGTGCCCGACAATTTCGCGAATTTCGCTCACTGGATTGGCATGTAACACTGCGTCAATCTCGGGCCTCGACTGACAAAGACTCTTGTCAGTCGAGGCCCTTTTTTGTCGCCACCCTGGTCATGTGACTCACCCCGCGCAGCCCCAGGAGGAGGAGCAGACGATGACGGCCGAACCTGAGCTCCCACCTGACACGGGCAATACATCCCCTCGCCTAGCGGAACCGTCGGCACTCGATCTGGCGGCGATGGACGAGACCGTGAGGTGGGCGGTCGCCATCCGGTTCGCGATGCCGGAGCGGTCGGAGATCGACGAGGCCACCCGGACACTCGTCGGGCACACGGAAGAGCTGCTCGGACGGGATCTGGGCTACGACGAGGACCATCTCGTCCGTGAGGTCTACCGCGAGGCGTACGGGCTGCTGGACCTCGGTCGGCGGCCCACCGGGACGGCGACGCAGTTCAGCGCGTACGAGTACCTGCGCGAGCTGGCCCGCGTCACGCTGCGTCTCGCCTCGGCCTACCGCGAGACCCACGAGGGTGGCGGGGAGCGATGAGCGTCGAAGAGAGCGACATCGTCAAAGAGGCGAACACCTATCTGCACGCCCACCCGGGCGAGACCAAAGCGCTGACGCCGCTGTTCATGGCAGCGTGCGATCACACCCGGCTCCGGACCTGCCATCACGCGGGAAGCTGCCCGCTGGTCACGGCCGGCGCGATCGTGGTCGACGAGCAGAATCGGGTGCTCTCCCTGTGGAACGGCCGCTGGGCTCTCGCCGAGGGCTCTCCCGACGACCAGGACGACTCGCTCAGCGACGCCGCCCTCCGCGTGCTGGAGGAGTTCGCCGGCATCTACGACGTCTGGGCGGCCCCCGGGGAGGAGGGCCCTCTCCTGATCGACGTCACCGAACCGGCCCCCGAGTTCGGGGGAGCGCGGAAGCGCTACGGCTTCCGCTACCTGTTCCGCGCCCACTCCGACGCGCTGTCACCCGTCGTCGCGGTCGGCGGACAGGCCCGGTGGGTGCCACTCGACGAGATCAGCCCCCTCATCCGCACCCGCGTACTCCACCGGCCGGCGGTCTCACTGTGAGCCCCCGGGGACAGCAGATCGCCTACGTGCTCGCGGTCCTCTCGGTCGGCACGGCCCTCGTCGTAGCGATCGGGAGGGGCTGATGAACGGCGCCGGGCAGTCGGCCGCCCCTCCCAGGATCTTCGCCATTGAGCAGCAGCCCGATGAGGTTCGTGTCGGGGATCTCGTCCGGCTCGACCAGGCGCTCCACGAGGTCTCGACCATAAGGGCCACACCTACCGGACGCAGGTGTCTGATCTTTCGCGATCACGCGCCGTGGCTCATGGACGGGCCCCGCATCATCTACCGCCCCCTACTCCGTGCGGGCAGCGGCGTGTGGCCGCTGCTCCCCCCGACCTTGAAGAGCGGAAGGCTCCATGAAAATCCTGAAGAAACTGATCGACCGGCTGCGCGACGCGGTGCTCCGCAGGCGGATCCAGCGCTTCCAGCGGCAGGCGGTACGGGACCGTCACGACCGCACGGTGGGTCGCATGGAGGCCGCGCTCGTACGGCTGGAAGAGCAGACCCTTTACGACAGCATCTTCGGCTCCGGCCGCTCGGACAGGAGCTGAGAGTCCCACTCTCATCCTCGCCACGGCAAATAGCTAGAAGAAGGTTCACCGCATGAAGAAGAAAATGCTCGTCGCCACACTTCTGGCCGCCGCAGCGGTAGGCGTGGCCTGCCTCGCGGTCACCAGTCGGCAGCACCGGGAGAGGTGTCTCCTGGCGACGGCCGCCATGCATCAGAGACTGATGGCGGATCAGGAAAGGGATGCGACGCTCGCTGCGATGTCGCCGGCGCTCGACTCTTGCACCGAAGAGCAGCGGGTTCACACGCTGCACTGCAACCGCTGGATGGTGCTGTGGACGTCGCAGTTCCGCACACGCGTCGTCGCTCCCGGCGCGATGCACGGTGTCGCGGTCGACTTCATGGCGAACCCGCGGAACGCCGAATTCTGGAAGAAGGCCCGGAAGGTGCGGATCGCGGAAGCGCGGGACAGCACGGACCGTGAGTTCGTCGAAATCTTCGAGCAGGCGTACCGCGCGACGTTCCGGTCCCCGGATTGCACGAATCTCAGCAGCTGATCGTGCCCTAAAGACTCCGCCCCGAAGTGATAGGGGGCGGAAATGTCCCGCTCGGCCGCTCCTATATGCGGGGAGGGGCGGGAAGAGCGGGGCGTGGAAGCGGGGGAGGCAGGGCGGCGCTCTGTCTCCCCCGTACGACCCGTACCGGCCCCGCAGTACTCGACGCAACTTCCGATCGCGACACGAAGAAGGAGCACCACATGGCACCGACGACTCTGGAGATCCGGCCGCCCCAGGCGGCCGTACGTCCCTTCGGCTTGACCAAGGCCGTCCCCGTGCGCGCCGAGGCGGGTGTGTGGCCCGTCCTGTCCCTCTGCCCTGAGCGGCAGATCAGCGTCACCACGGACGGGGAGCCGTTCATCCACGCCCCGTCGATGAAGTCCGCGTTCGAAACGGTCTCCCAGACGAGGGAGGACAGCCAGCTCGACGAGTCGAAGTCGAACGACACCGACTGACCTGACACCGGCCGAATGAACGGAGAACCTGATCAATGACTGTTCTGGTGTTGACGCGCGAGGACGACGCCACCGCTGATCTGGTGATCGCGGAGCTCAACGAACGGGCCGTGCCCGTGCATCGGCTCGACCCGGGAACGAGTTTCCCCGCTGCCCTGCGGTTGACGGCCCGCGTCGGCCGTCTGCGGGACGTCTGGGAAGGCACCCTGCGCGGTGAGCACCGGACCGTGGATCTCGATCATGTGCGCTCCGTCTACTACCGGCGTCCATCGGAGTACGCCCTCCTTCCCGGCCTGCCGGAGGAGGACGCGCAGTGGGCAGCCGCCGAGGCCCGAGCCGGTCTCGGCGGCGTGCTCGCAGCGCTGGACTGTGTCGTCGTGAATCGCCCGCACCGCAACAAGGCGGCCGGCGTCAAGCCGGTGGCGCTCGCGACCGCCGGACGCTGTGAGCTCGCTGTTCCCGACACCCTGATCACCAACGACGTGGACGAGGCTCGCGCGTTCGTGCGTGGCCTTCCTGGTGGGGTCGCCGCGTACAAGGGGCTGGGCACGCACCCTCCCACTGGCGTTGACGGTGAGCCGAACGCGCTGTGGACCACCCAGGTCCACGCCGAAGAGATCACGGACTCGGTGGCCCTCACTGCCCACCAGTTCCAGGAGTGGATACCGAAGGCGTACGAAGTGCGGGTCACCGCTGTGGCCGGCCAGCTCTTCGCCGCCGAGATCCACGCCGGATCCGAGGCGAGCCGCATCGACTTCCGCACCGACTACGACAGCCTCAACTACAAGGTCACCAGGGTTCCGTCACACGTCGACGGCGGCATCCTCCGCCTGCTGGACACGTTCAAACTCCATTACGCCGCTATGGACTTCCTCGTTAGTCAGGCCGGGGACTGGTACCTGATCGACCTCAACCCCAATGGGCAGTGGGCGTTCATCCCGGAGCTGCGAACTCCCATCACCCGAGCCCTGGCCGACCTTCTGGAGGCACCCCTGTGACCACCGACACCACGCCCACCGCCGACGATCTGCGCCGCCTGATGACGGAACGGCTCGTCTCCTCGGGCGACCTCGCCTCCTATCCGTGGCGTGAGGCGTTCGCCAGCGTGCCCCGGCATGCGTTCGTGCCCGCGTTCACCGTGCGCTCGGAAGGTGTCAAGCACACCTACGACGAGACGGACGCGGCATGGCTGGCCGCCGCCTACGGTGACGTCTCTCTCCTGACCCAGTTCGATGAGGCAGGTACGGCTACCAGCTCCTCGACACAGCCCTCTCTCATGGCCCGGATGCTGGAAGCGCTGTTCGTACGGGACCGGGACACGGTTCTGGAGATCGGTACGGGCACCGGCTATAACGCGGCCCTGCTCTCGCACCGACTCGGAGCCGACCGTGTCACCTCGGTCGACATCGACCCCGACCTCGTGGACGCCGCGCGCGAGCGGCTCCGCAGCGCGGGATACGAACCCACCCTCATCGCGGGCGACGGCATGGCCGGCTGCGACACCCACGCACCGTACGACCGGCTGTTGGCAACCTGCGGCGTCGGACGTATCCCCGACGCATGGCGGGCACAGGTCCGTCCCGGAGGGGTCATCGTCGCCAACGTCGGGCTGGGCATTGCCCGCCTGTCCATCGAGGCGGACCACAGCGCCTGCGGGCCGTTCCTCACCGATTGCGCGGCCTTCATGTCCGCCAGGCCGACACCGGACACCATCCGCAACACGGCCCAGAGTTCATACGGAGCGCTCCTCACGTGGACGGGCGAGGAGCGGGAGATCACGCTCGTCACCACGCTCGGGGCCGAGGTGCCCCAGCTCCTCGCGTCGCTCGCGCAGCCGAACGTCATGGAGTTCACCCTCACTGCCGACGACGGCCGGACGATCCGCTGTCTCCTCGACGCGCAGACATCGTCGTGGGCCCGCATCACCCAGCTCGACCCGACGACGGCGCACCTCGAACACGGCGGCCCCCGCGACCTCTGGGCAGAGCGCGTACCGCTGCTCACCCACTGGGTCGCGGCGGGCCGCCCGGGCGCGCATCGCTACGGACTCACGATTACGGCCGCCGGCCACTGCCTCTGGCTCGACTCCCCCCGAGGCGACTCCTGGCACCTCACCTGAACCTGAGCCCCCGCTAAAACCCGCCGGAAGGGGCGGCAGCGCGCAGGCTGCCGCCCCGGTAAGCACCTGAGAGAGGAAACGAATGACCACGAACGACGACGACGATGCGCTGTTCGCCTCGATCAACACAATGGCGTCGGCCAGCCGCGCCGCACGGAGCGAGGACCTGACTCAGGACGAGCGGGCCCTTGCCGCAGAGTTGGGCAACGCGGCAGCGGACCGCGCGAAGAAGAACCGTTAGTCGCCGTTGAGGAAAGACCGCCCTAGTTACGTCCTCCGGGAGTACCCATGGCCAATCAGGCTGCCGGCCACCCCGTAACCGCCGCCGTCCTGCTCACCAATCCGAGTGACAACCTGCTCATCGTCCGCCCGGCCAAGGAGAACGCCCCGTGGCAGCTGCCCGGCGGCATCGTCGAAATGAATGAGTCCCCTTTCGACGCCGTCCGTCGAGAGGGACGGGAAGAACTCGGCCTCGACCTCGACGTACAGGAATACGACCTGTTCGCCGTCGAGTGGCTGCAAGCCACCCGGCCCGGCCGGCGCAACCGGCTCGCATTCATTTTTGCCGGCCCCGTGCTTTACCCCGCCGACACCGACCGCATCGTCTTGCAGCGCGACGAGCTCGACGCCTGGCGCTGGGCCACTCGTGCCGACGCGGAATCAATGCTTCATCCGGCGCTCGCGGCGCGAATAGTGGGCCCGCTCCAGACGCCCCAGCGCGCCCACTACCGTGAAACCAGATACGAAGGGACGTTATGACCACGACCGACTTCCCCGCCCGGAAACTGCGCATCGGCACTCGCAGCTCACCGCTGGCCCTCGCTCAGGTCGACCAGGTGTCGGCCCTGCTGCGCAAGATCGAGCAGGACCTCGACATCGAGGTCGTGCCGGTCACCACCGAGGCCGACAAGTGGCAGGGCGACCTCGCCCAGCTCGGCGGGAAGGGCCTGTTCGTCCGCGAGATCGATCAGATGTTGCAGCGCGGACAGGTCGACATGGCCGTCCACTGCATGAAGGACGTGCCGGGCGATGTCCCCATGCCGCGCGGCCTGATCTTCGCCGCCTACCTTCCGCGCGACGACGTACGCGACGTGCTGCTCGTCCCCGAGGGCTCCGAGGTACTGACGCTCGACGACCTGCCGCCCGGCGCTTCCGTCGCCACCTCGGCCGTGCGCCGTAAGGCTCAGATCAACCGCGTACGCCCCGACCTGAACGTCGTACGCATTCGCGGCCTGGTAGGCACCCGAATCGAGAAGATGGACGGACGCAAGCCCATCGACCACAAGCTCGACGCCATGGTGCTGGCAAAGGCCGGACTCGAACGCCTCGACATGATGCACCGGGCCCGGCAAGTGTTCGAAGTCGCCGACATGCTGCCGGCCGTCAGCGCGGGAGCCCTCGGCCTCGAATGCCGGAAGGACGACGACTCCGTCGCCTACCTCCTCCAGCAGCTCAACCACGAACGAACCATGACCGAGATCACCGCAGAGCGGGTCATGCTGCACGGCCTGCGAGGCCACTGCAACAGCCCCATCGCGGGGCACTGCGTCACGGAGCCCGACGGACAGCTCAGCCTCAGGGCGATGGTCTTCTCCCGCGACGGCTCCAAGTTCGTTCACTCCCACCTCTGGGGCGAGTCCTTGAACGACCCGGCCGTACTCGGCTCGCGCGTCTGCGCCGAGCTGCTACGGCAGGGAGCCCGCGACATCATCGAAGGCATTCCGCACTAGCGTCCCGCCCATCTGATCGGCGACCTCTCCAAGGTGATGAAAGGCCCCGTCCCTCTTGCCCCAGGCAGATGGGCGGGGCCTCTGCGTGGCCCTGGAGGTCGCGCCCTACACGGCCGGAGGCGTCTCGGGATCAGGCACGGGCTCGGCCGGGGGGAGCGGAATCGGCTGGGGTCCGGGACAGGAACCGGCTCAGGAAGCGCGCGACCCCCTGGGACGTCTTCACCGCCACACAATCGCCACAGGGCGGTCAGAAACAGGCAGAAGAAACAGGCAAGTAGGGCAAAAGCACTAGGGTCAGCCCGTGAAATGAGAACCCCCTCTGACCCACAAACATGCAAGTCAGAGGGGGTTTCGCCTCCTCCGAAGAGGGGGCGGCAGAACGAGCCAAGCTATACGCCGGGTTTTGTCGCCCGGTCGCCTCGCGGCGGCCGGGGAGACGGCCATCCATCTAGGACCGACGTTGCCGCCGGTCTCGTGCGGTCTACCCGCGGACTCGGGCGGGCAGCCCTCGATCGTCCGCGCAGGGCCATCAGCCGATGGCCCCTCTTGACCTTGCTCCGGGTGGGGTTTACCTAGCCGTCCGAGTCACCTCGGACGCTGGTGGTCTCTTACACCACCGTTTCACCCTTACCGGGGACCGAGGTCCCCGGCGGTCTGTTTTCTGTGGCACTGTCCCGCGGGTCACCCCGGGTGGGCGTTACCCACCACCCTGCCCTGTGGAGCCCGGACGTTCCTCGGCAAGATCAGGGATCTTGACGCGGCCGCCCGCCCGGCTCGTTCTGCCGTGTCGGCCATGCTACCCGGCGGTGGTGGGACGGTTCGCATCGAGACGGTGGGGAGAGAGCGGGTGCGCCGTGTCACCTACCCTGGCGCGGGGGCCGCGCCCCCGTCGCCGTACGTCCGTGAGGAGATCGCCGTGCTCGTCCTGTTGCCGCCCTCGGAGGGAAAGGCCGCCTCCGGGCGTGGCGCTCCGCTGAAGCCGGAGTCCCTGTCGCTGCCGGGTCTGGCCGAGGCGCGGGCCGCCGTACTGGACGAGCTGGTGGAGCTGTGCGCGGCCGACGAGGAGAAGGCCCGCACGGTGCTGGGCCTGAGCGAGGGACTGCGCGGGGAGATCGCCAAGAACACGGAGCTGCGCACGGCGGGCACCCGGCCCGCCGGGGAGATCTACACCGGCGTGCTGTACGACGCGCTGGACCTGGCCACGCTCGAACCCGCCGCGCGCCGGCTGGCCGGGAAGTCGCTGCTGGTCTTCTCCGGGCTGTGGGGCGCGGTCCGGGTGGGCGACCGTATCCCTTCGTACCGCTGCTCGATGGGGGTCAGACTGCCGGGGCTCGGCGCGCTGGGCGCGCACTGGCGCGCGCCCATGGAGTCGGTGATGCCGGAGGCGGCGGGCGACGGGCTCGTGCTGGATCTGCGCTCGGCGGCGTACGCGGCGGCGTGGAAGCCGAAGGGTGAAGTGGCGGGGCGTACGGCGACGGTACGGGTGCTGCACGCGCGGATCGACCCGGCGACCGGCGCCGAGAAGCGGTCGGTGGTCAGTCACTTCAACAAGGCGACGAAGGGCCGGCTGGTGCGGGATCTGCTGACGGCGGGAGTCCGGCCGGAGGACCCGGCCGGGCTGGTGGAGGCGCTGCGGGAGCTGGGGTACGTGGTGGAGGCGACGGCTCCGGAGAGGGCCGGGCGGGCATGGGCGCTGGACGTGGTGGTCACGGCCATTCACTAGGCCCTCGCCAGAACCTCGATCGGCGTCCGTTGCGCCCTGTGCAACGTTCATTGCGGGGGGCGCCACCCGCGCGGCAGGATGAGGCCATGATCTCCGTGCTCGACCTCGCCCCCGTCATCCCTGTCGTCGTCCTGAACGATGCCGCCGACGCCGTCCCCCTCGCCCGCGCCCTGGTCGCGGGCGGTCTGCCCGCCATCGAGATAACCCTGCGGACGCCGGCGGCACTGGACGCGATCCGCGCGATCGCGGCGGAGGTGCCGGACGCCGTGGTCGGCGCGGGCACGGTGATCACGGCCGCCGCCGTGGCCGACTCGGTGGCGGCGGGCGCGCGTTTCCTGGTCAGCCCGGGGTGGACGGACACCCTGCTCGACGCGATGCGTTCCTCCGGTGTGCCGTTCCTGCCCGGGGTGTCGACCACCTCGGAGGTCGTGGGGCTGCTGGAGCGCGGTGTCACGGAGATGAAGTTCTTCCCGGCGCAGGCGGCGGGCGGCACGGCCTACCTGTCGTCCCTGTCGGCCCCTCTCCCCCAGGCCCGTTTCTGCCCGACGGGCGGCATCACCCCGGAGTCGGCCCCGTCGTACCTCGCGCTGCCGAACGTGGGCTGTGTCGGCGGTACGTGGATGCTCCCGGCCGACGCGCTCGCGGCGAAGGACTGGGACCGCGTGGAGTCCCTCGCCCGCGAGGCATCGACACTCCGGCTCACGCGCCGCGCCTGAGCCCTCAGCTTCAGCCCTCAGCCCTCGGCCCGGGCCCGCCCGCCGCCCGAAGTCCAGAGAGACGTGCTCCGCCAGCGGGCGGTAGCCCAGCCGCCGGTAGAGGGCGTTGGACGTCGGGTTCGAGCGGTCCGTGAAGAGGACGATCTCGCGGGCCCCCGCCTGCCGCGCCGCCTGCGTGACGGCTGACGTCACCGCCGCCGCGTACCCGTGGCGGCGCAGCTCGGGTGGGGTGTAGACGGGGGCGACCCGGATCTCCGGCGGAACTCTTCGACGTCGTCGGTCAGTTGCCAGTTCATGCCCGATGTTCCTACGGTGCGGTCCCCCGGCGCACCCGCGTTTCCCGGTCGGCCGGTCGGCCGGGCGCCGGGCCCGGCCGCCTGCTGCCGGGCCCGGTGCCAGGCCGGGCCGCCGGATTCCCGGCCTGGGCGCATGATTCCGGGCCGCCCGACGGCTGGCCGGGCCGCCTGCCTCCGGCCGTCAGCGCAGGTGCGAGGTGTCGTTCAGGAGGCGGACCGAGGCGTTGCCGTCCGCGTAGTACGCCACCGCCGACAGCGAGGCCGCCGACAGCTCCATCCGGAACAGGGACTCGGGGGGCGCGCCCAGGGCCAGCCGGACCAGCGTCTTGACCGGTGTGACGTGCGTGACGAGGAGGACGGTCCGGCCCGCGTACCGCTCCAGCAGCCGGTCCCGGACATCCGCGACGCGGCGGCCGACCGTCGCGAAGCTCTCGCCGCCGCCGGTCGGGGCGGCGGCGGGCGAGGCGAGCCAGGCGTTCAGGTCGTCGGCGTACCGCTCCCGTACCTCCGCGAAGCTCAGCCCCTCCCAGGCGCCGAAGTCCGTCTCGCGCAAACCCTCCTCGACGCTGACGCCGAGGCCGAGCCGGGCGGCGACCGCTTCCGCCGTCTCACGGCAGCGCCTCAGCGGTGAGGACACGATCTCCTGGACGGTGCCGCGCGCGGCCAGCGACGCCGCGACGGCCTCGGCCTGGCGGCGGCCGACCGCCGACAGCTCCGGGTCGCTGCCGCCACTTCCCGAGAAGCGCTTCTCGGGAGTGAGGGCGGTCTCGCCGTGCCGCAACAGGACGAAGGTGGCGGGGGTGCCGAGATCGGCCGAGGCGCCCCAGCCCACGGAGGGGGTCGACGAGGCGGCTGACGGGGTGGCTGCGGGGGCCGTGCCCGCGCTCCCGGACGCCTGCGCCGCGCCGGCTCCCGCCAGCGCCGCCCGTGCCCGGGCCGCGCCCGCCGCCGCGTCACCGGGCGGACCGGAGGGCGGCGCGGCCACGGCCGTACGCGCGGCGGATCGCGCCGCCCCCGCGTCCAGCGCGGCCGTGGAGGCCGACGGCTCCCACTGCTTGCCCCTCTTGCCCGCGTCCATCGCCTCGTTGGCGAGCCGGTCCGCGTGCTTGTTCTTCTCGCGCGGGATCCACTCGTACGTGACCTGCGCGGCCGGGAGGATCCGCGCGGCCTCGGCGGCCAGCGGCTTCATGTCCGGGTGCTTGATCTTCCAGCGCCCCGACATCTGCTCGACGACGAGCTTGGAGTCCATCCGGACATGGATCTGGGCCGCCGGGTCCAGGGCCTTCGCGGCCTTGAGTCCGGCGATCAGGCCCTTGTACTCGGCGACGTTGTTGGTGGCGACCCCGATGTACTCGGCGGCCTCCGCCAGCGGCTCGCCGGTCAGCGGGTCGAGGACGACCGCGCCGTATCCGGCGGGCCCCGGGTTGCCCCGGGAGCCGCCGTCCGCCTCGACGAAGAACTTCGGCTTCCGTCCCGGTGTGGTGGGCATCGGCCTACAGACCCGAGTCGGCGGTACGGATCAGGATGCGGTGGCAGTTCTCGCAGCGCAGCACGGTGTCGGCCGACGCGGCCTTGACGTCGTTGACCTCGGTGATGTTGAGCTCCAGCCGGCAGCCCTCGCAGCGCCGCTGGTAGAGGCGGGCCGCGCCCACCCCGCCCTGCTGGACGCGCAGCTTCTCGTACAGCTTGAGCAGGTCGGCCGGGATGGACCCGGCGACGACCTCGCGCTCCTTGGTGACGGTCGCCGCCTCACCGTCGAACTCCTCGAAGGCGGCGTCCCGGCGCGCGGCCGCGTCGTTCGTCTTCGACTGGACGGAGGAGACACGTTCCGTCAGCTCGGCGACCCGCTCCTGGGCGGACTCGCGGCGCTCCATGACCTCCAGGACGACGTCCTCAAGGTCGCCCTGGCGCTTGGCGAGCGAGACGATCTCGCGCTGGAGGTTCTCCAGGTCCTTGGGCGAGCTGACCGAACCCGAGTCCAGCCGCTGCTGGTCGCGTACGGCCCGCTGGCGCACCTGGTCGACGTCCTGCTCCGCCTTGATCTGCTCGCGGGCGGTGTCGCTCTCCTCGGTCGTCGAGGCGACGAGCAGGTCGCGCAGCTGCGCGAGGTCCTTGGTGAGCGACTCGATCTCGGCGTGCTCGGGCAGCGACTTGCGCTTGTGGGCGAGCTGCGACAGTCGTACGTCCAGGGCCTGGACGTCGAGGAGTCGGATCTGGTCGGCGGGCGCGGCGTTCAGTTGGGGGCTCCTGAGGAGTGGTGGGAGGACCAGGGGTCGGTGACCGTCTTCGAGACGTGGACCCGCAGGTCCCAGCCGTGGCGGTCGGAAATCTCGTCGAGCTGGGCGGCGGCCTGCTCGCACCAGGGCCACTCGGTGGCCCAGTGCGCGGCGTCGACCAGCGCGAGCGCGGTGTGCCGGGCCGCCTCGGAGACGGCTTCGGAGGCGGGGTGGTGGCGCAGGTCGGCGGTGAGGAACGCGTCGACGCCCGCGGCTCTGACCGCGCCGAAAAGGCTGTCGCCGGAGCCGCCGCTGACCGCGACCGTACGGACGAGGGCGTCCGGGTCGCCGGCGGTGCGGATGCCCTGCGCGGTGGCCGGCAGCCGGTGGGCGACACGGGCGGCGAAGTCGCGGAGGGTGGCGGGCGGGTCCAGCTCGCAGACCCGGCCGAGGCCGCGGCGGCCCGCCGGGTCGGTGGGGTCGGGCACGAGGGGCCGTACGATCCGCAGGTCCAGCGCGCCCGCGAGGGCGTCGGAGACGCCGGGGTCGGCGGTGTCCGCGTTGGTGTGCGCGACGTGCAGCGCGATGTCGTGCTTGATGAGGGTGTGCACGACGCGGCCCTTGAAGGTGTCCGCCGCGACCGTCGTCGTACCACGCAGATAGAGCGGGTGGTGCGTGACGATCAGGTCGGCGCCGAGCCGTACGGCTTCGTCGGCGATGTCCTGGACGGGGTCGACGGCGAACAGGACGCGGGTCACCGTGGCGTCGGGGTCGCCGCAGACGGTGCCGACGGCATCCCACTGTTCGGCCCGCTCAGGGGGCCAGAGGGCGTCGAGCGCGGCGAGGACTTCGGACAGGCGGGGCACGGAGGAAAGGCTACCTGCCCTCCGTGCCCCGCCCACCATGACCGTGACCGGGCCGCCCGTCCCCGCCGGGGGGTCGGGGTCGGGGTCGGGGTCGGGGTCGGGGTCGGGGTCGGTCAAGTGCTCCGGCCGCTGGGTCCGGCCGCTCGGGCCGCGGACCCGCTACTTGACGAAGTAACCGCGCAGGTCGTCGAGGACCAGGTCGGCCGCCGTGACGCCCAGGCCCAGGTACCAGGTCTCGTCCGGGACGTCCTTGGCCTGACCGGCCTTGACCGCCTTCAGGTTCTTCCACAGCGGGTTGGAGCGCGCGGTGTCACGGTCGGTCTTCGCCGGGTCCCCGTACACACCGGTGAAGATCCAGTCGGCGTCCGCGTCGTCGATCTTCTCCGGGCTGATCTCCACGGCGAGGTCGTTGATCTGCTGGTTCGCGGGCCTGGGCAGGCCGGCGTCCTCAAGGATCGTGCCGATGAAGGACGCCTTCGCGTACAGCCGCAGCTTGCCCGGCATGTAGCGGACCATCGAGACGACCGGCTTGTCCGCGCCGATGTCGGTGCTGAGGCCGGCGACCTTCTTGTCGTACGCGGCGAGCTTCGCCTTCGCCTCGGCGGTGCGGTCCAGCGCCTGGGCGTTGAGGAGGTAGTTCTCCTTCCACGTGAAGCCCGGCCGGATCGAGAAGACCGTCGGAGCGATCTTCGACAGCTCCTTGTACTTGTCCGCCGCCCGCAGCTGGCTGCCGAGGATCAGGTCGGGCTTGAGGCCCGCGATCGTCTCCAGGTTGAGGCTGTTGATCGTGCCGACGTCCTTCGGGCTGCCCGCGTCCTTCTTCAGGTAGCTGGGGATGCCCACGGCGCCCTCGGTCGGCGCGTAGCCGATCGGCTTCAGACCGAGCGATACGACGTTGTCGAACTCGCCGACGTCGAGCACGACGACCCGGGCGGGGCGCGTCTTCAGCTCCGTCGTGCCCATGGCGTGCTTGATCGTGCGCGGGAACTGGCCCGGCTGGGCGTCGGTCCCGTACGTGGCCGTCTTCTCGGCCGCGCCGGCGAAGTCCTCGCCGCCCGTGGCGACGGCGGCCTTCTTGCCGCTGTCCGACCCCTTGGCGCCGGAGCCGCTGCCGGCGCTGTCGGCGCTGTCGGCGCTGTCGGAGGAAGCGCCGCTGCCGCAGGCCGCGAGGGTGAGCGCGGCGGCGAGAGTGACGGCGGCGGCTGCGCCACGGCGTCGTACGGACAACATCTACATGCTCCTGACGGGAGATCGAGCAAGGCGTGCAGAGCGGCGAAGAGCGTTGCAGGACGGTGCTCACAGCGGTTACTTAGGCGTGCCTTACCTTAGCCCGTCGCCCTCTCGCCCAGCACACCCACCCCGCCATTCCCGGCGAAACGCACCGTGTCCACCCTTATGTGTGAAGTGCGGGCTCTCGTATTGTTCGGCAGGAAGTGCGAAAACTACCTTCGTCGCCGGAGGTGACGAGCCGATGACGGTCGGTGCCATCGAGATGACGGCGGAGAGCGGAGCGGTAGCGGGTACGAGGTTCGCGATCACGGCGGACGGGATGTACGCGGCACGGCTGACGCTCCGCGCGCCCGAGAACGGCGGACCGGGAGCGGCCGGACCGGCGGGGGGCGGCCCGGCGGGGGGCGGCCCGGCGGGGGGCGGCCCGGCGGCCGGAGAGCCGGGGGCGGCAACGGCCGGCGCGGCGGAGCACGACGGCGCGTGGTTCCCGGAGCGGTGGACCCTCGGCGGCCCCGAGCCGTACGCCGTGTCCCTCCCCCTCGACCAGCCCGAAGAGCCCGGCAGCGAGGTACTGCCGCTGGCCGACGGACGGGTGCTCATCCGCCGCCGGGTGGCCGACCGGCACGACCTCTCGCTGCTCTATCCGATAGGGCCGGGGACGGGGCAGCTGCCGGTCGGCAGCATCGAGTGCGCGGAACTGACACTGCTGCCGCCACCGCCGGACGGCCGGTGCGCGTACGCCCTGTCGGCCAGCCCGCACTCCACGACGATCTGGCTGGTGGCGGGCGGCGCGTTCGGCCCCGAGCGGATCGCCGAGGTGCGGGGGCGCTGCTCGGGTGGCGCGTGGCTCGACCGTACGGGGCGGATGCTGGCCCTCGACCGGGAGACGGACGGCGTGGTCAAGGCCGTCGCGGTCGACCTGGAGCGGGGCGGGGAGACGACCCCGCTGCTGCAGATCACGGAGGACAGCAACGACCGGCTGCTGCTCGCGGACGCCGACAGCGGGCTGCTGCTGATCCGCTCGGACGCGGCCGGGCACGACCGGCTGGGCTGGGGCGTCCTGGGGAGCCTGCGGCCGGTGCGCTTCCCCGACTGCCTGAGGCCGGCGGACTACGCGGTGACGCCGATCGCCGTACAGCCCGGGCAGGTACTGATGCCGGAGAGCTGCGCGGTGGCGCTGCGGATCGACGGCGCGGCGGGCAGCTGGGTGGGGCTGTGGCGGCCGGCGGGCAAGCGGCTGCGGCACCTGCCCGCGCCCGACGGGTGGCTGGCGGGGGCCGGCCTGTGGAGCGCGGACGGCGTCCTGCGGCTGCCGTACGCGACGCGAGCGGTGCCCTGCGGGGTGGCGCGTCTCGCCGTCCCGGCGAACGCGCTCCTCGCCGGGACCGAGCCCGGAGCCGGTTCCGGAACCGGCTCCGGAACCGGCTCCGGCCCGGCACCGGCCACCCACCCGGCACACCCGGACTGGACCGGCGGGGAATCGCGGGCGGCTCCGGACACCCCCGCGATGTGGAGACCGGTGCCACTGCAGCAGGCACCCCTGACGGGCCGTGGGGCGCCTGGCTGAATGTCGCCGGGGACGGTCACGCCCCACCCGGCGTCCCCGCCCGGGCCGGGACGCCCGGGCGGGGACGCCGGGCCGGGATGCCCGGGCGGGGACGCCGGGCCGGGACATCGGGCCGGGACGTCGCGCGGGACACTCCGGCCGTGACGCTCGGGCCGTGACATTTGTACTCGGCGAGTCCGTACATGCGCATCTGCCGCGCAACGGCCGGGCTCCGTAGCGTCATTGGCATGACACGGACGCGAGCACCCGAAGAACGGACCACCCGGCGACACCTGTTCCGGCGCCACCGCCCCGGCGACAGGCCGGGACCTCCCAGCGCCTACGCCCTGCTGCCCTGGCTGCTGCTGGGCCTCGGCTCCTTCTCCAACATCGTCCAGGGCGAGACGCCGAATCCCTGGTTCGGCGGCATCGGCCTGCTGGTCTTCAACTCCCTCTACGTATCCGTCGTGTTCCGGTCCTTCCAGCCGGAGAAACGGCGGAGTCCGGCCACGTGGTGGCTGCTCAGCGGAATGGGCCTGATGACCTTCGGGCTCGCCGGCGTGTACGGCGGCAGCTGGCTGCTGTTCCTGCCGCTGTTCGGGCTCGCCTGCGGCAGCGTGCTGCGCGGCCGGGCCCTCCTGCTGGTGGCCATCCCGCTGAGCGCCGCGGCCGGCGTGGTCGCGGCGTACCACGACGGCTGGGGCGCGGTCCCGATCGCGTACGGCACCTTCATCTCGCTGATGGTGACCGCGGCGCTCCTCACCCTCGCCGAGACGGTGATGGAGCTACGGGAGACCCGGCAGGAGCTGGCGCGCTCGGCGGTGGAGCGGGAACGGCTGCGCTTCTCCCGCGATCTGCACGACCTGCTCGGGCACACCCTGTCCGTGATCGTGGTGAAGGCGGAGGCCGCGCGCAGGCTCGCCCCGCGCGATCCCGGTGCCTCCCTGGGCCAGATCGCGGACATCGAAGCCGTCGGCCGGCAGGCGCTGACCGAGATCCGGGAGGCTGTCACCGGCTACCGCGAGGGCAGCCTCTCCGCCGACCTGGACCGGGCGCGCTCGGCGCTCACCGCCGCCGGGATCGAACCGGTCGTACGGCAGTCAGGACCGCCGCTGGAGCCGGGGACCGAGGTGCTGTTCGGCTGGGTCGTGCGGGAGGCCGTGACCAATGCCGTACGGCACAGCTCCGCGGCTCACTGCGTGATCACGGTGGACGGCTCGGCCGAGCGGGTCCGGCTGACGGTGACGGACGACGGGGTCGGCGTGCGGTCCGGCCAGGACGCGGCGGCCACCGGCGGTACGGGGCTGAGGGGGCTCACCGAGCGCCTCGCGGCGGCGGGGGGCACCCTCGAAGCGGGCCCGGCGGACCCGGCGGCGGGCTCCCCGGGCCCGACCGGCCCGGCGGGACCGGCGGCCGGATTCCGCGTGACCGCCACCCTGCCGGCGGACACCACGACGGCAACGGCCCCCACCGGCACCGCGCCTGACGGCCCGGCGCGGGGAGCGTGCTGAAATCCCGGCTCCGCGCCGCGCCGCGCTCACCCCCCGGCGGGAGCCGCCGCCCTACCCTTTGCAGGTGACCGAGATGCCGCAGGACCACCGGCCGGCCAAGTGCGTACGCGTCCTTCTCGCCGAGGACCAAGGGATGATGCGCGGCGCGCTCGCGCTGCTGCTGGGCATGGAGCAGGACATCGAGGTGGTCTCCCAGGTGGCCACCGGTGACGCCATCGTGGACGCGGCGCTCGTCTCACGCCCCGATGTGGCACTGCTCGACATCGAACTCCCCGGCCTCAGCGGCCTCGACGCCGCCGCGCTGCTGCGGGAGGAGGTGCCCGACTGCCGGGTGCTGATCCTGACCACCTTCGGCCGTCCCGGTTATCTGCGCCGGGCCATGGAGGCGGGGGCGGCGGGTTTCCTGGTCAAGGACGGGCCGGTGGAGGAGCTCGCCGCCGCGATCCGCCGGGTGCTGACGGGCGAGACCGTGATCGATCCGGCGCTCGCCGCCGCCGCGCTGAGCGCGGGCCCGAGCCCGCTCACCGCGCGGGAACGTGACGCGCTGAACGCGTCCGTGGACGGCGCGACCGTCTCCGATATCGCGGCGAAACTGCATCTGTCCGAATCGACGGTACGGAATTACCTCTCCGCGGCCATCGGCAAGACCGGGACCCGCAACCGCATGGAGGCGGTACGGGCGGCCCGTCAGCAGGGCTGGCTCTGAGGCCGGTCGCAGGACTTTCCCGACGTCCTGATATCGAGGAGCGGCAGGCGTTCGGAACGGCGGGTGTTTCGGAACGGCGGGTGTTTCGGAACGGCGGGTGTTTCGGAACGGCGGGTATTCGGACGGCGGTCACGCGGAGTTCTTTCCCGGCAAGAGTCGCGATCCCGCCGAATGAATTCCGAAGGAATGACGAGGGCGTCCAGAATACATCCCCCATATATCTTCAATATCTCCGGAATGAGCAGGGAGACATTTCCCGAACGTCACACATTGTGATGCTTTGTCCCGTTATGACAAACGGGCCTCGGCCATCGAACGCGCTTTTCGTACCGCGACTGCCGGAATACGGCGCCGGGACGGAAGCGTTCATGGTGCATCCACTTGGCGGCCGTCCTCGGCCGCCGGGCGCCCGCACCCGCCTGTCCACGACGTTCAACCCTCTCCCTGTCCCTTTTTCTTCCCTGCCCGGAGGCCGCACGTATGCCGCAGACGACGACCGATCAGCCCGCCGGGGCTCTCCTCGAACCACAGGAGCGCAAAGCCGGCGGTATCGTCCCCGTCCTCGCGTTCGCGGGCATCACCGTCGCGGTGATGCAGACCCTGCTCGTCCCCGTCATCAAGGACCTGCCCACCCTCCTCCACACCGCGCCCGGCAACGCCACCTGGGTCATGACGGCGACCCTGCTCGCCGGCGCGATATCGACGCCGATCATGGGGCGCCTCGGCGACCTCTTCGGCAAGCGGCGGATGCTGCTCGCCAGTCTCGCCGTGATGGTGATCGGCTCCCTGATCTGCGGATTCACCAACGATCTCATCATCATGATCATCGGCAGGGCGCTCCAGGGCTTCGCCATGGGCGCGATTCCGCTCGGCATCGGCATCATGCGCGACGAGCTGCCGCGCGAGCGGCTCGGCTCGGCGATGGCGCTGATGAGCTCCTCCATCGGCGTGGGCGGTGGGCTCGCGCTGCCGGCCGCGGCCCTGGTCGCCCAGAACGCCGACTGGCACGCCCTCTTCTTCGCCTCCGCCGGGCTCGGCGTGCTGTCCATGGCGCTCACCGTCCGCTTCGTACCGGAGTCGTCGGTACGGGCCGAGGGCCGCTTCGACTGGCTCGGTGCGATCGGCCTGTCCGCCGGACTCGTCGCCCTGCTGCTGCCGATCACCAAGGGCAGCGACTGGGGCTGGGGCTCGGGCACCACACTGGGACTGCTGGCTCTCGCCGTGACCATCCTGCTGCTGTGGGGCGTCATGGAGCTGAGGAATCCCGCTCCGCTGGTCGACCTGCGCACCACCGCCCGCCGCGAGGTCCTGCTCACCAACCTCGCCTCGATCATGGTCGGTGTCGCCTTCTACGCGATCTCCCTGGTCCTGCCCCAGCTGCTGCAGCTGCCCACCTCCACCGGATACGGCCTGGGCCAGTCGATGCTGGTCGCGGGTCTGTGCGTGGCACCGCTCGGCCTGACGATGATGTTCACCGCCCCGCTCTACGCCCGGATCTCCGCCCGCCGGGGCCCGAAGGTCTCCCTGATCCTCGGCATGGTGATCATCGCGATCGGATACGGCGCGGGCATGGGCCTGATGAGCGCCGCCTGGCAGACCATCATCATCTCGGTGGTCGTGGGCGCGGGCATCGGCCTCGCGTACTCCTCACTTCCCGCTCTGATCATCGGTGCGGTCGATCCGTCGGAGACCGGCGCGGCCACGGGTCTGAACACGCTGATGCGCTCCATCGGTACGTCGGTGTCGAGCGCGGTCATCGGCATGGTGCTCGCACACACCTCGATGCGGTCGGGCGGGGTGGCGGTGCCCACCCTGCACGGCTTCCGCATCTCGTTCCTCATCGCCACCGCCGCGGTGGTCGGGGGCCTGGCGCTGGCGGCCTTCCTGCCGTCGCAGCGCAAGGCGGCACTTCCGCGGCAGCGCGTGGCGGACGTCCTCGCCGGCGAGGAGACGGACCGGCAGCCGACGCTCGTGGCCGGGTCCGGCGGATTCCGTGGGCGGGTCATGGACGCGGGCGGTACGCCGGTGGCGCGGGCGACCGTGACGCTCATCGACCGCGGGGGCCGGCAGGCGGGCCGTACCGTCGCCGACGAGGACGGCCACTACGCGCTGCTCCCGCCGGGCGCCGGGCACTTCGTGCTGGCCGGGACGGCCACGGGGTACGCGCCGCACGCCTGCCCGGCCGTGTACGCCGGCGACGGCCTGCCGGTGGACGTCGATCTGGTCCTGGCGGAGAGCGCCCCGGAGCGGCAGACCGCCGTCCCGTCGCCCTGACCTGGCGTCGCTCCCCCACCCCCGTACACCCCCCGGCGCCGCGACACCGGGGGGTGTACGGCAGCATGGGCGCCCGCCCAGCCGTACAGCCGCAGCCGTACAGCCGCAGCCGTACAGCAGGATCAGCACGAGCACGATCAGCAGGAGGAGAGTCCATGCCCGCCGGGACGGAGCCGACGCCGGAGGTCCTCGCCGCCTTCGAGGCCGCCAAGGGGTTCATGCCCCTCCACGAAGGGCTCGCCCTGTACGCGGCCGCCGCCGACGCGGGCACACTCGGCCTGCCCCTCCTGGAGGTCGGCACCTACTGCGGCCGCTCCACCCTGCTTCTCGCCGACGCCGCCCGCGCGGCCGGGACGGTCGCCGTCACCGTCGACCACCACCGTGGCAGCGAGGAGCAGCAGCCCGGCTGGGAGTACCACGATCCGAGCGTGGTCGACCCCGAGGTCGGCCGGATGGACACGCTCCCCACCTTCCGCCGCACCCTGCACCGGGCCGGTCTTGAGGACCACGTGATCGCGGTCGTCGGCCGTTCGCCGCAGGTCGCCCGGGTCTGGGGCGGGCGGCTCGGGCTGGTCTTCATCGACGGGGGCCACACCGACGAACACGCGCGCGGTGACTACGAGGGGTGGGTCCCGCATCTCGCCGAGGGCGGCCTGCTCGTCATCCACGACGTCTTCCCCGATCCGGCGGACGGCGGCCGGGCGCCCTACCGCGTCTACCTGCGGGCTCTCGCGTCGGGCGCCTTCACTGAGCTGTCCGTGACCGACTCGCTGCGTGTCCTGCGCCGCACGGCACCCGCGATCCGACCCGAGTCCTAACATCGCTGCGTGTCGTACGACGAGAGCCCTCCCCCTGCCCAGCCCGCTGCCCAGCCCCCTGCCCAGCCCGCCGACCGGCCTCCCGCGCGCCGCCGCTTCGGCCGGACCGGTCTCACCCTCACGATCGCCCTCCTGGTCCCGGCCGCGCTGGCCGGCCGGCTCGTCTGGCAGGGGATGAGCGGGCCGGAAGGTGGCGGTGGGGCCGGTGCGGCGGTGGCCGGTTCCACGGCGTCGCCCTCCCCGGGCAGCGGCGATGACGCCAACGGAGACGCCGCCCCGGGCGGGACCCTCGCCGGCAAGGTCGTCGTCATCGACCCCGGCCACAATCCGCGTAATTTCCAGCACACCGCCGAGATCAACAAAACGGTTCACATCGGCGACAGCAGCAAGGAATGCGACACCACCGGCACCGAGACCAACGCCGGTTACGCCGAAGCCGTGTTCACCCTCGACGTCTCACGCCGGCTGGCCACTCTGCTGGAGGAGCGGGGCGCCACGGTCAGGTTCACCCAGGACGACGACCGCCCGTACGGCCCGTGCGTGGACGAGCGCGCCCGTATCGGCAACAAGGCCGGGGCCGACGCCGTCGTCTCCGTCCACGCGGACGGCTCGGCGGCGGGCAACCGCGGCTTCCATGTGATCCTCCCGGCTCCGGTCACGGGCGGCGGCGCCGACACCCGGCCGATCGTCGGTCCCTCGCGCGCACTCGGCGAGCGCATCGTCGGCTCTTTCGCCCGGGAAACCGGAAGCGCTCCCTCCAACTACATCGGCGGTGGCACGGGCCTCGACGTGCGCAAGGATCTCGGCGGCCTCAATCTGTCCACCGTGCCCAAGGTTTTCATCGAATGCGGCAATATGCGCGACGCGCAGGACGCGGCCCTGCTGACCAGCGCGAAATGGCGGCAGAAAGCGGCACGGGGACTGGCCGAGGGCATCAGCGGATTTCTGGCGCATTGAGTGGCGGGAGTGAGAGCGGGCGGCGGATTTCCGCCGCTATGACGCTTTCATGCCGCTTCCCTGCGGTTCACATGCCGTTTTCATGCCCTTTTCCGCTGCCGGGCAGACGCCCCGATCGGTCAGGCGATACATTCATCCGTACGATAGGGAGCCGCCCCGAGCTTCGCAACGAGACGACTGACGAAGGACTTTTCACGTGAACATCCGCTCCCTCACTCGAGGTGACGGCGTGGTGATCGGAGCAGCGGTGTTGCTGTTCATCGCCTCGTTCCTCCACCTCTACGAGTCCCCCGTCTTCGGGTCCGGCGGCGCCCCGACCGCCTGGGACTCGCTGGGCACCGTGATGAGCCTCCACCTGGCCGGGGTCATCGCCGCGGCACTGATCGTCGTCTCGCGCACCCTGCCGGCGCCACGGAAGATCGCCGGACTCGACCTCGGGCAGTTCGGCATCGCCCTGGCGGTCTTCGCGGCCTGGACGGCGCTCTGGCTGCTCGTCGGCCTGAACGGTGTCGACGCGGGCGGCGGCCTGATCATCGGTTTCATCGGCGCCCTGATCCTCGCGGCGGCCGCCGTCGCGACCCCTCTTCTGCCGCAGCTGAAGACCGCGCTCATCGGCGCCCCGAGGCCGCAGGCCCCGCAGCCGTACGGCGGCCACCCGGCCGGTCCCACCCCGGGTTACGGCTACCCCGGCGGCCCGGGGGCGTACGGCGCGCAGGCGGGCCAGCACGGTCAGCCCCAGCCGTACGGCACGCAGGACTCCCAGCCGGGACAGCCCCAGCCGTACGGTGGCCCGCAGCACAGCCAGCAGGCTCAGCCGCAGCACGGCGGCGGCGCGCCGGCGGCCGACTTCGCGGCGTTCTGGTTCGCGGTGCCGGTGGCCCGCCCGCTCTTCGGTGAGGACGGCTCGCCCTCCCCGATCGCCGAACTGGCCCCCGGGACCTGGTATCTCGCCGTCGAGCAGCGCGGCCCCGGCCTGGTGGCCCAGACGCAGGACGGCCGGCGCGGCATCCTCCAGGACACCAGCGGCATACAGCGCGGCTGATCTGACAGCTGACGCCACGACAGCACGGCCCCCGCCCCTCCGGGCGGGGGCCGTCGCCGTACGCGGGCGGTCCGTACGGTCAGCCGAAGGACGCCTGCGAACGGGATGCGGCGAGCGCCGGGTGGGCGGCTCAGCCCTTCAGGTCCGACAGCGACGGCACCTTGTCCTTCACCTCGGCGCCCGCGCTCTTCCCCGCGTCCTTGACGTCGGTGATGACCTTTTCCACGCTGTTGACATCGCCCTTGCCGACATCGCCGTCGCGCAGTTTCGAGGCGAGGCCCTTGAGGGACGCGATCCCGGCCGTCAGCGGAGCCACCGCCTTGGACAGCAGCGGGTCACCCTTGGCGTTGTGGGCCGCCGCCTTGAGCCGGTTGTAGGCGAAGGCGCCCGCGAGGCCCGCCTTGATGAGGGCGAGCGTCCGGCCGTGCGCGCCCTTCTTGAACTTACCGGCGCGGAACGGCTTGATGATCCACTGGTACGTCGCCCCGGCCGCGAGACCCGCGTTGGTGACGAAGCGGGTCTTCGCGAACTTCTGCGCCTGGGCGGAACTCGTCGGGGTCGCCTTCGCCGCCGACACGTCCGCCACGGACTTCGCCTTGTCGCCGCCGCCGCACGCGGAGGTGGACACGAGGAGCGCGCAGGACAACAGCAGTGCCACGACGGCGCGGCGTAGCGGATTTCTGGCGTGCACAGCGGACCTCCCTGGACGGACCATGTCCGCAGCGTCACCCGCCGTCCGTACCCGCGCCACCCTGGCGGTCCGTTCGGGTTTCACCCGCTCACAATCGGCAATCCGTTCGACATGTCCTCACGTCATCGCAGTGGAAGCGGCTCCGCGGCGACGATCATCATCGTCATCGCGGACATCATGGCCTTCATCCTGGGCCTCTGGATCCTGATGTACCTGCTGGACGCCAACCGAGCCAACGAACTGGTGAACTTCATCCAGGACGCGGCCCGCTGGCTCGCCGGCTGGTCCTACGACCTGTTCACCTTCGACCAGGCATGGGCCCGCGTCGTCTGCGGCTACGGTCTCGCCGCGGTCGTCTACCTGGCCATCGGCCACGGGCTGGCCAACCGCCTGCGCCGCGTCTGACGATCACCACGGCCCGCGCGGCAGGCGGACTCAGCCGCAGCAGTCGGGCTCCAGCCCGCGCGGCAGACGTTCGCCGCTGAACACGGCGGTGGTCGCCTCGTCCCCCCCGAGGGCGGCCACCGCCAGCAGCAGCGACCCCGCCGTCCAGGTGGTGAGCTCCTCCGGCCAGACGGCGCGGTCGCCCTCGAAGACGTACCCCGTCCAGTACATCCCGCCCTCGGCGCGCAGGTGCTGGATGGACTGGAGGATCTCCAGCGCCCGGTCCGACTCCCCCATCACCCAGAGCGTCAGGGCGAGTTCACAGCTCTCACCGCCCGTCACCCAGGGATTCGGCAGGATGCAGCGCACCCCGAGGCCGGGGACGACGAAGCCGTCCCAGCCCTCCTCGATCCGCTCCTTGGCCTGCGCTCCGGTGACGGCCCCGCCGAGCACGGGGTAGTACCAGTCCATCGAGTAGCGGCTCTTGTCGAGGAACCGTTCGGGGTGGCTGCGGATCGCGTGGGCGAGCGCCCCGGCCGCCAGCTCCCAGTCGGGCTGCGGCTCCTCGCGCTCCTCGGCGATCGCGAGCGCGCAGCGCAGCGCCTGGTGTATGGAGGAAGAGCCGGTCAGCAGCGCGTCGTTGACGGCCGTGCCGTCCGCCTCGCGCTTCCAGCCGATCTGCCCGCCGGGCTGCTGCAGCTCCAGCACGAATTCGACGGCCGCGTGGACGACCGGCCACATCACGTCGAGGAAGCCGTCGTCGCCGGTGGCCAGGTAGTGGTGCCAGATGCCGACGGCCACGTACGCGCAGAAGTTGCTCTCGCGCCCCCGGTCACCGGGGAGCGCCCCGTCCTCGTCGGTGTCGGCGTAGGCCGCGTACCAGGAGCCGTCCTCGTTCTGGTGCCGGGCCAGCCACGCGTACGCCCGCGCCGCCGCCTCGTGCTCGCCCGAGGCGTCCAGCGCCATGGCGGCCTCGACGTGGTCCCAGGGATCGAGGTGGTGTCCGCGGAACCACGGGATGGCCCCGTCGGGACGCTGGACGGCGAGCAGGCCGGCGACGGTCTCGACGGCCTGCTCGGCGGTGAGGACGCCGGGCAGCACGAGATGCTCGGTGGCGTCGGGGCCGGGGCTGGGGAGGGTCACTTGGCGGCCACCGCCGGCAGGTGCGGCTTGGTCGCGTACGCCACGAAGCTCTTGCCGACGACGGGATTCAGCAGCTGCTCGGTGATCCGGGTGGCCCGGGGCTTCTTCATGATGTCCCAGACCAGCAGCTTGTGGTAGGCGCGGACGGGCAGCGCCTTGTCGTTGTCCACGCCGAAGGCGCACTTCAGCCACCAGTACGGGGCGTGCAGGGCGTGCGCGTGGTGGGTGCCGTACGGCTTGAGTCCCGCCTCGCGCATCCTGCCCAGCAGTTCATCGGCCTTGTAGATGCGGATGTGGCCGCCCTCGACCTCGTGGTACGCGTCGGAGAGCGCCCAGCACACCTTCTCGGGGCCGTATCTCGGCACGGTGACGGCGATCCGGCCGCCGGGCCTCAGGACGCGGACCATCTCCGCGAGCACACCCTTGTCGTCCGGGATGTGCTCCATGACCTCGGAGATGATCACGACGTCGAAGGACGCGTCGGGGAACGGCAGATGCAGCGCGTCGCCCTCCATGGCGGTGGCGGTGGCGCCCCGCGGGGCCTCCCCGGCCTCCTTCATCGCGGCGAACCACTTGGCCACCTCGCGGATCTCCCCGCCGTCGCGGTCGAGGGCCACGACCTGAGCGCCGCGCCGGTAGCACTCGAAGGCGTGGCGGCCCGCGCCGCACCCCAGGTCGAGCACGCGGTCGCCCGCGGCGAGCGGGAAGCGGGTGAAGTCCACGGTCAGCACAGGGTCCTGCTTTCGCGGTCGGGGAGACGGTAGGTCGCACGGGAGGACGCGTACGGGGCCGGGGCCGGGCGGCGGTGCGGGTGCGCGCGGCGGTGCGGGTGCGGGCGTGGCATCAGCTGGGGCCGCCACGGGCCGTGAAGGCCGGGCTCCCCCGGTCCCGTGCCGGGCGCGCGGCGATCGCCGCGCGGTACAGCTCGGCGGTGCCCTGCGCGGCCTTGGCCCAGGTGAAGCGGGACAGCACCCGCGCGCGTCCCGCCGTGCCCAGCCGGGCCCGCAGTTCCGGGTCGCCGGCCAGCCAGCCGAGGGCGGCGGCCAGCGCGCCCGCGTCGCCGGGCGGCACCGCGAGACAGCTCACCCCGTCGGCGCCCGCCACCTCGGGGATCGCACCGCCGGTGGTCGCGACGAGCGGGGTGCCGGTGGCCATCGCCTCGGCGGCGGGCAGCGAGAAGCCCTCGTACAGGGACGGCACACAGGCGATCTGCGCGCTCCGGATGAGATCGACGAGCTCGGCGTCGGAGATGCCCTTGACGAACTCGACGGCGTCCTCCAGGCCGAACCGCTCGATGGCCTGGGCGACGGGCCCCTCCTCGGCCCGCCGGCCGACGACGACGAGATGCGCGTCGGGGTGCTCCGTACGGAGCTTGGCGAGCGCCTCGATCAGGAAGACGAGGCCCTTGAGGGGGACGTCCGCGCTGGAGGTCGTGACGATCCGTCCGGCTATCTCGGGCACGGCGGGATCGGGCGAGAACAGCTCGGTGTCGGCGCCGATGTGTACGACGTCGATACGGCCGGCCGGCACCCCGAGATGGTCGGTGATCTCCTGCTTGGAGGAGCCGGAGACGGTGAGCACGGACGGCAGCCGGCGCGCGACGCGCCCCTGCATCCGGGTGAACCCGTACCAGCGGCGCACCGAGGCGCGTCTGCGCCGGCTCCCGGCGGCGGCCAGATCCAGCCGCCGGTCCACGGTGATGGGGTGGTGGATGGTGGTGACGAGCGGCGCGCCCAGCTCGCCGAGGAGCCCGTATCCGAGCGTCTGGTTGTCGTGGATGACGTCGAACTCTCCCGCGCGGGCGGCCAGATGGCGCCGGGCGCGGAGGGAGAAGGTCAGCGGCTCGGGAAAGCCGCCGGTCCACATGGTGGCGACCTCCAGGGCGTCGATCCAGTCGCGGAACTCGTCACGCTTCGGCGTACGGAACGGGTCGGGCTGCCGGTAGAGATCGAGGCTGGCCAGCTCGGTGAGCGGAACGCCCTCGTCGAGGACGGGGTAGGGCTGGGCGCCGATCACCTCGACGGTGTGTCCGAGACGGGCGAGTTCGCGGGACAGATGCCGGACGTAGACGCCCTGCCCGCCGCAGAACGGGTTGCCCTTGTAGCTGAGAAGCGCGATCCGCAACGGCCGCCCGTCCGCACCCGGGGCCCCCGCTCCGGTGTCCGCCGCCATGGCCTCAGCGGTCACTCTCGGCCCCCTTCTCCACTCACGTCTCCACTCACGCTCTTGCCGACGGCGGAGGTAACTCACGGACGTGTTTTCTCCGTCTTTCCCGCGTCAATCTAGAACAAGTCACAGACTTGATCGTCAGCAGGTTTCGAATCTACCGGCAGGTAGCGCCGCTGTACCGGCCGGACCGGGTGATTCCCGCCACGGCGGGCGCGCTCCGCGTACCGCCCGGCGCCCAACTCGGCCGCGGCGGGAGAAGGCGTCGCGAGGCCCGGTGGACGACGTCACGCCGCCCCGCCGGGACGTGCCCGGCGGGGCGGCGTGGTCTTAACGCTTCTCGGGTGTGGTCACTGCTTCTTGAGGACGAAGTCCTTGACCGTGACCCTCCCTTCCTTCA
Source organism: Streptomyces sp. NPDC051569 (assembly GCF_044454085.1). Taxonomy (NCBI): domain Bacteria; kingdom Bacillati; phylum Actinomycetota; class Actinomycetes; order Kitasatosporales; family Streptomycetaceae; genus Streptomyces; species Streptomyces sp. NPDC051569. The sequence continues at coordinate 425,546 of NZ_JBITDJ010000004.1, forward strand.
CGGTGGCGTTGCCCTTGGCCGCCTTGTAGCCGGGCCGGGTGACAGCGAGGCTCAGGCGGCTCCCGGAGGTGTCCGGGGTGAGGGTGTAGACACCGTCCGGGTCCGTCGTCACCGTGTACGACGCGTCCGCCGAGGTGATGGTCACCGTGGCCCCCGCCAGCGGGATGGTGTGGCCCTTGGTGTCCTCCCCCGAGACCGTGCCGGTGATCCGGGCCGGCGCGGGTCCCGGCTTCACCGTGAAGGTGACCGGGACCGCCGGGGTGGCGTACGGGGTGCTGGTGTACGCCGCGAGCAGGGCCTGGTAGTCACCCGGCCCGGTGATCTCCTTCGCCGAGGCGTCGAAGGTCAGGGTGACCGTGGCCTTGGCGCCGGGGGCGAGTGTCAGCTTGCCGGGGTCCGCCGTGAGCCAGGGGGCCGCCGGCAGGTCGGCGGTGCCGTAGCCGGGGAGCAGCTCCACCGTGGCGGTCGGGGAGGTGGCGGGTCCGTACGCGCCGCCGACCTTGTAGAAGCCCAGCGCGGAGCCGGCCCGGAAGTCCGCCCGCTTGGCGCCCGCGAGGGCCGACCACGTGTTGGTCCGAGGGTCGTACATCGCGCCCTGGTTGTTGATGATGTTGCTGCTGACCCCGCTGGAGATGAGCAGCATGCCGTTGGCCGCGACGGAGAAGGCGCCCCAGCGTCCCTTGGGGATGTCGGCGAGCTTCGTCCAGCTGCCGGCGGCCGGGTCGAGGACATAGGTGGAACGGACCTCGCCCCGGGCGCTGTCGAGACCGCCGGAGCAGTAGATCTTCTGCCGGATCGCGCCGCAGGCCTGCCAGGAGACGGGCTCCGGGTAGGAGGCGGCCGTGCTCCAGCTGTCGGAGGCCGCGTCGTAGACCTGGACGTCCGTGCTGCCGCAGGTCGTCTGGAGGCAGCCGCCGATCACGTACAGCTTGCCGTCGAGCACCACGCTGCTCGACGCCGCGTACGGCGTCGGCATGGGGGCGCCGGTGGTCCAGCGGTCGGTCTTCGGGTCGTAGATCTCGGTCTTGCTGTCCGGGACGCTGTTCTCCATCCACCCGCCGGTCGCGTACAGCTTGCCGTCGATGAAGCCGTGCGCGACCTGCTCACGCGGGTCGGCCGCCGGGGCCAGCTGGGTCCAGGTGCCCTCCTTGGGGTCCAGGCGGAGCAGCTCGCTGGTGTCGTCCCAGCCGTAGAAGCCGAACGCGGAGTAGATCTTGCCGTCGTAGGCGTCGGCGGCGTTGTCGGAGATCCCGGTCTCCAGGTAAGGGCCGAACTCCCAGGCGGTGCCGGGGACGTTCGGTGCGGCCGGTTCGGGCGCGAGGGCCCGCCGGGCCCCCTTGGGCTGGGTCCCCCTGGGCTGGCTCCCCTTGCGCCGGGCCGCGCCCGCCGAGGACAGCGGCGAGATGTTGTCGGCCCTGATCTCGATGAGCGGTGTGCCGGTGCTTCCCGTGCTGCCCGCGCTGCCGGTGCTTCCCGTGCTGCCCGCACCGGCGGTACCGACGGCCTGGGACTCCAGTTCGACCGTAGCGGGGGCCGTGCCGGTGTTCTTCACCGTCAGTTTCTCGGTGACCTTCTTCCCCTGCTCGGCGGTGCCGGTCACCGACTCCTTGGTGAAGGCCAGCCGCCCCGCCTTCATCGCGTACGAGGCCTCGGTGACGCCGTCGGCGGCGACCTTCAGGCTCGTGGCGCTGTCGGCGTAGAGGTTCTTGGCGCCGGTGAACGTCTGCTCGCCCGGCTGGGAGAACAGCCAGTAGAAGCCGTCACCGAGTCCCGGGTCGTCCGGGGTGGCCGCCGAGGTGGCCGGGGCGCCGGCCTGACCGGTCGGGGTGACGGTCGTTCCGGGGAGCGGCGCGCGGGTGTTCGCGTCGGTCGCCTGCCCGACCACCAGACCGCCCGGGAGCGTCTCCAGTGTGCGCGTCGTGACGGCGAAGTCGTCGATCTCCCACCACCAGCTCCAGTCGGCGGTGTAGTGGAAACGGAACCTGGCGCCCCGGGTGCCGGCGTACGCGTCGAGCGGATAGTCGATGGTGGCGGGACCGTAGATCTCGCTGGTGAACTTCAGGATGTTCTGCCAGGTCGAGCCGCCGTCGGTGCTGATGTCGACGCCCGCGCTCTCGACGCCGGCGGGGACGAACTCCGTACGGAACGACAGGACGGGCGCCGTGGTGGCGGTGGCCTCGGCGAGGTCGAAGGCCGGGCTGATCAGGCTGCTGTCCTGGTGGCCGCCCTGGTCGTAGAAGAAGCTGTCGACGATCGCGAAACCGCCGTCGCCACCGGTGTCGTTGGTCATGGCGCTGGGGTTGTCGAAGGCCCAGCCGCCGGTGGTGCCCTCGGCGTTCCGCACGCTCCAGCCGTCCGGCGTCGTACCGGAGTCGAACCGTTCGGTGGCGCCGGTCGTCCTGACGGCGTAGCCCGGTGTCGTCTCCGACCAGAGGTCGGCGGCCAGGGCGAAGTCGGCGGTCGTGGCCGACCTGGCCATGGTGACCTTCCGGGTGACAGGCCGGTAGCCCGGGTAGTCGCTGGAGACGGACACCGTGTAGTCGTGGCCCTCGGGCAGCTTCACGCTGTACGCGCCGGTGGCGGGGTCGGTCCGGACGGGACCGCCGGGCATGCCGTCCACGGTGATCCTGGCGTAGAGCGGCCAGCCGTGCGCGGAGCCGTCACGGACCGTGCCGGACAGCTTGCGGCTGGGCACCGGCTTCAGTGCGAAGTCCTTGGTCAGCGAGGAGTTGTCGGTGACCGACAGCCCGCCGGCCGTGCCGGTGGCGTAACCGTAGGCGTCGACGGCGAGGTCGTACGTACCGGCCGGCAGGGTGAGCGAGTAGCCGCCGTCCGCCGACGTACGTACGACCGTGCCCAGGGCGTCGACCGTGGCCTCCGCGAGCGGGAGGCCGGTGGCGCTGTCGGTCACGTGGCCGGAGACCTCGCCGTACGCGCCGGCGCGGAACGCGGCCGGACCGTTGGGGGTCCCGAGGCCGGTCGGCGCGTCGTAGCCGGTCGCGGCGGAGCACAGATAGGCCGGGGAGCAGACGCCGTTGGTCCCCGCGGTGACGTCGTTGAGGCCGAAGCCGTGGCCCGCGTACGGGTAGGCGTTGGGATAGGTGCTCTTCACCGGGGTCCCGGCTCCCGCGTAGACGCCGGCGATGATCGGGGCCGAGGCGCTGGTGCCGCCGAAGACGTTCCAGCCGCCGTTGCCGAAGGAGTCGTAGACGGCGACGCCCGTGGCGGGGTCGGCCACCGCGGCGACATCGGCCACGGTACGGCCGGCGCAGCCGGAGTCGGTCTGGAAGGCCGGCTTGGCCTGGTACACCGAACACCCTGAGCCGCCCGCGCTCCACGCCTTCTCCGCCCAGCCGCGGCCCGTGTCCGGGTCCTGGACGAGAGCGGTGCCGCCGACCGAGGTGACGTACGGGGAGGAGGCGGGGAAGGAGACGCCGAAGCCGCTGTCGCCGGAGGAGGCGACGACGGCGACACCCGGGTGGTTGTAGTGGGCGCCGTACAGGCCGGCCTGCGAGGGGTCCTCGCCGCTTCCCGGGGTGTCGTCGTAGAGGGTGCCGTACGAGTTCGACACGTACTTGGCGCCCAGGGCGACCGCGGTGTCCACGGCGGCGCCGAGGTCCTCGAAGCCGGCGCTGTCCGCCTCGACGAGGAGGATGCGGGCGTTCGGAGCGACGGCCGAGACCATGTCCAGGTCCAGGGCGATCTCACCGGCCCAGTCCTGGTCGGGGACCGGGTACGCGGTGCCGCCGCGCTGGTCGACCTTGGTCAGGCAGCCGTCGGCGGTGGTGCACTCCGGCAGGCCGTACTGCTGCCGGTAGACGGCCAGGTCCGCTTCGGCGGTCGGGGCGTCGTACGCGTCGACGATGGCGACGGTCTGGCCGGCGCCGCCGTCGGCGGGCAGGTTGTAGGCGCTGCGCAGGTCGGCGGGGCCGTAGCCGTCGGGGGCTCCGGCGGCCCCCTTCCGCAGGCCCTTCACGGGCCGGATGTCGGTGCGCCGCAGCGCGAAGCAGGCCGCCTCGCCCGGCTCGGGGGCGGGGCAGGACGCCTCGACGCCGGGCCGGCCGCGCGCCCCGTCGGCCGCCGGGGCCGCGTCGGCTATGGACTGCGGGCCGAACCCCGCGAGGGCGCCGGCCGCCAGCAGCGCGGCTGTCGCGGCGGACAGGGTCCGCCGCAGGGGTCTCTTACGTCTTATGGTGCGCAACACGGGCTCCAATGGCGTCGTGGCCGACCACAGCGGAACAGGCCGACGCGAGCCTAAGGATCATGACCGGGACATGACGCCTGCCGTGTGCATGCACCTGGTCAAAAATATGTTCCGCTCGTATTTCCCAGCGGGAGTTCACGGGGCAGATGTCCACAGAACGACCGGCTGAGCGGCACGCGACGACCGCCAGGACGGACCGCGACGTGGTCCGCCAGGACGGACGACGCGGAAACAGATGTGGCGTGTGCGCACCCTGCCCGGGGGGCGCCCACGCCACACGCGAAGCGGAGCCGGTCAGCGCAGGCGGGCGACCTGGGGGTCGTGGTCGCTGGCCTGCTCGGCGAACTCGGCGTTGATGTGGACCACGTCGTAGTCGGGCTTCTTGATGCCCGGGCTGGTCAGGATGTGGTCCAGGGTCTGCGAGTTGCCGTCGTAGACGTAGCTGTACCGCTCGCTCTTCGGCAGGGTGCTCATCAGGTCCTTGAGGACACCACCGTCGGTCAGGGCGGCGAGCGGCGCGGAGAACCCGTAGTCGTTCAGGTCACCGAGGACGACGACCTTGGCCTTCTTGTCCTTGGCCAGCAGGCTCGCGACGAAGGTGTTGACCTCCTTGGCCTGCGCCAGGCGCTGGATCTCCGAGCTCAGGACCGGGGGCTGGAACCGGCCGTAGATCGGCTGGTCGCCACCCTTGGAGTTGAAGTGGTTGCCGATGACGAAGTACGGCTCACCGTGGAAGGTGAACTCGCCGACGAGCGGCTTGCGGCTGCTCTTCCAGGCCGTCGAGGTCGGGTTGATCCGGCCCGGCGACACGGAGAGCGTGACTTCCTTGCCCTTCTTGCTGTTCGTCACGGCCTCGACCGCCGTGGTGGCGTCGCCGCCCGGACGGTCCACGAAGGAGACGCGCTTCGGGTTGAAGAGGAAGACGTTGCGGATGTTGCCGCCCGGCTCACCGCCGTCGAGCTTGTCCTGCGGGTCGATCCCGCGCCACTCGTACGCCGGGCCGCCGGCCGCCTTGATCGCGTCGGTGAACCGGGCGAGGGTCTTGTCGGCAGCGACCGTGCCGTCGTCCTTGGCGCCGTTGTTGTCCTGGATCTCCTCCAGGCTCAGGATGTCCGGCGACGCGAGGTTCTTGACGACGGCCTTGGCCAGCTCGTCGAACTTCGACTGCGGGTCGGTCGGGTCGAGGTTCTCGACGTTGTACGTCGCGATGGACAGCTCGTCCTCCTCGGCCTGACGGGTCACCTCCCGCTGGATACCGCCGGACTCGACCGTGCCGAGCTTCGTGGTCTGGACGCTGTAGCCGCCGTAGTTGGCGTAGTCGAGGACACCGGTGCTGTCGCCCGCGAGGGTGTCGCCGACATCGGCCTTGATCTGCTCGCCCGTCAGCGAGGCGACGAGGAGGCGGCCCTGGTTCACCTCGTCGTACGCGTTGTAGAGCGTGCCGCCGCGCGAGGTCTTGTTCTGGCTGGGCTTGGTGGTGATCCAGGTCTCGCCGTACGAGTTGGACGCGCCCACGACCCGGCTCGTGCCGACCCGCACGAGCATCCCCTCGCGGGACTCCAGCCAGTCCAGCGCGTACTTGGTGGGACGCAGCGCCAGCTTCTCGATGTTGCCGTCGGCCTGGTTCGGCGTCGGGGAGTAGACGTCGGCGAGCGTCTTGTTGTCGATCAGCTCGGCCGCGGGCAGGGCGTTGCCGGAGGATACGACGGTGGTCGTCGGTCCGGTCAGCTCGGTGACGGACTGTCCGCCGGTGCTCGCGCCGCCCGGGTAGTACTCGGAGATCTTGCCGGTGACGACGACGGAGTCGCCGACCTTGACCTGCGGGGTGACCGAGCCGGTGAAGACGAAGACGGCCTCGCTGGTGGACGGGTCCGTGTCGGGCCGGGTGTCCTGGATCCAGAAGCCGCGCGAGGAGCCGGTGGCGCGGATCGCGGTCACGACGCCGGGCACGTTGGTCACCGTCGCCCCGGCGTACGGGGAGAGCCTGGTGGTGCCCTGGATGTCGTGGATGCGCAGGTCGCCGGGGGTGGGGTCGGCGGGCGGGGTCGGCGGGGTCGGGTCGCCGCCGTTGCCGCCGCCCGCGCCCGCGCTGTTGCGGGGGGACGGGGTCGCGCCGGAGAGGTCGGCCGCGTTGTTGTCCGTGTCGGTGAGGGCGGCGTTCCGCGTGACCGAGGTGGTGTTGCCCGCGCCGGTGGCCGGCGAGCCCTCGCGTACGACGGCGGTGCCGAAGCCGACGAGGTCCTTGATGCTGCCGTCCGCCGCGCAGTCGGCCGCGGTCAGGCAGGTCAGCGGGGTGGTGGAGTGCACCAGCGCGATGGTGCCGCTGGTGCCCGACAGGGCGATGGTGCCGGCCGCGTCGGGCGCGGGCAGGGCGGTGTCGCCGCCGGTGCCCTTGGACTCCTCGACGAGGTAGCTGCCGCCCGCCGGGATGGCACCGCTCAGCGGGGTGGCCTGCCACTTGGAGGTGCCGGTGGGGGCGCCGCTGAGGTACTGCACGGACCAGCCGGTGAGGTCGAAGGCGGCGTCGCCGGAGTTGCCCAGCTCGACGAAGTCGTGGGTGAGGGTGGCACCGGAGTTCCCGCCGCCGCCGTACACCTCGGCGATCACCGCGTCCGGGGACGGGGTCGCCTGAGCCACGAGCGGGAAGGCGACGAGGGATCCGACCAGGCCGGCGGGGAGCGCGAGGGCGACCATCTTGGCCCGCCGGCCGCGGAAGGCCGCAGGTATGGATGAGGGCACGATGAACTCTTTCTCTAGCGTGTTCTCCATGGCGTTCTCTCGCCTGTGCGCCACGCGTCGGGCCTCGGCAATTCCGGCGCGGGCAACCGCACATGCAGCCGCGCGTGGCCTGCGAACGTGGTGTGCGGGAGAGGTGTGAGAAGTCGAAAGTCGGCTCAAGGTACGCGCGTAGATACGCTCCCAACAAGAGGCGGGGCACTCCAAGGCGTAAGTGTTTACCGACCGTTCGCCGGATTTAACCCGCCACCGCGACGGCGGAACCGGACCGGAACAGGAAGCCGCGCGGCGGGGGCGGGCCGGCGCGGGCACGCGGCCGGTCCTCCCGGGGGCGGGCGGCAGCCGGCCGGTAGAGTGGCCGGAATCGTCGAGGTGCAGGGGCCGGAGCCTGGTGACCGCGTACCCCGCGCCCGGCTCCCGCAGGAGAGGCCACGCCCGCCATGATCACCGTACGCCGCAGCGCGGCGGCGCTCGTCGTATCCGCCGTGCTGTCCCTGGCCCTCGCTCCGGGCGCCGTCGCGGACGAGGCGACCGCACGCGCCCTACCTCCCTCCGCCGCCCCTTCCTCCGCCGCCCCCGCCTCGGCCGCCCCTTCCTCCGCCGCCCCTTCCTCCGCCGCCGTGCTGCCGCCGGGCCTGTACGGCACGAAGGACCCCACCCGCGACGGTGTCTGGCGGCAGTCGCTCGCGATGCTCGGTCAGTTCACCAGCCACTTCCGGCCCGCGAACGAGGCCATCCGCTGGCTGAAGGCGCAGCAGTGCGCCAACGGCGCGTTCCCCACGTACCGCGCCGATCCCACCGCCCCGTGCGACGTGACGACGGCACTCGACGTCGACGCCACCGCCGCCGCCGTCCAGGCACTGTCCACGCTCGGCGGCCAGCGGGCCCCCATGGACCTGGCGATGAACTGGCTGCGGTTCGTACAGAACGAGGACGGCGGCTGGGGCCCCTCCCCCGGTACGCGGAGCGACGCGAAGTCGACCTCGCTGGTGATAGGAGCGCTGACGGTCGCGGGGGTACGGCCCAGCTCGGTGCTGTCGGTGCATTACCGGAATCCGTACGACGCGCTGGTCGGTCTCTCGATCCCGTGCCACGCGGGCACCGGCGCCGGTGCCTTCGCGTTCCGGCTGGACGCGTCCGGGAAACCGGCCGGTGCCCGGGCCGACGCCACCGCGATGGCGGTCCTCGGCGGGATCGGCAAGCGCATGGTGACCTCACCCGTACCGCCGGGTCCCGCGCCGTCCTGCGTGACGACCGCCGACCCCGCACCGGAGCGGGCGGCCCGCAACGGCGCCGCCTATCTGGCGGGCGCCCTCGCGGCGACGGGACATCTCGACCGCCTGCCGCCGCCCGGCACCGCCGGGACCGGCGCGCTGCCGCGGCCCGACCCCGGAAGCACCGCGAACGCGATCGTCGCCCTGACGGCCGGCGGATACGGGGACCAGGCGAGCGGCGCCCTGGAATGGCTGAAGAAGAACTCCGCGGCCTGGGCTCAGGAAGCGGGGCCGGCCGCCTACGCCCAGTTGATCTTCGTCGCCCACACGACGGACACGGACCCGGGCGACTTCGGTGGGATCGATCTCGTCGAGCGGCTCAACGCGACCGGGCCCACCCCGAAGGCCGTACCGCTGACCCCCGCCGAGCTGGCCGCCGCCTCGGCCGCCAAGAAGAGTCAGGCCGTCGCCGGCGCCGAAGACAGCCTCGCCGTCGCGTGGATCATCGGGGTCGGCCTGATCGCCGTCACCGGGATCGGCCTCCTGCTCCGTGGCCGGAGGGCCGGCCGGCCCGTGTGACCGTGGCCCCCGCCCTCGCATAACGGCCCGCGCCCTTCCGTAGCGGCCCCGCCCCCGCGTAACGGCCCGCGCCCTTCCGTAGCGGCCCCGCCCCCGCGTAACGGCCCGCGCCCCCACGCCCCCTGATCGCCGGTCCCCGATTGGCGATCTTGGTCGTGCCGATCAAGGCTGAGGGGACGCACCGGGGGGGCGACGGGAGGGAACCCCACATGTTCGCCGGTCTCGGCCGCCTGGTGGTCCGCCGCCCCTGGTGGATCATCCTCACCTGGGTCGTGGCGGCCGCCGCCGTCATCACCCTCGCGCCCACGCTGACCTCCGACAACGACGAGGCGAGCTTCCTCCCCAGCTCGTACGAGTCCATCAAGGCGTCGGACGTCCAGAAGAACACCTTCCCCCGGCAGAAGAACATCGGCGCGGTCATCGTCTTCCAGCGCTCCGACGGAAAGAAGCTCACGACGGCCGACTCGGCGGAGATCGCCAGGATCTCCAAGAGCCTGCAGGCGCGGCGGATTCCGCAGGTCGACAGCGTGGTGCCGGGCCCGCCGTCACCCAATCGGCTGGTCCAGACGTCGGTCGTCGCGATGCCCCGGGTGAACAACCCCCAGAACAACACCGCGCAGGAGGACGCGGTCAAGACGCTGCGGCACGATCTGCGGGCCGATCTGAAGGCCACTCACCTGACCGGCGGGATCACCGGCTCCGCCGCCCAGGCCCTGGACCAGAAGGACTCCTCGAAGCGCGCCGGGCTGCTGGTCGGCGGCGGCACGGTCGTGATCATCATCGTGCTGCTGTCGCTGATCTTCCGCAGCCCCATCATCGCGCTGCTTCCGGTCGTACTGATCGGCCTGATCACGCCCATGGCGACCGGTCTGATCGCCTCCGCCAACAAGGCGTTCGACCTCAAGGCCGACTCCTCGGTCGCACAGCTGCTGACCGTCGTGCTCTTCGGGGTCGGCACCGACTACGTCCTGTTCCTGCTCTTCCGCTACCGGGAAGCGCTCCGGACGGGCGAGGATCCCCAGGGCGGCATGATCCATGCCGTCGAACGCGTCGGTGAGGCGATCGCCTCGGCCGCCGGGGCCGTCATCGTCGCCTTCCTGGCCCTGACGCTGTCCTCGCTCGGCCTGCTCCGCTCGCTGGGCCCGGCGCTCGCCATCGCCGTCTTCATCACCCTGCTGGCCGGTCTGACGCTCGTACCGGCCGTGGTGTCCCTGCTGGGGACGAAGGTGTTCTGGCCGTCCAAGGCGTGGCGGCGGGAGCCGGAGGGTACGGGCTTCGCCCGGCTCGGCGCGTCCATCGCCCGGCGGCCGGTGGTCTGGGTGGTCCTCTCGACCCTCTTCATGGGCGTGCTCGCCCTGGGCGCCCTCGGATACCGGGCCAACTTCGACCTGGCGTCGTCCTCGATCCCGTCCGACAAGGAATCGGTGGTCGCTCAGCGGAATCTGGAGAAGGGATTCCCGTCGGGCACCACGGACCCGACCTTCGTGTACCTCGAATCGACGACGGGCAAGCACCTCCCGGCCTCCGGCACCCGGGCCTTCCGTACGACGCTCCAGGAGGTCAAGGGCGTCGGTACGGTCGCCGCTCCGCTGCTGAACCCCGCCGGCACCGCCGCCGCGTACGCGGTCGTCCTCACCGACGGTGCCGCCTCCGACAAGGCGCTGGCCACCGTCAAGAACCGGCTCCGGCCGGACGCGCACCAGGGGGCCCCGCCGGGCACCAGGGCCCTGGTGGGCGGGACGACGGCGGTGTACGTCGACATCAACAAGGCCGTCGACCGCGACTACGCGGTGGTCTTCCCCACAGCCGCGGTCGTCATCATGGTGATCCTCGGTCTGCTGCTGCGCAGTCTGGTCGCGCCCTGGTACCTGATGCTCTCGGTGGCGCTCGGCTTCATCGCGACCCTGGGGGCCACGACCCTGATCTTCACGAAGCTGGGCAGCCAGCCGGGCCTGTTCTTCATCCTGCCGGTGATCATCTATCTGTTCGTGGTCGCCCTGGGGACGGACTACAACATCCTGATGGTGTCGCGCCTGCGTGAGGAGGCCCGGGAGGGCCGCGACCCGCGCGACGCGGTGGCCACGGCCCTGCGCCACTCGGGCCCCACGATCGCGGCGGCCGGTGTGATCCTGGCGGGCACCTTCGCGACCCTGCTGCTGGCGGGCAACTCGACGCTCTCGCAGATGGGCTTCTCCCTGTCCTTCGGCATCCTCGTGGCGGCCTTCGTGATGGCGATGCTCTTCACCCCGGGCCTCACCGCCCTGATCGGCCGCGCGGCCTGGTGGCCGGGTCACGCGGACATCGCGGAGGCGGGCGGGGCGGGGAAGCCGGACGGTGCGGGGAAGCCGAACGGCGAGGAGCCGGGGGACGGCCGCCTCTGAGGAGCGGCCGTTACCCCGGCGCCACCCCTGAGGCGCGGCCGTTACCCCGGCGCCACCCCTGAGGCGCGGCCATGACCTCGCCGCCCCCTGAGGCGCGGCCGTTTCGTCCGGGCCGCCCCTCGGAGCCGTACGCACTCGTCCTGGTGCCGGAAGCGACGCTAGACCGGGCGCTTGCCCGTGCCCCCCGCCGGAACGGGCGTGCCGCTCCTCCGCTCCCCCGCCGGGGCGGGATCCGGTGGTGCCGGCTGTGCCGCCACGGGCAGCAGCTCGCGCGGTCCCGCCAGCAGGTACGTCAGGCCGAAGCCCGCACCGACGACCGCCGCGCCGCCCACCGCGTCCAGCACCCAGTGGTTGGCGGTGGCCACGATCGCGCAGACCGTGAAGAGGGGGTGCAGCAGGCCGAGTGGTTTCATCCACAGCTTCGGCGCCAGGACCAGGACGACCACCCCGCACCACAGCGACCATCCGAAGTGCAGTGAGGGCATCGCCGCGTACTGGTTGGTCAGCGCGGTCAGCGCCCCGTAGTCCGGGTTGGCCAGGTCCTGCGGGCCGTGCACCGTGTCGATGAAGCCGAGGCCCGGCATCAGCCGGGGTGGGGCCAGCGGGTAGAACCAGAAGCCGGTCAGCGCGAGGACCGTGGCGAAGCCGAGCGAGGCGCGGGCCCAGCGGTAGTCGGCGGGCCGGCGGACGTAGAGGACGCCGAGGATCGTCAGCGGCACGATGAAGTGGAACGACGTGTAGTAGAAGTTGAAGAAGTCCGCCGCCCACTGGGCTTTCACCACCGCCTGGTTGGCCCAGTGCTCGATGTCGATCCCGAGCGCCCGTTCGACGGCGTGGACCTGACGGCCGTGCTCCTCGGCCGCCGCCCGGCCGCCCGTCGCGGCCAGGCGGATATGGGAGTAGACGGAGTATCCGACGCGGATGACGAGCAGTTCGAGCAGCAGATTGGGGCGGCTGAGCAGCCGGCGCCAGAACGGTGCCGGCGGGACCCGGCGCCGGCGGGCCGGAGCGGGCTCCGCGTACGCGGTCGGCACCGCCGTCTCGAAGTACGGCGAGGTACGGGGCAGGAACGGCACCACGCAGGCCGCCGCCAGCGCGGCGAGCAGCGGTACGTTTTCCGCCAGGGGCGCCAGCCATGTCATGTTCGGCAGCAGCATCCGACCGGGCAGCGTCATCACCAGCACCACGACCGCCGGCCAGGCCAGCCGGTCCCTGGCCCGTGTGCCGACGCGGCCGACGACTGCCAGCAGCACCCACAGCAGCTGGTGCTGCCAGGCGGTCGGCGAGACCGCGACCGCGACACAGCCGGTCAGCGCCACCGCCAGCAGCGGTTGCCCGTCCTGGGCGTAGCGGACCGCGCGCCGCAGGCCGAAAACAACGACAGCCGCCGCCAGGGCGACGAAGAGCGCGATCTCCAGTGGCCCTTCCAGGCCCATCCGCAGGAGCGCGCCGTGCAGCGACTGGTTGGCGAGGCTGTCGGGGCGTTCGCCGAGACCGGCGCCCGCCACATGGTGCACCCAGTACGCCCAGGAGTCGCCGGGCAGCGCCGCCCAGGCGAGCGCGGTGCAGGCGGCGAAGGTACCGGCCGTCGTCGCGGCGGCCTTCCTGCGGCCGGTCAGCCAGAGCAGCGGCGCGAAGAGCAGTACGGCGGGCTGCAGGGCCGCGCCGATGCCGATGAGGACGCCGCGGGCGCGCTCGTCCCGTACGGCGAAGCAGCCGACCAGCACCAGCAGGACGGGGATGATGCTGGTCTGGCCGAGGTGGAAGCTGTTGCGTACCGGCAGGGACAGCATGAGCAGGCTGATCGCGACCGGCGCCGCCAGCAGTCCCGTACGGCGCGACACACGGCCCGGCAGGGCGCGGGCCACGACCAGGCCGAGCGCGACGACCAGCAGCAGTGTCCCGAAGGTCCACACGATGCCGAGGCTCCGTTCCGCCGAGCCGGCCAGCGGTTTGAGGACGACGCCGGCGAACGGTGTGCCGGTGAACCTCCCCGTGTCGTACAGCGAACCCGCCCCGTGAAGGATGCCGTTGTCGCCGATCCACTCCGTCAGATCGGTGAGCCGTTCACCGGGCGGGTGCCGGAGCACCGCCGCCGCCTGTCTGACCGCGAGTACGGCGGCGAGCAGCCAGAGGACGGCGCGAGCCGTTCCGAGGCCGTTCTCCGTACCCCCGGCCGCGCCTCCCGCCGCGCCTCCCGTACCTGCCGCACCCGCCGCCGCACCCGCCGCCGCACCGCCGTGCACGCTGTGCTCCGCATTCACCACGCCGCGCCGACCCTCCGTCCGTCCGAAAACGCCGTCCTTGGGCACTGAGCCTCGCATTGCCCCGTCATGATGAGTCAGGCAACCCCCTCTTCGCCCGAGTGTCATCCGTCTTTCGCCGTTCCGCCGAATCCTTCCGGTGAGAACGGGTCAGAGGGCGCGGGGGATGCGGGTGGCGAGCCCCGACACCACGTAAAGCCGCCTACGGCACCGGCCCGCTGAGTTACGTTCCACGAGCAGCGACTCCGTTACAGAGAAGAGGGCCCGCATGTCCCAGGAACAGTGGAACGCCGTCGACCGCTACTTCACCGATCAGCTCGCCCCCGCCGACGAAGCGCTCTCGGCGGCCCTCGACGCCAGTGCCGCGGCCGGCCTGCCCGCCATCAACGTGGCACCCAACCAGGGCAAGCTGCTGCATCTGCTGGCCCGCGTCCAGGGCGCCCGGACGATCCTGGAGATCGGCACACTCGGCGGTTACAGCACCATCTGGCTGGGCCGCGCGCTGCCCGAGGACGGCAGGCTGATCTCGCTGGAGTACGACCCCGTCCACGCCGATGTGGCCCGCGCCAATCTGGCACGGGCCGGACTCGACAAGATCGCCGAGGTCAGGACGGGGGCCGCCCTGGACACGCTGCCCGCACTGGCCGCCGAGGGCGCGGGCCCGTTCGACCTGGTCTTCATCGACGCCGACAAGCCGAACAACCCGCACTACCTGGAGTGGGCGCTGAAGCTGACGCGGCCGGGCAGCGTCATCATCTGCGACAACGTCGTGCGGAACGGGGCGGTTGTCGACGCGGCCAGCACCGACCCGGCGGTGGTGGGCACGCGGGGCATGATCGAGCTGATGGCGGGGAATCCGCGGCTGTCCGCGACCGCGCTGCAGACGGTGGGCAGCAAGGGGTACGACGGCTTCGCCCTGGCCCACGTACTGGCCTGACGAAACGCGAACGCGGACCCGGTACGGGCACGGACCCGGTACGGGCGCGGACCCGGTCCGGACACGGACCGGTATGGCGGCCCCGGGATACACGCGAGCGGACGCGTGCACCGGCACGGACGGAGGCGGCGGGCCGTCCCTTGCCCGCCGCCTCCGAGACCGTGCCCGGGTCCGAAGCCCCGGGTCCGCCGCTGTGCCGGATCAGATCCGCAGCAGCCGTTCCGTCACCTCGCGGTAGCTCTGCAGCGCGAGCCGCAGGTCCTCCGTGTCCGTGCCGTCGGCCGAACCGTTCTTGCCGCCCTTGGCGGATCCGTCCCAGCCGGCGCGCAGCGACCGGGGTCGCTCGGCGAGCGCGTTCGTCAGGCGCTCGGCGGCCTCCTCCAGCACACCGGCGGCCTCCTCGACGGAGTGCCGGGGGCCGTCCACGAAGGAGTTGAGGGCTTCCTGCAGACGCTGGGTCAGCTTGTCGCTCTCGTCCTGGGGGAACAGCCGCGGATCCGTGCTCGTGCCGCCCGTGGCGCCACCCGTCCTGTGCGCGGGGACGGCGGCCTGGGCGGAAGCCGGGGCCGCCGCCTTCGCCGGCCCGGCTTCCGCCTCGCGCGGCTCGGCGGCGTCGCGGGCGTGCAGGGGCTTGACCGGCCCGCGGGCCTCGCGGGCACCGGTGGTCTCGCGGGTCCCCGTGGTCTCCCGGGTCCCGGTGGTCTCATGAGTCCTGGTGGCCTCACGGGGCTCCAGGCTCTCGCGGGATCCGGGGGCTCCGGCGGGCCGCTCCGGCATGTCCTGCCGCGTGTCCCGCCGTGTGTCCCGCTGTGTGTCCTGCCGCCCGGTCCGGGCCGCCTGGGGGATGTCCTGGTGCTTCGGCCGGCTCGTCGGTTCGCTTGCCGGCGTGTTCATCGCTTCGCCCGTCCGCGCGTTCGCCGGGGCGTTCTTCGGGTCATTCGTCGGGTCGTACGTCATCACACGCCACTCCCTTTGGGCCGCAGTGAAAGATTCCGGTTCCGGCCGGCGTTCCCGGGGCGGTGCTTACCGCTCTCCTCCGGGCGGGCGAGGATCAGTCGCTCGAAGAGCTCGCGCGCGCCGACCATCGCCTCACGCAGCTCCTCCGTGCTCGCACTGCGGCCGTCCTGCGAGGCCGCCTGGTGCACCCTGCGGTAGCCGTCCACCTCGTGCGCGTAGTGGACGGAGAGGGCGTCGAGCTGTTCGTCGTATCGTGTGCCGTCCGGGTAGCCGCGCTCGGCCGCCACCCGTGCCACCAGCTGGTCCGCCTCCGCCACCGCTTCCTGCGGGGCGTCGACGAAGCGCTCCTGGAGACCGGCCCAGTGGGCCACGTACTGTTCCCGGCTCTCGGCGGAGAGGGGCTCCGGCCGCAGGTCGCCGTGGCGCCGCACCCGCTCGCCCAGCTCGCGCTCGGCTGCCTTGGTGTCACCGTCGTGACGCGCGACGACCCGCTCGTACTCCGGACCGAACCGGCGCTTCAGGCCGGTTCGCCCGCTTCCCCTGCCGGGCCCGAGGTACAGGACCGCGGCCACAATGATCACAAACACCACGATCAGAGCGACGACGATCAGAACTGTGGTCATGATTGCCTTCCTGGTTCTCGGCTCGTCTCGGCTCGTACGCGTTTCGGCTCGTACTCGTTCCGGTACTGCTCGTAACGGGCTGTTCTACGAGTCGGGTTGCCCGGAATCCAGGAGCCAAACGGCGCGTTGCCGAGTGCGCTCGGGCCGGCGCGCTCAGGCGGCGTGGTCCCGGGGCGGCTCGGGGGTGCGGGGCCGTTCGCTGTCGGAGCCGCACAGTTCGCTGTTCAGGTCGTGGACCAACTGCGTGAGATCCGTGGGCCGGTGGGGCCCCCACCAGTCCCCCAGCAGCTCCGACAGGGACTCCTCGCGGGCCGCCGCCAGCACGTCCGCCATCCGGCCGCCCAGAGGGGTGAGCGTCAGCTCAAGGCCCTCGCGGCGGACCAGTTCCCGCTCCTCCAGCTGCCGGGACGCGTCGGTGACGGTGGTGATCGGCACGGGCGCGGCGTCCGCGAGCAGGGCGGGTTCGACGACACCGTCGCGGCGGATCCGCAGGAGCATCCAACTGGCGGCCGGGAGCAGGTCGTACCCCGCCTTCTCGGTGATCGTCTCGTAGATCCGGCGGCGGCCCTCACGGGTGCCGAGGACCGACAGGGCGCGCGCCACCTCGTCGCGCGAGGAGCGCTCGACCGGGTTGGACGCCAGGGTCTCGCTGACCTCCGGTGCGGTCACCGAGCCGCGCAGCTTGTCCTCCTTGAGGAACCACGAGACGACGAAGGCGAGCAGCACGACCGGCACGGCGTACAGGAAGACATCGGTGATGGACGTCGAGTAGGCGTGCAGTACGGCGGGGCGCACCGAGGGCGGGAGCCGGTCGATGGCCCGGGGGTCGGCGGTCAGTTGGCTGGTCCCCACCCCGGGGGGCAGGCGCAGGCCGGTGAGGGCCTTGTCGACCTTGTCGTTGAGGAGGTTGGTGAAGATCGTGCCGAAGATGGCGACGCCGAAGGACGCGCCGATGGAGCGGAAGAAGGTGGCGCCCGAGGTCGCGACGCCGAGGTCCTGGTAGCTGACGGCGTTCTGGACGACCAGGACCAGGACCTGCATGACGAGTCCGAGGCCCGCGCCGAAGACGAAGAAGTAGGCGCTCATCACCCACGTGCCGCTGTTCTCGGTGAGCTGATGGAGCAGCAGGAGCCCGATCGCGGTGATGCCGGTGCCGAGCACGGGGAACGCCTTCCAGCGGCCCGTACGGCTGACGATCTGACCGGACACCGTGGAGGTGATGAGCAGCCCCAGCACCATCGGCAGCAGGTGGACGCCGGACAGGGTGGGGGTGATGCCGTGCACCACCTGGAGGAAGGTCGGCAGGTAGGTCATCGCGCCGAACATCGCGAAGCCCACGATGAAGCTGATGAGCGCGACCAGGGTGAAGGTCCGGAGCCGGAAGAGCCGCAGCGGCAGTACGGGCTCGGCGGCGCGCCGCTCGACCTGAATGAAGAAGGCGAGCAGGAGGAGTCCGAGGACGGCGAGGCCGATGATCTCGAACGAGCCCCAGGCCCAGGTGGTGCCGCCGAGTGAGGCGACCAGTACCAGGCAGGTGGCGACGGACGCGATGAGGAAGGTGCCGAGGTAGTCGATGGTGTGCCGGGTCGTGCGGACCGGGATGTGCAGGACGGCGGCGATGATGGCGAGGGCGACGGCGCCGATCGGCAGGTTGATGTAGAAGACCCAGCGCCAGCTGAGGTGCTGGGTGAAGAAGCCGCCGAGCAGCGGGCCGAGGACGCTGGTGGCGCCGAAGACGGCACCGAACAGGCCCTGGTACTTGCCGCGTTCGCGCGGCGGGACGATGTCTCCGACGATCGCCATGGACAGCACGATCAGGCCGCCGCCGCCCAGGCCCTGGAGGGCGCGGAAGCCGATGAGCTGAGGCATGTTCTGGGCGACGCCGCAGAGGGCGGAGCCGATGAGGAAAATGACGATGGCGGTCTGGAAGAGCTTTTTGCGGCCGTACTGGTCCCCGAGCTTGCCCCAGAGCGGGGTGGCGGCGGTCGAGGCGAGCAGGTAGGCGGTGACCACCCAGGAGAGGTGGTCCAGGCCGCCGAGGTCGCTGACGATGGTCGGCAGGGCGGTGGACACGATGGTCTGGTCGAGCGAGGCGAGCAGCAGGCCCATCAGCAGCGCGCTGATGGCGACCATGACGGTGCGGTTGTTCTGGCCCTCGCCGGGAGCCGGACTCACGGCCGGGGTGCTCACTTCCTGAGCCATGGGAGATCTCCTCGGGGTCCGCCGAGTCTCCATCCTGTCCGTTCCGTCCCGTTATGGCCTGCCGAGCGGCCGCCGTGGCCTCCGAACGTTGGTACGGCGTTCGGAAAGGGCCTGCATAATCGCTGGGAGTTCAAGGGGGCAGTGCATGGGAGGGGACCCACGTTGACCGGACAGCTCTGTCCTGAATGCGATACGCCGAGAGCCGCCGAGGGGCAGCCGGGCTGCTTCTGCGCGGGGCGTGCGGCGCGGGCGGCGCAGGCCGGGCGCACAGCGGAGATCGCCGCGTCGGAGGACTTCGATCCGCTGCGCATACGGCCGTACGTGACGCTCGACGAGGCCGGCCGGGAGGCCCCGGTGACCTTCCGCACGGCGGGCCCGCTGCCGGCCCTCGCGCCGGAGGCCGGACCCGCCGGACAGCCGTCCGCCGAGCCGCGGGTCTCCGTTCGGGCCGCCGGGCCCCTCCGTCCCGAGCCGGCACCGGCCCGCCGCAAGTCGCTCCGAGCGGTGGCGATCGGGGCGGCGACCGTCGCGGTGATCGGCACGGCGGCGTTCGGCGCGAGCCTGTTCCCGGGAAGCGACCAGCAGGACATGGCGCTGCCCGACGAGGGCCACACGGGGATGCCGGAGGGGAACCTCCTGGAGCCGGACGCGTCTCTCGTGACCTCGTCGGCCGCACCGTCGGCGTCGCCCTTCGTCTCGACCGCACCGACGGCCACAGGCGCCTCGGGGGCTCCGCCCGGGTCGACACCGGCCGCGTCCACGACCTCGAACTCGACCGCGCCCACGGAGGCGGGCACGCCGGCCTCCCCCGCCCCCGGGGCGACGGCACCGGCCCGCCCCGGCGACCCGGCGGTCCCGCCCAGGGCCCCGGCGGCGCCGGTCCTGGCCCCGGTCCAGGGCGGATCCCCGCTCAGCCGCGGGGACTCCGGCGCGGAGGTCGTCACGCTGCAGAACCGGCTCGCGGAGATGCGGCTCTTCCACGGCCGGGCGGACGGCCGGTACGACGAGCGCGTCGAGATCGCCGTACGCGTCTACCAGACCTACCGGCGCGTCGACGGCGACGCGAAAGGCGTCTACGGGCCGCACACCCGACGCGCCCTGGAGTCGGAGACGAAGGGGCGCGGGCGGCGCCACTGACCCGATTTGTACAATGGGGAAACAAAGTGGCTTCGCCCGTACTCCCTGACCGGCGGGCGAGGCCGCTTGTCTCTCTTCCCGCTCACTGGAGTACGCCGATGCCGGCCACCGCTTCCACCACCACGACGTCCGTCCTGACCGCGCGCGGTCTGCTGCTCGACATGGACGGCACCCTCGTCAACTCCGACGCCGTCGTGGAGCGCGTCTGGCGCGGCTGGGCGACCGAGCACGGCCTGGACCCGGACGAGACGATGAAGGTCGTCCACGGCCGCCAGGGATACGCCACGATGGCCATCCTGCTCCCGGAGCGGCCGATGGAGCAGAACTACGCCGACACCCGCGTGCTGCTCGCCCGGGAGACCGCCGACACGGACGGCGTCATCCCGGTCCCGGGCGCCCCGGCCTTCCTCGCGGCCCTGGCGACACTGCCGCACGCCCTGGTCACCTCGGCGGACGAGGCCCTGGCCACCGCCCGCATGACGGCGGCGGACCTCCCCCTGCCCAAGATCCGCGTCACCGCCGAAAGCGTCACAGCCAGCAAGCCCGACCCGGAAGGCTTCCTGCTCGGCGCGGCCGAACTGGGCCTCGCCCCGGAGGAGTGCGTGGTCTTCGAGGACTCGGAAGCCGGCATCGCGGCGGGCCGGGCGGCGGGCATGCGGGTGGTGGGCGTAGGCCCGAGGGCGGCCGCCCAGTCCCCGACGGCGCACGTCGACGACCTCACCCACCTGACGCTGGAAGCCCTCCCGACGGGCGAGATCCGCCTGCACATCGGCTAGGTGTACGGGCCCGCGGGGTGTTACGCGGCTGATGTGAGCCGCCCCGGGGCAGCGGGCTTCTCCCGGGGCCGGCGCGGCTCCTCGGCGAGGGTTCTGGCGCTGTCGGGTAGCGTCTTGGCATGGTCACCGAAAGCACCTCCGTGCTGGTCGACATCCGGAAGTACGACGGCAGCCTGAGCGCGCGGTGGACTGCCACCCGGCTGGGTGAGGACGAGCACGGCGTGTGGCTGGGCACGGCGCGAGGCGTTTCCGTCAGCTCAGCCACGGGCGGCTGGACAAGCCGGTTCGGCTACGTGATGTTGGTCCCGCGTGACAGCTGGTGGACGGCCACATTCTGTGCGGACCCGGGCCCCGAGATGTACTGCGACGTGTGCACGGTGCCCGAGTGGGACGCGGACGGGACCGTCCTGCGCACGGTGGACCTCGATCTCGATGTCGTGCGGCCTCGTGGCGGCGAAGCCCGTATCGAGGACGAGGACGAGTTCGCCGAACACCAGGTGCGCTACGGCTACCCCGACAGCATCATCGGCAAGGCCCGCCGGACCTGCGAGTGGTTGATGGAGATGGGCCGTCGCGATGGTGACGGCGTCGAACCCTTCGCCTCGGTGTACCGCCACTGGCTCGGCCTCATGGGGTAGGCCGCAGGCCAGGGACCGCCGGCCCGGGATCATCACCGGGCACGCCATCGTCGCGACCGGTCCGCCTGTCCAGGACGTACCGCACCTGGGCCGCGGCGGCAGTAGCCTGCCGTCCGCTCGATCAGCGACAACGGCGCTCACCCTTCGCGTGGCCCGAACTCACCGGCCATCAGACTCCGGTGGCGGCGCGCAACCGTCGCTGACACAGGACATCAGCCCACCGCCGCCTCCACCAGGCTGAAGCCCGCCAGCGCCAGCATCAGGATCGCCGCCACCCGGGTGATCAGTTTCAGCGGGACCCGTTTCATCAGGGCCCGGCCGCCCAGGATGCCGATCGCCGCCACCGACCAGAGCGCCAGTACCGCGCCGATGGCCACCGAGACCGGGCTGTTGTAGCGCGCCGCCAGGTTCGCCGTCGTGATCTGGGTCAGGTCGCCGAACTCCGCGACCAGGATGAGTGTGAAGCCGGTCGCCGAGACCCTCCAGAAGGACTGGTTCGCCGGCTCCTTGGCCTTCCCCTCCTCCTTCTCCTCATCGGCCTTACGGAACAGCAGCACCAGCGCCCCCGCCAGGAACAGCGTGCCCACCACCGCGTCGACCACCCGGTGCGGCAGCAGCCTGAGTACGCTGCCCGCCGCGATCGCCAGCGCCACGTGCACCGCGAAGGCCGGCGCGACCCCCGCGAAGACGTATGACGCGCGGTAGCGGGTCCCGAGCATGAGGCTGGCGAGGGATGTCTTGTCGGGGAGTTCGGCGAGGAAGATGACGCCGAAGACGATCGCCATGACGCTGAAGCTGATCACTGGTAGCCATCCCCGCGGTTCTATCGGCCGTGCCCCGCAGTATGTCGACATTTTGGCCGACGGCCGCCATCCCACGCCAACCATGTCCCGACGAATACGAATTGTCGTCCCATCAGGAACGAACGATTCCGCGCAACCCCTTGATGTGACGTGCTCATGTCGCCACGCTGTTACCTGACGCCCACCCCATGGAAACCCACCGCCGCCACGATGGCGGCCGGGCCCCAGGCCGGCTCGCCGGCCGGCCTCCAGGCCGGGCCCGTAACCGCCGCACGGTCAGGCCAGGTTCCCCCCACTCCAAGGGAGTTCGCATGTCCGGTATCTACGCGCGTCGAGTACCCCGCATCGCCATCCTCGCCGCCTCAGCCGCCCTCGCCACCGCCACCACCCTGCTCACCGCCCCCGCCGCGTCGGCCGCCATGCCCACCCCGGTGACCGCCGCCACCGCCCGCACGTACCTCGGCCAGCTGACCGTGCAGGCGGAAGGTTCCACCAGCGGCTACAGCCGGGACAAGTTCCCGCACTGGATCACCCAGTCGGGCGCCTGCGACACCCGCGAGACGGTGCTCAAGCGTGACGGTACGGGCGTCGTCCAGGACTCCGGCTGCGCCGCCACCAGCGGCAGTTGGTACTCCGAGTACGACGGTGCCACCTGGACCGCCGCGTCCGACCTGGACATCGACCACATGGTGCCGCTCGCCGAGGCCTGGACGTCGGGCGCCAGCGGCTGGACCACCGCCCAGCGGCAGGCTTTCGCCAACGACCTGACCCGCCCGCAGCTCATCGCCGTCACGGACAACGTGAACCAGTCGAAGAGCGACCGGGACCCGGCCCAGTGGCTGCCCCCGCGCGCCGCCTACCAGTGCACCTACGTCCGCGCCTGGGTGCAGGTGAAGAAGTACTACAACCTCACCGTCGACTCCGCCGAGAAGACCGCGCTCCAGGGTGTCCTCAACGGCTGCTGATCCCTGGTCGCTGTATGACGCGGGGGCCGGGCACTTCCCCGCCCGGCCCCCCTCCCCGCCCGCCTCCGTCGTTCCGTACCGTACGCGTGGACGGAGGAGGGCACTTATGACCGGGCTACGCCTGGGACCGCTGCTGCGATACGTCGGCTGCGACGGCGCCGATGAGGACACCGGTGGCACGGCGACCATCTGGATCGAGGCCGACCGGCCGTGCGTCGCGGAGGTCCGCTGTGCGGACGGCGCGTCCGGGACCTCCCGTACGTTCCAGATCGCCGGCCACCACTACGCGCTGATCCCGGTGACCGGCCTGACCCCCGGGGCCGGCACCGCGTACGAAGTACTCCTCGACGAGCGCCGCGTCTGGCCACCCGAGGACTCCCCCTTCCCGCCGAGCACGATCCGGGCCCCCGCCGTTCCCCCGGGCGACGCCCCGCCCGCCGGACTGCGGGTGGCCTTCGGCTCCTGCCGCTGGGCCTCGCCGCCGCGCGACGAGCCGGATCCGCTCGGCCCCGACGCCCTGGACGCCCTCGCGGCGCGGCTCGCCGCCGACCCGGAAGCCGGGCGCCCGGACGTGCTGCTCCTGCTCGGTGACCAGGTGTACGCGGACGAGACCTCGAAGGCGACCAGGCGCCGGCTGGCCCGCCACCGGGATCTGCGTGAACCGCCGGGCGAGGAGGTCGCGGACTACCAGGAGTACACCTACCTCTACGACGAGTCCTGGAGCGACCCCGACGTCCGGTGGCTGCTCTCCACCGTGCCGAGCTTCATGATCTTCGACGATCACGATCTGATCGACGACTGGAACACCAGCGCCGCCTGGCTGGCCGACCAGCGCGAGCTGCCCTGGTGGCAGGAGCGGTTGCTCAGCGGGCTGATGTCGTACTGGGTCTATCAGCACCTCGGGAACCTCTCCCCCGCCGAACTGGCGGCCGACGAGCTGTACGCGGCGGTACGCGCCGACCCGGACGGCACCGATCTGCTCCGGCGCCACGCCTCCGAGGCCGACCGCGAACCGGCGCGCGTGCGCTGGAGCTACCGGCGTGACTTCGGCCGTACGCGGCTGCTGATGGTCGACTCACGCGCCGCCCGCGTCCTGGCGGAGCAGGACCGCGCGATGCTCGACGAGGGCACGGCCCGGTGGGTGCGGGAGCAGGCGCTGGACGGGCGGGGATCGTACGACCATCTGCTCATCGGCACGTCACTGCCCTGGCTGCTGCCGCCGCTCATCCATGACCTGGAGTCCTGGGACGCGGCGCTGTCCCGGGGTGAGCGCGGCCCCCGCTGGGCGCGCTTCGGCGAGTGGCTGCGCAGGGCGGCCGACCTGGAGCACTGGGCGGCGTTCCCCGACTCCTTCGAGGAGTTGGCCGCGCTGGTCGCGGAGGCCGGCAGCGGGCCCGGGGCGCCGGCGACGGTGTGCGTCCTGTCCGGCGATGTGCACCACGCGTATGTCGCCGAGCCGTCCTGGACCGCCGGGGATCCGGACGCGCGCGTGCTGCAGCTGACCTGTTCGCCGGTGCACAACTCCGTCCCGGCCTCGATGAAGGTCGGCTTCCGCCTCGGCTGGAGCCGGCTCGGCCGGCGCCTGGGGCGCGTCCTGGCCCGGCACGGCCGCGTCGCCCCGACGTCGGTCAACTGGGCAAGGACGGGCGGGCCCTGGTTCGGCAACCAGCTGATGACCCTGACCCTGCGCGGCCGTTCCGCCCATCTGCGGCTGGAACACGCGCGCGACCGGAAGAGGAGCCGGGGCGAGGAAGGGGACGGAGGCGGAGGCAGAGGCGGGGACGCCGAGCTGATGACCGTGGACGAAAGGACCCTGACACCGGATCCGTGATCCTTCCCACAGGGCGTGATCCGCTGCCCGAGGGTTCGGCCTCCGGGGCACCAACGGCATGATGAGGCGGGCGCTTCGCTTCCCAGAAGCGGAAGGTCCGCTTCCAGCACCCCACATGCCCCGGGAGTCACAGTTTTGTCCGATGTACGGCAGCCCCTGCCCCGCTCCTTCGCCGTCGTCGGCGCCGGCCCCCGCGGCACCTCGGTCCTTGAGAGACTCTGCGCGTCCGTGCCCGAACTCGCCCCCGGCGTACCGCTGATCGTGCATGTCGTCGATCCGGCGCCGGCGGGCGCGGGCCGCGTCTGGCGTACCGACCAGCCCGCCGAGCTGCTGATGAACACGGTCGCCTCGCAGGTCACCGTGTTCACCGACGAGAGCGTCGCGTGCGAGGGCCCGATACGCCCGGGCCCGAGTCTGTACGAGTGGGCCGCGGCCCGCCCCGGCGAGCGGCTCGGCCCCGATGACTATCCGAGCCGTGCCGCCTACGGCCGCTATCTGGAGTGGGCCTTCCGCAGGACGGTGGAGGGCGCGCCGGAGAGCGTGACCGTCAAGGTCCACCGGGCCCGTGCGATCCGTCTCGACGACGACGCGACGGGCGGTACGGGCAGTACAGGCGACGCGGGCACCACACGCAACGCGGGCAACACAGGCGACGCGGGCACCACAGGCGACGCGGGCAGCACAGGCATCGCGGGCAGCACACGCAACGCGGGCAGCACAGGCATCGCGGGCAGCACAAGCGTCACGGACGCCACAGGCGATACGGGCGCCGCCTCCACCGGATCCGGCGCGCACCGCCCGCCCGGCACCTCGGGCTCGTACCGCCCCACCCAGACGATCATCCTCGACGACGGAACGATCATTTCCGGTCTCTCCGCTGTCGTCCTCGCGCAGGGGCATCTGCCGGTGGTTTCCGGTCAGACCCAACTGGCGCTGTCCGAGTACGCGACCCGGTACGGGCTGCGCTATCTGCCGCCCGCCAACCCGGCGGATGTCGATCTCTCCGCCGTCGCCCCGGGCGAGCCGGTTCTGCTGCGCGGCCTCGGCCTCAATTTCTTCGACCACATGGCGCTGCTGACGGCGGGGCGCGGCGGCACGTTCGCCCGGGGCGCCGACGGCGTTCTCGTATACCACCCGTCCGGCCGGGAGCCGCAGGTGTACGCGGGGTCGCGGCGCGGGGTCCCGTACCAGGCACGCGGGGACAACGCGAAGGGCCCGTCCGGCCGGCACCGGCCGCTGGTGCTGACCCCGGAGGTGATCGCCGACTTCCGCGAGCGCGCGGACAAGGGCGATCCGCCGGACTTCCTCGACGAGATATGGCCGCTGGTCGCCAAGGAAGTGGAGTCCGTGTTCTACGGTTTCCGCGGCCGCCTCCTGGAGCGGTTCCTCGCGGCGCCGCACGGCGGGCCGGAGGAGGCCGCCGTGCTGGACGAGGCCGGGATCGGGCCGGCCGGCCGCTGGTCCTGGGACCGGATCTCCCGTCCGTACGGCACCGAGTCGTTCCACGACCCGGCCGATCACCGTGCCTGGCTGCTGGCACATCTGCGCCGGGACGCGGCCCAGGCCGCGCTCGGCAATGTCGCGGGCCCGGTCAAGGCGGCGCTGGACGTGCTGCGCGATGTCCGCAACGAGTTGCGGCAGATCGTGGACCACGCCGGGCTGTCCGGCGCCTCCCGGCGCGACCATCTGGACCGCTGGTACACGCCGTTGAACGCGTTCCTCTCCATCGGTCCGCCGCGCCGCCGTATCGAGGAGATGGCGGCGCTGGTCGAGGCCGGGGTGCTGGACGTGATCGGCCCGCGAACGACCGTACGGGCGCGGGACGGTGTGTTCGTCGCCGAGTCCCCCGACGTGCCCGGGTCCGAGGTGCGCGCCACGACCCTGGTGGAGGCCCGGCTGCCGGAACCGGACCTCCGGCGCAGCAGCGATCCGCTGCTCTCGCGACTCCTGAAGACCGGCCAGTGCCGGACACACGTCGTTGACGGCTACGAAACCGGCGGCCTCGACGTGACACGCCGCCCCTACCGCCTGCTCGACCGTCAGGGGCGTGCGCATCCAAGGCGGTTCGCCCTGGGGGTACCCACGGAAGGGGTGCACTGGGTGACCGCCGCCGGGGCGCGTCCCGGGGTCGATTCCGTGATGCTCTCCGACACCGACGCGGTGGCACGTGCCACCTTGCGGACGCCGGCCGGCGGCGAAGCGGAATACGCGGCGAGAATTGATCGGCGGCAGAATGTTGAACTTGCAAGCATAGATTAGGCATGCCTAACGTGAGGGCGCTTCTCGTCGGTCCAGACCACTGATCGAAGGAGACCAACCCCCCATGTACACACGCCTCAACCACGCTCAGCCCTACGCCCTGAGCCTGTTCCGGATCGTCGTCGGCCTGCTCTTCGCGTGCCACGGAGCAGCCTCGCTCTTCGGCCTCTTCGGCATGCACGCCCTTTCGGCGGGCGCCTGGCCCGGGTGGTACGCCGGTGCCATCCAGCTCGTCGGCGGCGGACTCGTGCTGATCGGTCTCGGGACCCGGACAGCCGCCCTGGTGGCTTCCGGGTCCATGGCCTACGCGTACTTCAACGTCCACCAGCCCGATGGGCTCTTCCCGATGCAGAACGGCGGTGAGGCGGCCGCGATCTTCTGCTGGACCTTCCTGCTGATCGTCTTCACGGGCCCGGGCGCGCTGTCCGTGGACCGTCTGCTCACCTCCCGCGGCGGCTCCGGCTCCGAGGACGAGCGGCGAGCGCACCGGACACCCGTGGCCGCGTGAGGCGTACGGACCTGAAGCGCGCCTGACACCGAGCCGGCGCCCGGACCGCCGAACTTCCGGTCCGGGCGCCGGCATCAGGCGCCCCGGCTGATTTCCCGTACCGCACAGGCGTACGCTGTATGGCTGCAGCCGCCCCTGCCGCTCCCCTGCGACGTCGCGGCCTTTTCACGGCATCGGGCGGGGAGTCAAAAAGTGCTGGAGAGTATCGGGTCGCTGACGGGCAGCCCATGGATCTACGCCGTCGTGGCCCTCTCCGTCCTGCTTGACGTGTTCCTGCCTGTCCTGCCGAGCGGCGTCCTGGTGGTCACCGCCGCCACCGCCGCGGCGGCCGGCTCGACCACCGTCGCGGGGGCCGCCGACAAGGTGGCGCAGGTGGCCCAGGTGTCCGAGGTCGCGCAGGTGCCGCAGGAGGTCCCGTCGCTGCTGATCCTGATGCTGTGCGCGGCGGGCGCGTCCGTCCTGGGCGATCTCGTCGCCTTCCGCCTCGCCTGGCGCGGCGGCGCGCGCCTCAATCGCGCCATCGCCCGCTCCCGCCGACTCACCACCGCACAGGAACGTCTCGGCGCCGCGCTCAGCGCCGGGGGCGGGGCCCTGGTCGTCGTCGCCCGCTTCGCCCCGGCCGGCCGCTCGGTCGTATCGCTCGGCGCGGGGGCCGCGCACCGAAAGGTGAAGGAGTTCCTGCCCTGGTCGGCACTGGCGGGCGTGGCGTGGACGGGCTACAGCGTGGGCCTCGGGTACTTCGGCGGCCAGTGGCTGGGCGCCAGTTGGTTCGGTACGGCCCTGTCCGTCCTCGCGCTGTTCGCGGCGGGCACGCTGGCCGCGTATGTCGTACGGCGCCCGGCCGCGGCACCCGCCCCCGCTCCCGCCGCCTGAAAGGCCGCTGACGGCCCGTAGGACGGGGCTCCGGAACCGACGCGGAGGGGAGCGGCGTGGTGGGACCACGCCGCTCCCCTCCGGCTACGTCGCCGACCGGAGCCGGGTCGGGGTCGGCCGGCTCGGTCGGCCGGTGTGGCCGCCCGGTATGGCCGTCCGGATCTGCCGTCCGGAACGGTTACCGCGATGGTTACGCGGGCAGCGGGCGTCCGACGGCGCGGAAGAGCCTGTCCCGCGACTGCGCCGCCCTGGCGTGGATGTCGTGGTCCTCCAGGAGCCGGCCGTCAGCCTTGAGCACCTCTCCGGCGACGAGGACCAGTTCGACGTTGCCGGCGTGCCCCGACGCGACGATGGACGCGGCGACATCGGTGGCCGGCAGCATGTTCGCCTGGTCCAGGCGGATCATGATGAGGTCGGCCTCCTTGCCCGGGGTGAGGCTGCCGGTGCGGTCGTCGATTCCGCAGGCACGCGCGCCCTCGATGGTGGCGAAGGAGAGGAGATCGGCGGCGTCGAAGGTCGGCAGTGCGGTGCCGGCCAGGTCCATCGGACCGGCTGCCCCGGCCATCACCAGCTGCTGGTAGGCGAGCGTGGACCGCATGACGCCGAACATGTCGCCGCTGACGATGGTCTCGGTGTCGACGCTGAGGCTGGGGCGGATACCGGCCGCGAGCAGGCGGTTGGTGGCGGGCTGGCCGAGACCGGGCATGAACACTTCGAGCGAGGACGCCACCGACACCGACGCCCCGTGCGCCGCGAGCATCCTGAGCTCTTCGTCGGTCGACGTGCAGGCGTGGACGAACGTCATGTCCGAGCCGAGCAGGCCGGAATCGGACAGCGTCCGGATGGCCTGCTGCTGCGCGCCCCACTCGCCGAGCCCGACGTGCATGCTGATGCGCAGGCCGAGTTCGCGGGCGAGCCGGATGTCCTGGGCCGCGACATCGGGGGTCGACAGTTCCGGCCCGCGCAGCATCGCGTTGAGGGTGACCCGGGCCGAGTCGTCGGCCAGCACCTCGTTACGGACACGACGGATGTCCTCGGGGTGCGTGCGGGAACTGCCGAACTGCCACTGCTCGGCCTCTGTGGACGGCCACCCGTGGTCGAACACCGAACGTATGCCGGACTGCCAGTGCGCCGCGATCGCCGCGTCGGTGTGCTCGGGGCTGTTCATGATGTGCGACTCGTCGCGGATCGTCGTCGTACCGGAGTCGATGGCGCCGAGGTCCGCCGCCAGATTCCCGACGAGGACGTCCTCGGGCTCGAAGTGCTGACCGAGACCGATCTGGATCTCGCTCCGGTACTCCTTGTAGGTCCAGGCGGGCCCCAGATTGCGGAGCGCGCCCTGCCAGGTGTGCCGGTGGGTGTCGATGAATCCCGGGAGAACGGCGCGGCCCGTGCCGTCGATGACGCGTGCCCGCTCGTCCCGCAGATCCGGTCCCACGGCGTGAATCTTTCCGCCGACGACCAGAATGTCGCCGACGAGTTCACCGAGCCGGTCGTCTTCGGTGATCAGATAAGCGCCCTTGATGAGGAGGCGTTCGGATTCCGCGGTCTTGTCGTGCGACACGTTGGTTGTCCTTTTCTCGCGCCCGTGCGGGCGTGGTTGGTCAATACCGGTGAATCGATGGGGATGCTCTTCGAGTACGGGGGAGTTGAGGGGCTGACGCCCTCGGTTCACGCTCGTCGGCGCGACGCGATCCAGACCGCGACCAGCGTGAGGACCGCCCCGGCGACGGTCAGGACGCCCGTGGAGCCGCCGCCCGAGGGAAGCGCCACGTCCAGCACGATCGAGCCGGCCAACTGGCCGGCGATGGAGCCCATGCCCAGCAGCAGGACGCCGATCCGGCGTACGAGGTACGCGGAGGCCCCGATGAACACCACTCCGCAGAGTCCGCCGAGATACACCCACCCGCTGGAGGGCAGCGGCTCGGCCGGGGGGCCCTGGATCAGCGTCTTGATGATCCAGACAAGGCCGAGGGATATCGCTCCGACGAAGAAGTTCATCCAGGTGGCGGCAAGCGGCGAGCCGGCCACGGCTCCTGACACACCGTTCATGGCCTGCTGGAAGCCGAGCAGGAAACCCGCCACCAGCGGCACCAGAGCGGGCAGCAGGGCCCCGGGACCCGCGGCCGCGGAGAGCTGCGGCAACGTGGCGACGACGGCGGACACCAGGATGAGCGCCGCGCCCAACAGCCTTCTTCCGGCCGGGCGTTGCCTGATGCCTCCGCCGAATCCGACGGAGTCCACGACCAGACCGCTGAGTGTCTGACCCGCGATCGCCGACACGGTGAAGACGGCCACTCCGGTGATCAGCGCGGTCGTGGACTGGGCCAGTGCGAAGGAGGCGCCGAACAGGCCCGCCGCCAGATACCGCAGCGGCAGCCGGCCGCTCCTGGCCGCCGCCCCGAGGGTGCGCAGGCTCTGACGCAGGCGCGGGGAGAACGCGGCGGCGAGGGTCATCAGGATCAGGCCGCAGGTGAAGCTGAGGGTGGCGGCCGTGATTCCGTCGTCGAGCCGGTGGCTCAACTCGCCGTTGATCCGCGCCTGCACCGGGATCACCATGCCGACCAGCACGGCCATGACGATGTACAGCGGGCGTGAAGCCGACTGGGGGGCGGACGGGGAAGAGGAGGTGCGCTCCGCTACCCGGTCCTGAGTCAGAGTGGCTTTCATCTGCTGTTTATCTTCCTTGCTTGTCATGAGCCGGTCGCACCATTGCTTCGCGACGATGCCGGAGCGTCATCAGCCGCTCGGGAATGGGGAACGTGGGGTTTCGCAACGCGGTGACGTGGTGCCGTGTTGCTCACTCATTCAGCATGGCCGAAGAATCACGGGAAAACAGCCGGGAGGGTAACCCTCTCTGTGGTACGAACTCCGTGGTCAGTCTCTGATTCCATGGTCATTCTCTGATTCCGGCGGCCGTCCCGGAACGACGAAAAGGCGTCCGGAGCGCAGTGTGTGGCACTGCGCTCCGGACGCCTTCGGTGGTTGTTTCCCCGGTGCGTCAGGTGACGGACGCGCGGCGTGCCGCACCCCGTACCTCGATGTCCTGGAGCAGTCTCGCGGTGGACTCCGCGATCTCGTTCACGGCCTGTTGGAAGACCTGGCGATTGTGCGCGGCGGGCTCCCGGAAGCCGGAGACCTTGCGTACGTACTGGAGTGCGGCGGCCCGGATCTCCTCCTCGGTGGCCTCTTCCGGGAGGACGGGCGGACGGAGGGTCTTGATACTGCGGCACATGCTTCCAGTGTGCCTCCGGACGCCCCGGGGCCGGGGGCATCCGGTCAGACGTTGATGTTGAGCCGGTCCAGGGGCTCGACCAGCTCCTCTTCCTCGTAGTCCAGGTGGGACGTGAGGACGCGGTCCAGCAGCGCCACGCACCGGTGGACGTCGCCGATCTTCGTGTCGTCCTTGATCAGGGCGACGAGCGCCTCGTCCAGCGCGATCAGCACGTCGGCGATGACCTCGTGTTCCTGTTCCAGCTGTTCCAGGACGGGACTCAGGGAGTCCTGCTTCTCCTGGAGCTCGGGGAACATGAGCTCGTCCTCGATGGTGTGGTGCGTCGTGAGGGTCCGGCAGTAGGCGGCGCAGAAGGAGCCCAGGGTCCAGTGGTTCTGCCGCATGGTGAGGTTGTTGATCATGGACCGGGCGGCGGCGGCCTCCTGGTCGCCCGCCGCGACCTGGGCCACGGCGTCGCGGATCTGCTGCATCTCCTGGCGCAGGTTGTTGTGGATGAGCACCAGACGGGCGCCGGTGCCGCCGGGGCGTCCCGTGCGGCCCGCGCCGGCCGACTGCTTCGTCACCCGGGGGCGGCTGTTCTCCTTCAGGGGGTCGGTCGCCCACAGGTCGACGCGCTCGTGCTCCAGCTGTGCCGGTGCGACCTCGTCCGGCGCGGCCTCGTCCGGCGCCGCCGGGGCGGCCCCCCGGGCCTGGTCCACGGCGGCACGGACGAGCGGAGCCACCTCCTCGGTGAAGATCCGCAGGTCCCGTTCCGCGTCGTAGGCGGAAGGCGCCATGACGAATCCGCTCACACCGAGTTCGAGGGCGAGTTCCGTCAGCTGCTCGGCCCACTCCCGCGGGGGGCCGGTCAGGAAGCCGGAGCCGGTCCGCCCGCCGAAGCTGCCGACGACGTTGTAGATCCGCTGGATCTCCTCCGGCTTGCGCCCGGCCTCGATGGCCGCCTTGTCGAGGATCGCGGTCATCTCGACGAGCTCGGCGGGGGACGCGTACTGGGACGACGGCAGCCAGCCGTCCCCCAGCCGCGCGGTCAGCTCCAGCATCCGCTTCTTGTACGAGCCGATCCAGAGGCCGAGGGGGTGCACGGGGAAGGGGCCGGGCCGGGCGCCGAGCAGGGAGTAGTAGCGGCCTTCGCGGTGGATTCCCGCCGACCCGGGGGTCCACAGGTCACGGATCACGTGGATGGCCTCTTCGAGGGCGTCCACGGCCTCGCGGGGGGTGCGGCGCTCGCCGCCCATGGCCACGACGCCGTCCCAGAACGCGCCGGCGCCGAGGCCGAGCTCGACCCGGCCGCCACTGAGGATGTCCAGGGTCGCGGCGCTGCGGGCCAGCACGGCGGGCGGCCTCAGGGGCAGGTTCGCGACGTCCGGGAACAGCGTGATGTTCTCGGTGCGCGCGGCCAGGTCGGTCAGCAGCGTCCACGTGTCGAGAAACGACGGCTGGTACGGATGGTCCTGGATGCCGACGAGGTCCATGCCTATCTCGTCGGCGAGCGTCGCGAGCCGGATCAGCTCCGGCGGGTTGTGCGCGGTCGGCGTGAGAAAGGCGCCGAAGCGCAGCTCGTGCCTGAGATCCGTCATGTGAGGTCTGGTCCTTTCACCGGGCCACCGTTTTACGGAATGTCCATATTGGCCCAATTTGATCCATGAAAAAGGGCATCGGGTGCCCAAGTGACGGACATCACTCCCGCAGAGAGGCCGACGAAAGGGCCGAGAACAAGAGGCCGGAGGCCTCAGTCGTCGGCGGACTCGCTCAGGTCGACGGCCCGCCAGATCTCCGCGAGCGTGCGCAGCTGCTCTTCGCTCAGCTTGCCGAGGAACTGGCGCCGGAGGCTGGCCAGGTGGACCGTACGCGCGCGCAGGTAGGCCTCACGCCCCGACGGCGTCAGCACGGCGTCCAGACCCCGGGCGTCACCCGGGCACTTGAGGCGCTCGACATGGCCCTGGCCTTCGAGGTCGTCGACGATACGGGTGAGCCCGCTGCGGCTGATCAGCAGCGACGCGGCGATGTCCTTCATCCGCATCCGGCCCTCAGGCGCCTCGGCGATGGCGAGCAGGACCTCGTACGAGGAGGTCGCGAGCCCTTCGGCGGCGAGGAGCTCCTTGTCGAGCGTGCGCAGCAGCCGTACGTGGGTGCAGAGGAAGCCGAGCCACACCTCGCGCTCGACGGCGCTCAGGGGACGCGAGAGGGGATCCCCCTGCGCCGGAACGCGCTCCAGCAACGGCGACACCTCGGGTACTTCAGCGTTTACTTCAGCACTGCCGGGCACGACGACCACCTATCTTGATTCGTTCTGCAACGAAGAATAAACCGTAGGACACCGGTCCCGACGGCCCCGAGGGGGGAGGGAGGCGTGAGCCTCCGCTCCCCCCTCACCAGCGGGTCCGGATATCCCCGGGAAACAGCGGGAATCAGTCGGTCGGGATGATCCGCTTCTCGAACTTGCTCACCAGGCCGTACTCCAGGCGCAGGGCCTCCAGGATGGTGTACGCGTGGTACTTGGTCATCACGTCGGCGGCGGCGAGCCGGTCGCCCCAGTTCTGGCCGTTGTCGGTGACCTTCTCCAGCGTCTTCTTGGTGACGTAGTTCGTCATCTCGTTGAAGTAGTTCTCCCACAGGACCCAGGCGTTGCTGAAGCCGTTGCGCTGGAGGAACTCCAGGTCCTCGGCCTCGTCCAGGGCTTCCTTGGCGAAGTCGATGATGTCGTTGGTGTAGTCGCGGGAGGCCTGGGCGTCCGCGCGGGTACCCCAGCGGTTCACGTGACCGGAGACCACGGCGTTGAAGTCGTACTCCAGGATCCAGTCGTGCGCCTCGGCCCAGCCGCGGATGTTCTCGGAGGCGTCGCAGTTCTTGAACGCGCTCCATCCGGGGCTGATGATGTCGATGGCGGCGAGCACCTTCTGCTCACGGGCGTAGACGAAGATGTTGCCCGGGGTGTGGTTGGTGCCCTTGTAGTCAAGGTCCAGCTTGACGCCGTTGACGTTGAGCGTCTCGTGGGTGGAGAACGTCTCCGTCGGCAGCGGCGCACCGTTGGTCAGGTCCGGCCAGCGCTGCAGCATCTCCCGCGTGTAGTCGTGGGCTATGTACTTCACGTCGGGCCCGAACATGCCGGCCGCGCCGACGTGGTCCGAGTGGAAGTGGCTGTAGATGAAGTGCGTCACGGGCTCGTCGGTCACGTCACGGATCGCGCGGAGCAGGTTGGTGCCCAGCAGCGGCGGCGCGTCGACGACGACGACACCGTTGCCGGTGACGACGAACATGCTGTCGTAGGCGCCGGAGGTGACGTAGTAGACGCCGTCCTTGAGCTCCTCGACGTAGTAGCCCTTGGCGAGGCGCTCCGGCAGGAAGAGCGTGCCGTAGGCGTCGGCCGGGATCGGACGGTAGTCGGAGCCGGTGACGTAGTTCATGCCCGCGGGGCCGAGGTTGTACCTGTCGGTGGGCATACCGAACTGCTGACGGTCGTTCATGGCTGTCTTTCCTCTTCTGTACGTGGAGATGGGCGAGGCGCGGCGTACTCGCGCCGTCAGTGGCCGATGCGCAGCACGGGCTTGACCGTCGCGCCGGTCTTGGTGTCGGTCACGGCCTGGTTGATGTCGTCGAACTCGTAGAACTTCACGAGCCGGTCGAACGGGAACCTTCCGGACCTGTAGAGGTCGATGAGCTGCGGAATGAACAGCTGGGGGATGGAGTCGCCCTGGGCGATGCCCCGGACGGTGCGGCCGCCGAGGAGGGCGTTCATGTTCACGGGCGCTTCCGCCCCGGCGCGCGCTCCGCCGATCAGCGCCGCGGTTCCCAGCGGGGCGAGGGCGTCGACGGCGAGGGTGAGCATGTGGGGCAGGCCGGTGATCTCCAGGACGTAGTCGGCGCCGCCACCGGTGATCTCGGCGATGCGCGCGGCGGTGTCCTCCTCCTTGCCGTTGACCGTGTGGGTGGCGCCCAGTTCAGCCGCCATGGCGAGCCGCTCGGGGACGACGTCGACCGCGATGATGGGGCTGGCTCCGACGACCTTGGCCGCCATGATCGCCGCCAGGCCGACCGTGCCGGTGCCCATGACCACCACGGACGCTCCGGCGGGGATCCGCAGCGAGTTCAGCACCGCTCCGGCGCCGGTCTGCAGACCGCAGCCGAGCGGGCTCAGGAGGTCCAGCGGCAGGTCGTCGGCGACCTTGACCACGTTGCGCTCGGTGGCCAGCGCGTGGGTGGCGAAGGAGGACTGACCGAAGAAGTGGCCGTGGATCTCGCCGTCCTTCTCCTCGGTGCGGCTGTGCAGGGCGTTGGTGCCGTCCATCCGGGAGCCGCCGAAGTTGATCGGGAAGGCCTGCTCGCAGTAGGTGTACTGGCCGCGCCGGCAGGGGCGGCAGTGACCGCACGCCTGGTACGACATGACCACGCTGTCGCCGGGGGCGACCGAGGTGACCGCGCTGCCGGTCCGCTCCACGATGCCGGCGCCCTCGTGCCCGAGGACGGCCGGGAGCGGAACGGGCAGGTTCTGGTCCCGTACGTGGATGTCCGTCTGGCACAGGCCACTGGCGACGACCTTGACGAGCACCTCGTCGGGCCGCAGCCGGGTGTCGAGATCCAGCTCCTCGAAGACGAACGGCTGACCCTTTTCGCGGACCACCGCCGCCCTGACCGGGATGGTCCCGCTGTCGGGGTCCCGGAGTACGGGGGCCGGGCCCTCTTGTGTCGTCATGAACGTTCTCCCAACCGATGTCACGCCGTACGGAGCCGGCGAGATCCGGGCCGCCGCGAGGACGGCTGATCAGTTCAGTCAGCCGCCGCGGCCGGCCGGTGGATGTTCACGAACGCCGGTGGCGCGTGGGCGCCCGCCGTCCTGTCGGCTGTCCGCCTGGCAGATAGTTCGTTGCACAACGAACAATAAACGGGACTTCCCGTGGGGTCAAACATCCGCCGACCGCAGCCCCCTCGCCACCCGTATCGGGGCAGCCCAGACATAGCGAGTGCCCTGTGCCGACCTGGTGGACCAGGTCGGCACAGGGCACTCGCTATGAAACGGGGAATCTTCGGCTCGCCGGGATATCCGGCTCAGGGGGCACTCACAGGGCGGCGCCGCGTCACTCCGGCAGGACCTCCGGAGCCGATGTGCCGTTCCTGACCTCCAGGGCCGCCGTGCCGTTCCTGACCTCCGGAGCCGCCGGGCCGTTCCCGGACCCCAGAGCCGCCGTGCTGTTCCTGACCACCAGCCGGGTGCCGAACTCGATGCGGCTGTTCGCCTGGTCCGAGGAGCGCAGCCGCAGCAGCATCCGCGCCGCCTCCTCCGCCATCCGGGTGAGCGGCTGGTGCACGGTGGTCAGCGCCGGGCTCGACCACCGGGCGGGCGGGATGTCGTCGTATCCCACGACCGAGAGGTCCTCCGGGACCTGGAGCCCGAGCACCCGGGCCGCCTCCAGCACTCCCAGCGCCTGGAGGTCACTGCCCGCGAAAATCGCGGTCGGCCGGTCGGGAGCGCGCAGCAGGTCCATGGCGTGGGCGTGGCCGGATGCCACATGGAAGTCGCCGAACCGCACCAGCGCGGAGTCGGCGTCGAGGCCGGCCATGCCCATGGCCGAACGGAAGCCGTCGAGCCGCGCCAGCGAGCACAGCATGTCCTCGGGGCCGGTGATGACGGCGATCCTGCGGTGGCCGAGGTCGATGAGATGACGGGTGGCGGCGACTCCGCCCGCCCAGTTGGCGGACCCGACGGAGGGCACATCGGGTTCCGGGTCGCCGGCGGGGTCGATGATGACGAACGGGATGGCCCGGGACCAGAGCTTCTTCTTGAGGTCGTCCGGGAGCGTGGAGAAGACCAGGACCACCCCGAGCGGGCGGCGGCGGAGGACGCCTTCGACCCAGTCGGCGCCCGGGGAGTGGCGCGTGCCGGTCACGGTGAGCACCACACTCGCGCCCGCCTCCTCGGCGACGTTCTGCACGCCCTTGATCAGCTCCATGGACCAGGTGCTGTCCAGCTCGTGGAAGACGATCTCGATGAGGGGCGATTCCGGGGGCGTGGGCGCGGAGCGCCGGTAGCCGTGCTCGTCCAGCAGCTCTTCGACCCTGCTGCGGGTCGATGCCGAGACATCGGGGCGTCCGTTGAGGACTTTCGAAACTGTCGAAAGAGACACGCCGGCTTGCGAGGCCACCTGGGCCAGGGTGACTTTCCCCGTACTCCTGTCATCACGCATGCGCTGAAGGATAGAACACCGGCCGAACGCCGGTGATCGGTAACGGTTTGATAGCGCGAGGGCCGCGCTGTTGACCCGTTCGACGCCGAACCCTACGGTCACTCGCCAGAAGACTTTCGGCAAAGGTGCCGATACTTTCGAGAGGTCGAACGATGAAGACACGCGCACGGTTTTCTCGCGCCATAGCCGGCGGTGCGGCGCTCGTCCTGGGCCTGTGCCTGGCGGGCTGCGGCAACGGCGGCTCCTCCGGCAGCGCCGAGGAGTTCCACGTACTCGTCTACGGCGACTCCGCGAACAAGGTGGAGAAGCAGATCGTCGCGACGTTCAACAAGACCTCGAAGGTCAAGGCCGTCCTGGACACCATCCCCGGCGCGGACTACCAGACGAAGCTGCAGACCGTCATCAACACCCCCCAGGCGCCGGACGTCTTCTTCAACTGGGGCGGCGGCAGCATCCAGCCGTTCGTCAAGGCCGACCTCCTGCTGCCGCTCGACGACATGATCAAGAAGGACCCGGCGCTCAAGGCGAACTTCCTGCCGTCGGTCTTCAACTCCGCCGTGGTCGACGGCAAGGCGTACGGCGTCCCCATGCGCGGCACCCAGCCGGTCATGCTGTTCAACAACGGCAAGGTGCTCGCGGACGCCGGTGTACAGCCGCCGAAGACCTGGGACGAGCTGCTGGACGCGGTGAAGAAGCTGAAGTCCAAGGGCATCACGCCGATCGCGCTCGGTGGCGGCGACAAGTGGCCGACACAGATGTGGTTCGAGTACCTGTACGACCGGGTCGCCGGGCCCGAGCTGTTCGAGAAGGCGCTGTCGGGCGACAAGAGCGCCTGGGACAGCCCGGACAGCAAGAAGGCGCTGTCGATGCTCAAAGAGCTGATCGACGCGGGCGCGTTCGGCACCAACTACGACTCCGTGAAGTTCACCGACGGCGGCTCCCCCGCCCTGCTGGCCGGCGGCAAGGCCGGATTCGAGCTGATGGGCTCCTGGGAGTACTCCACCCAGCAGAACGCCGACGCGGACTTCGCCAAGAACGACCTCGGCTACACCAACTTCCCGGCCGTCGAGGGCGGCAAGGGCGACGCCGACGACCTCGTCGGCAACACGAACAACTTCTACTCGGTGCGCAAGACCACCCGGCACGCCGACGACATCGCGAAGTTCCTCAAGCTGATGTACTCGGACG
This sequence comes from Streptomyces sp. NPDC051569, assembly GCF_044454085.1. Lineage (NCBI taxonomy): Bacteria > Bacillati > Actinomycetota > Actinomycetes > Kitasatosporales > Streptomycetaceae > Streptomyces > Streptomyces sp. NPDC051569. The sequence continues at coordinate 464,035 of NZ_JBITDJ010000004.1, forward strand.
AGTTCGTGAAGGCGCAGCTGGGCCTGGGCAACCTGCCCACCACCACGAACACCGACACGTTCCTGGGCACCGCGGACAACCCGGAGTACCTGAAGTACCAGTTCGACCTGGTGGGCAAGGCCCCCTCGTTCCAGCTGTCGTGGGACCAGGCGTACGCGCCGGAGAACATGACGCCGATCTACGTGGCCGTCCAGGGCTTCTTCAACGGGCAGCTCGACGCGGCCGGCTTCATCAAGGCCATGCAGGCCCTGACCACCGCCTGAGGATGACGTCCGACATGGCTTCGCCGACCTCCCCCGCGTCCGGTGCTCCCGCGTCCGGTGCCCCCGCACCCAGCACCCCGGCATCCGGTCCTCCCGCGTCCGGTGCCCCGGCGGACACCGTCCCGGCGCACCGTCCGTCGCGGGGGCCCGGCCGGAAAGGCCGGGGCGTCGCACGCCCCGGCCTCGGCTGGGCGCTGCCCGCCACCTTGTTCTTCGGCCTGTTCGCGATCATCCCGCTGGCGCTGGTCGCCGTCCTCTCCTTCACCAGCTGGAGCGGTCTCGGCGCACCGGTGTTCGCGGGTCTCGACAACTGGACGAAACTGTTCCACGACCCGGTGATGATCAAGAGCCTCTGGCTGAGCGTGCTGCTCACCGGGCTCGGCGTCGCGGTCCAGACACCGCTGTCCATTCTGCTCGGCGTCTGGGCCGCCGGCCCGCAGCGCAACCGCGCCGTCCTGTCCGCGGTCTTCTTCGTCCCGCTGCTGCTGTCGGCGACGGCGGTGTCCGTCCTGTGGCGCACCCTGCTCGACCCCAACTTCGGGGTGCCCGCGCACGCGCGCTGGCTCTTCGGGGACGGCAATCTGCTGGGCTCCCGGACGGGCGCTCTCGGGGTCCTCGTCCTGGTGTCCACCTGGCAGTTCACCCCGCTGCACGCCCTGATCCACCAGGGGGCGACGCGGGCGATCCCGGTGGTCCTGTACCAGGCCGCCGCGATCGACGGCGCGGGGACCGTACGGCAGTTCTTCCACATCACGCTGCCGCAGCTGCGCAACTCGATCATCACGTCGGTGATCCTCATGGTGGTCGGCGGGCTCACCACCTTCGACACCGTGCTGATCCTCACCCAGGGCGGCCCGGGCACCGACACCACCATCAGCGCCTTCTACATGTACCAGAAGGCCTTCAAGAGCTTCGACTTCGGCGCGGGCGCGGCCATCGCGCTGCTGCTGGTGCTCGTGGCGACGGCCATCTCGCTGGTCGTCGTGCGGGTGTCCGGCTTCGACAAGATGGCCGGCACGAAGGAAGGCCTGTGATGCGGCGTACCCCCAACTACCTCGCCGGACTCGGCGCCGGGCTGTGGCTGTGCCTGGTCGGCCTGCCGATCTACGTGATGCTCGGCGCGACCGTCCAGTCCCGCGAGCAGTACAGCGCGGGCGGCCCGCTGTCCTTCCCCGAGGGATTCAGCCTCTCCAACTACGTCCAGGATTTCTCCAACGGGTTCGGCCGCTACTTCCTCAACACCGTGATCGTCACGACGAGCGTCGTGGTGATCGTGCTGCTTCTCGTGCCGCCACTGGCCTTCTCGATCGTGCGCAACCGGGGCCGGGCCACCTCACGGGTCTTCCGGCTCTTCCTGCTGGGGCTGGCGATCCCCGCCCAGGCGGTGATCGTGCCGATGTTCTACGTGATCAGCCAGGCCGGTCTGTACGACAACCTCATCGGCATCATCCTGCCCACGGCCGCCTTCTGCCTGCCGGTCTGCGCGCTCATCCTCACCGGCACCATGCGCGACATCACGAACGAACTCTTCGAGGCCATGGCCATCGACGGGGCCGACACCAAGCGGGTCTTCTTCCAGCTCGTCGTCCCGCTGTCCCGGAGCGGGCTCTCGACCATCGTGGTCTTCTCCGCCCTCCAGGCGTGGAACGGCTTCCTCTTCCCACTCGTGCTGACCCAGTCCGAGGACGTCAAGGTGCTCACCCTCGGTCTGTACAACTTCCAGACCCAGTTCGGCATCGACATCCCCGGCCTGCTGGCTGCCGTGGTCCTCTCCACGCTGCCCGTCCTGCTCGTATACCTGTTCGCCCGCCGCGCCCTGGTCCAGGGGCTCATGGGCGTCGGGGGAAAGTGACCGTCACCGTGAACACCGAAACACCCGCCACCCCCGAGGACCGCGCCACCACCCGGCTCCGTTCGGCGCGCGTGGAAGAGCTGATCTCCGCCATGACGCTGGAGGAGAAGCTCGGCCAGTTGTACGGCCTGTGGGCCGGGGCCTCCGCCGACGGCGCCGAAGTCGCCCCGCACCAGCACGACATGGACAAGCCGCCGACCCTCGACGAGCTCCTGCCGCACGGCCTCGGCCAGCTGACCAGGCCCTTCGGCACGGTCCCGGTCGACCCCGCGCTGGGCGCCCTCTCCCTGATGCGCACCCAGCAGCGCATCGCGGCGGGCAACCGTTTCGCCATCCCCGCCCTGGCCCACGACGAGTGCCTGGCCGGCTTCGCCGCCTGGGGCGCCACCACGTACCCCGTCCCGCTGTCCTGGGGTGCGGCCTTCGACCCGGACCTGGTACGGGAAGTGGGCGGCGCGATCGGCCGCGACATGCGGTCGGTGGGCGTCCACCAGGGGCTCGCCCCGGTGCTCGACGTCGTACGCGACGCCCGCTGGGGCCGGGTCGAGGAGACCATCGGCGAGGACCCGTACCTCGTCGGCACCACCGCCACCGCCTACATCCAGGGCATCGAGTCCGCCGGAGTCGTGGCCACCCTCAAGCACTTCGTGGGCTACTCGGCCTCGCGCGGCGGGCGCAACCTGGCCCCGGTGAGCATGGGCACCCGGGAACGCGCCGACGTCATGCTCCCGCCGTTCGAGATGGCCGTACGGGAGAGCGGCGTACGGTCCGTCATGCACGCCTACACCGACACCGACGGGGTGCCGTGCGCGGCGGACGAGGAGCTGCTGACCGGCCTGCTCCGCGACACCTGGGGCTTCGAAGGCACCGTCGTGGCGGACTACTTCGGCGTCGCCTTCCTCAAGACCCTGCACGGCGTGGCCGGCGACTGGGGCGGGGCCGCGGCCGCCGCCCTCACGGCGGGCGTCGACGTCGAACTGCCGACCGTGAAGACCTTCGGGGAGCCGCTGCGCGACGCGGTCGCCGCCGGTCAGCTGTCCGAGAAGGTGATCGACCGCGCGCTGCGCCGCGTCCTGACCCAGAAGGCGCAGCTGGGCCTGCTGGACCCGGACTGGTCCCCGCTGCCGCCGGCCCTGGCGGACATCGACCCGGCCGCTCTCGACGACCCGGCGACGCTGCGCGGCACGGTGAGCCTGGACCTGGCCGCGCACCGGGACATCTCGCGCCGCCTCGCGGAGCGGTCCGTGATCCTGCTCAGCAACGACGGGGTACTCCCCCTGGACCGGCCCGCGCGGATCGCGCTCATCGGTCCGCAGGCGCGGACACCCACGGCCGTCCTCGGCTGCTACTCCTTCCCCGTCCATGTCGGCTCCCAGCACCCGGGCACCCCTGACGGCGTCGAACTGCCCACGCTGCGCGAGGCGCTGGCGAAGGAATTCCCCGGCACCGAGATCGTCACCGCGCTCGGCGCGGGCATCGACACCCCCGACACGGACGGCTTCGCCGAGGCCGTACGGGTGGCCCGGGACGCGGACGTCGTGATCGCCGCCCTGGGCGACCGGGCGGGCCTCTTCGGGCGCGGCACCAGCGGGGAGGGCTGCGACGCCGAATCGCTTGATCTGCCCGGCGTCCAGGGGGAGTTGCTCGACGCCCTCCTCGACACCGGCACGCCGGTGGTGGTGACGCTGCTGGCGGGGCGCCCGTACGCGCTGGGCCGGGCCACCGGCGAGGCGGCGGCGATCGTGCAGGCGTTCTTCCCGGGGCAGGAGGGCACCCCGGCCGTCGCCGGCGTCCTCAGCGGCCGGATCAACCCGTCTGGCCGGCTCCCCGTGAGCGTCCCGCGCCTGCCCGGCGCGCAGCCGTCCACGTATCTGGCGGCCTCGCTGGCCCGGGTCAGCGAGGTGTCCAACATCGACCCGACGCCGGCCTTCGGCTTCGGGCACGGCCTGGCGTACACCTCGTTCGCCTGGTCGGATCTCGACGAGCGCGATCTCGTCGACGCCATCCCCACGGACGGCACGGCGCGGCTGTCCTTCACGGTCCGCAACACGGGCGGGCGCTCCGGCGCCGAGGTCGTCCAGGTGTACCTGCACGACCCGGTCGCCTCGGTCGTGCAGCCGGTCCAGCGGCTGATCGGCTACGTCCGGGTCCCGCTGGAGCCGGGCGAGCGGGCCAGGATCGAGGTGACCGTTCCCGCCGACCTCGCGTCCTTCACCGGCCGCGACGGGCGACGTGTGGTCGAGCCGGGCGAGCTGGAACTGCGGCTGTCCGCCTCCAGCACGGACACCCGGCTCACCGCCCGGGCCGTACTGACGGGCCCGGCCCGGTGCGTGGACCACACGCGCGAGCTGCACGCGGGGTTCAGCGTCACCCGGTGACGACCGGGGCGGAAGGCGGCGGTCCCGGGGCGGAAAGACGTCCGGGGACCGCCGCCACACGTGCGTCCGGAAGGGGCGCCCTTTCCGGACGGGGCGCCTAGAACGGGATCGTGCCCGTCCCCCACACCCGCAGCCGACCACTGCCGATGGCGGTCTGCGCGGCCTTGACGGTGCTTTCCCGGCCGTCGGGGAAGCGGATCGTCACCCCGTCGCTCTCCATGGCCGCGTAGAAGGCGTCCCCCGCGTCCTCGGTCGCGTGCCCGGTCTGGACGCTCCCGCCCCACTGCCGCTCCGCACCGGACAGGCTCCCGCTCAGCGTGGCCACGACGTCGATCTCGGAGCCGCCGGCGACGAGAGTCGCGGGACCCTGGTAGTTGCTCATGCGCTCAGTGTGCGCCCCGGCGGGTCCGCCACCCGTCGTGACACCGCGCGGCGGACGAGCAAGCGGCGGCAGCACCCCTTGCACGGTGCCGGAAGCTCCGAGGGGCAGGAAGGGCGCACAGCAACGCGCTGGGAGCTCAGGGGCGCATTCCGCCGGCCACGGCAGAGAGGGAGTCGGGCATGAGGAGTGGCATGGATCAGCGGTTCGTCCCCTCGGAGATCTGCCGGGCCAGTTCGTCGACGACTTGCGGCACCATCGGGCGGGCCCCTTCCTCTTCCAAGGCGAGCGCAAGTGCCTCACGGACGGTCGGGTACGGCCGTCCGGTGTGCGTCGCCCACGTACGGTCCACGCCTCGTTCCATCTTCTTCAGAAATGCCGACACTGTCGGCATTGCCTTCTCGTACTCACTCGGGTCCGCAGTCATGGTCAGAGCCGAGCAAATGGGCAGGCCACCGTCAACCGCCGTCCAGCCCTCGGCGATTGTTCCGTTCTCTCGCCGTCACACCCCCTCACCCGAGGAACCGTGTCGACGGCGGCGCACACTGATCAAGGGGCCAGAGCGGTGGCCACCCGGGACAGGCGATCTGCTGGCAGCGCAAAGTGGTTGGCGGGATTGCGAAGTCGCTCGCTGCTACGACCTGCGGCGCGAGGACGCTGCCGTGTTCGTCCATCTCCTCGCCGTCGAGGAATTCGCGCCCGAGGACCTCGCTCACAGTCCGCAGGCCCGGGCTCTCGTGACGGGACTCCTGCGACGCGTCCGCCCGACATACCGCCGTCAGGTCACCTCACTGGCCGACCGGCTGGGCATCGCCTGAGCCACCCGAACTGACAGTTCACCGGAACTCTCAGTTCGGGTAGCTCCTCCATCACCTCCGTACGGTCGCAGCACTATCAGCGACCGCCACGGAGGCAATGCGCAATGAGTAAAGCTGTTGGCCACGGGATTCTGAGCCCGTCACCTGGGAGGCTCGCTTCCGTCGCCACGGGTTGGGACCTCGTGCGGGTCGCCCGCCACCACGCCCTGCAGACCCTGCAGGCCCTCAAGCGCCTCGCACAGCCCGGCGCCGTTGCCGTTGCCGTTGACCCGACGCCGGCCCCTGCTCTGTTCTTTCTTGTCCCGCCGAGCACCGCGCGGCTGTGGGACGTCCCCGATACAACGGCACTTCAGGAAGCACCCGTCGAACTGCCGCCGGCAGACCGACTCACTCCCCCGGGGCCGTACTGGCTGATCCCGCCGAGCCACGGCCGCGTGCACACCCCTGTCGCGCACCTTCAGCTCGCACGGGAAATGGCCTGCGGGCTGCGTCAGTTCGTGGGGCGGTCGGTCCGGTGAAGTATGCATCTGTCGGCCAAGCAGCCGAAGTGTCCTGGCTGATGGACGGCCAGCGCGCTCCCACCGTTGCGGCCATGGACTGGAACCTCGGCCGCCCAGCGCTCCTCCGGACCGGCGTGGCCTTCGACGCCGTCCGTATCCGGGAGCCCCTGGTGCACGCGGCTGTCGGCAGTCCTCACCCCGAGCGGGTCTCGGATGAGCTGGCCGAGGCGCTCGACGGCCCGGTGATCCACGACCCGGCCGCGTGGTATTACGCGCTGGTCCGGGCCGGGACCGCCGGGACATGGCGGTCTCCGCTCGCCACCGTCAAGGGGCGGGACTCCTGGCTGGCTGTTCCCCGCGTGGATCGGCTCGGCCCGATCGGGGTCCACTGGGCGGTCCCGCCGGCACCTGGGCGACGCCTCTGCCAGATCGAGGCGGTCAGCATGCTGCTGCCGGCCGGTCAGGAGAAGCGCGGAGGGCTCGCGCCCGTAACCGCGTCCATCGAACGGCGCCCGGCCCCGGCGCCGCTCCGCCCGTGCAGCGAGACGCCGATACCGCCGGTGGGCGAGCTGGATTCCGAGCAGTACGCGGGCCGCGCATGCTACGCCTGCGGCACCTCGTTGTGGCGCGGCGCCGAGTACGGAGGCTGGGCGCGCGGCTTCGCCGGCGTCCACAACCTCGACACCGAGGTCTGGGCGTGCCCCAACGGAGAGCTCGCATGACCGCCAGCGCCCCCGCACTGCACACTTGGTGCGACTGGCACGCGGGGCCGTCCGAGACCGCTGTCCTGATCGACGTGATCGAGCAGGGCAGCGGCCCCGGCATCACCCGGTTCGCGTGCGCACCGTGTCGTGAGCAGCGTGGCCTTACCCCGTACGCGGATCGCCGCTGAGCGGCTGCCACTCCTCACGAACCAAGTCGGCAAGTGGCGCGCCAAGTGCGTGCGATCAGCAGCAACGTGTCCAGGCGGCCCGTGTGGTGGCCTTGCTCGATGCGGTTGACGCCTGGGTGAGGTTCGCCCAGAGACGCGCGGCGCGGATGTGGTCTCCGATCTCGCGGCGGTGGATGGGCACCCACTCGGGCGGCGATTCCGAGGACACCTGACCACCCTGCGGCCATCATGATCATTCGCCTGTATCAACATTTATGTGGCGTCTGACACTCGAAAGCCCCCCGATCAATGATGATCGAGGGGCTTCCAACAGGCTTTCACCTGCTAGTTCTCACAGTGGGCGCGGACGGTTTCGAACCGCCGACATCTGCTTTGTAAGACGAGACGGTTTGCTCTGACTCGCTCCGGCTAACTCCGGCTACTCCGGATCGCCTGCTGTTTTCCCGCTCTTCGCTCCGGCTCACTCTGGTGATTCTGGCCCGGTCTGGGACGTCCGCTCACGCACCGCTCACGCAATGCGTCTGTCGCGCCTGAGGTCTGACCAGGGCGTTCCTCATTCTCCTACCCCGCTTCGCGCACGGCAACGACCGACGCGGGGGAGCCCCAGCCGCTGTTGCGGCTGGGGCTCCGTGGCGCCCACCGAGGGCGCCGGGGCTCCGACCGACCCGCCGGGGGGACGTGTGCCGGCCGGAGCGGCAGAGAGGCCGATCAGCGAGATTAGGCCACCAGCTGAAAATACACTGTCGACAGTGCAGACAAGTGGATCATGAGGGCGCGAATTTGGGACTGTGCCCCTGCCCCCACCCAGCGAACGCGTCCTCGCCCGCCGACGGGCCATCGGTGAGCAAATCCGTGAGGCTCGTCGCGCGGCACACCTGACACAGGAGGCCGTGGCATTGCGGGCCGGCATCAGCCTCACGGTGTACGGACGGATCGAGCTGGCCCGCTCCGCCGCCGTGATCGACACACTGATCCGTATCGCCGACGCAATACAGGTCCCACTTTCGGACCTGGTACGGGACGAACGCTGAGGCAGCGTGACTCAGTTCTTCGAGAGGTGGTTCCGGATGTCGGGGTCATCGGCTGCGGTGGGGAGCTCACGGTGGCCTTCGCTCCAGTGGTTTGACCACCCGCACACCCCGCACGCGTACCGGCCGTCGAGCCCCGCGATACGGCACCCACAGGATCGGCATTCGGATTCGGTGATCTGCGGTCCACTATCCGGCTGCATGGGGGTGGACGTCTCGATCTCCGGGGGCCAGCTGCTGCCAGGCGCGCTCATGCACCGAGGCTACCGCCGACGGCGCCGGAGCGTGCCCTGCGGCCACGCCGCTTCTCCAGCCGCAGTTGCCGCACGACCAGGACCCACCAGGGCCCTGAGAGGTGCTCGCACCGCATGTCGGACAGTTCAACGTCATCACCTTCACTTCTGTGAGCGGATGAGGCACCGCCCCGGCCGGGGTCTCACACGGAGTCGTCGGCCGGGGCGGGGATCAGTGGTCTCGCTGGAGCGGGATCGCCGGGGGCGCAGCGGGGCCGAGGGCCTGCCGGCGGGACAGGTAGTCGTGGGCGTGGTCCTCGGGAGTGGCGGGCGGCCCGTGGAACAGCAGGGTCACACCGTGCTCCTCGCAGTACGCGCCGGCCTCGTCTTCGATGGGGAAGTCGTGGTCGCCGCTGACGCATTCCGTCACCCCCGTGCCTCCCGCTCAGCTCGCCGCAGTCGGGCGCCCTCGGCGCAGCCACGGAGGCAGCTCGTGCAGGTGGCGGTGTGGGCCAGCAGCGCGCCGTAGGCCGCCCGGTGCTGTGCCGTCATCTCGGGGTACTCCGGCCTCGGGGCGGCCGTGGGCGCGGTCACGGCGCGATCCCGCCCCGCTGCTCCTGGCCGATCCGGAGCAGGGCGTCGACGGCCTCGACCTCGCACAGTCGACCGATGGCCTCCGGGGGCACAGCCCAGTGGACGCCGGTCGGCTCGGTGCGGTCGACGCGGGGGACGGCGAGCCAGCAGTTGGGGCCCTTGGCGGTGGCGAGGGGCGAGTGCCAGGTCTCCGCTGTCCCGGCGGGGACGAGGGCGTAGTACCAGGCGGCCGGATCGTGGATGACGGGGCCGTCGAGGATTTCGGCGAGGGTCCCGCTGACCTTGTCGGGTTGCGCGGTGCCGACGGCGGCATGGACCAGCTGCTCGCGGACGCGGATGGCGTCGAAGGTGAGGCCGGTCCGAAGGAGCGCGTGCCGACCGACGTCCCAGTCGCGGCGGGCCACGGCGGGCGCTTCCTGAGCTGAGGTCAGCCAGCGCGCGAGCCCTGAATCCGTGCCAAGGGTCTTCATCGGTCCTCGCCTTCGCGGCCGAGTCCGAGCGCGGTCTGCAGGAGATCCGCGTCTACGAGCTGGCCTGTACCGGTGGGCGGGCGCAGCCAGTGTGGTCCCGGCGGTTCCGTGACGGAGGGGAGCGGGACGGTCAGGTAGCACGTATCGCCGAGCAGTTCGGTGGCGGGCGCGGTCCAGGTCGTGTCAACCGGTACGAGGAAGTACACGCTCCGGCCGGCCGGGTCGTAGATGGACGGGCCGGTCACGGTCCGTGCGGCGGTGAGCCCCTCGTGGTCGGCGACCCTGATCGCGGACCAGTGGCGCCCCAGGGGCAGCAGGGTGCGCTTCGCGGTAGCGAGCCATCGGCGAGCGTGGTCCTGGTCCGGGTCGGCGTCACATAACCAGCGGGTGGCCGCGTCGAGGTCCGGCATGAGTGATCCTCCTCACATGTTGAGTGAGGAGGATCATTGCGCGGATATCTGTGGGCTGCCCCCACAAAATGTGGGGATGAAATTCCGCGAAAACGCTTGACTTACAGTCAGATGCCTACCCAGCGCGCATAGGCGGCGATGGAGGGATCCTGGTGACGGTCCAGCCGTACCAGGGTGGCGGTGGTGTGCCGCGTCGTCGGGTGATATCGGGTATGTGCGGGGCTCACCCCCCTGGCGACGGACAGATCGGCGAACGCCCCGTGCCGGTCCCCGGCGGCCAGCCGCGCCGCCGCCACGTCGATGTGATGGTGGGATACCCGCTCCGCCGCGATGCCTGCGGGCAGCTCCCACTCCGTTCGGTCCTGCTCCGCCCCCCACTCCCGAAGCCGCGCCAGAGCCTGATCGATGTCCCCACAGTCGATCAACGCCGCGACCTCGTGGATGCGGACATTCGTCGGACCGAACGACAGCTCGTAGTGCGTCGTATCGCGCCGGCACCAGCCGGCTGCCGTACGGGCCTCCGCCAGCCGCTGCATCGCCCGGTCTGGATGCCCGTCGCGCGCCTCCAGAACCGCGAGCTTCAGCAGTATGGCTCCCTGAATCGCCATCTGAGCCTCGCTCAGCGAGCCCTCCGGAGCGAGTCGCTCCACCTCCTGCTCCAGCCCCTCAAGGACACGGCGAGCGGATCCGAGCGCACCCATGCGGACCATCGCCCCGGCCCGCAGGTAGGCGGCCGTGATCTGCATCAGGGGGTCCCCGGACTGGTCCGCCGCCCAATGGACGCGCTCCACGGCGGTGAGCGAGAGGTCGTGGTAGCCCATCTTGTGCGCGAGGCTGTTCGTGGCTCGGTAGCCGCGTGCCAGCCACCAGAATGCCTGCTCTCGGTCGCGGCCGGGCCGGGCGCGGAGCGCGGTGTGGGTGAGCTCGGCCAGCAGGCCGGGAAGGAGCGGCCCCAGCTGCACGTACTGGCCGTCCTGCCTCATCTGGGCGATGTGATCCATCTCGGCTGCCAGTACGGGCAGGGGCCGGGGCGCCACGGTGAGGTCGTCCGGGTTCTCGTACGTCAGCAGGATGCGGCGGAGGTCAGGGATGACGGCCTGGACCTGGTCGTCAGCCTCGGCCCCGCCGAGGTACGGCTGGCCGGTGAGGCGGTCCGGTCCTACGTGCAGGTGCTGGGCGAGGAGGGCGATTACGCCAGGGGTGGGGGTGCGGTCGCCGCTCTCGTACTTCTCCAGCGCGGATGTGCTGATGCGCGCAGCTGTAGCGAGTTGCCGCACGGTCAGCTGGCGCATTTTGCGAATGGTGCGAAGGTTTTGTCCGATATCAGTCATGACTCCCCCAGTGCGTCAGGCGGGATGCCAGAGTATGAGGTGAGCGCGCGTCGAAGAGCGCTTCTGCGTTAACTCTCCCCGCATCCTTGTCGGATAGTCGCCCCACGAAACGCGAAACGCGCCCCCTGCCAGCCCGAAGGCCGACAGGGGGCGCGGTGTTCACTGCTCAATGAGGTGCCGGTCTTCGTGGACCGGTTCGGGCACCTCGCCACCGAGCGACGCGATCGTGCCCTTCAGGACCCGCACGTATCGGGTCAGTGCTCCCACCCGCGCGGTCGTGCCAGCCTGTTCGGCTTCCAGCTGGTGGATACGCCGACCCTGCTGCACCACCACCGCGGCGATGCCCTCCACCGTAGTAAGGCGGCCGTCGTCCGGCTCGATCGCGGCGGGCACGTCCTGCGGGGTGGGCGGGGCTGGGCGTGAGATCCAGGCCACGACTACGGAGAACGCCCCGCCGATCAGCAGGCTGCCGAGCCCGTACAGGGTGCCGTCACCCATGCGCTTCCTCCTCTCGTACCGTGGCGGCGGCCGCGTGCCGCAGGGTGGCCACCTCCCGCCGGGCCTGGACGAGCCGACGGGTTGCGACGGCTACGACGGCGGCGAGCGCCGGGGCGACCAGCCAGGTCAGACCTGAGGTCAGGCCCTGTGGAAACTGGCCGAGGGCCCGGGCCGAGGTGTACGCGGCGGCCCAGGCGACCGGCATTGCGGTGGCAGTCGCCCATCCCCACCAGTCCCGCCGGGACGGCAGGACTGCCGCCGCGCAGGACGCGAGGCCGGAGCCGATCCAGGCCCAGCCCCAGGCCGCGATCGGGGCGATGGTGGTGAGGGCGGCCGCGCCGCGCACGATGCCGTACCGGGGGTCGGCGAGGAGGCCGATCCCGTAGTTGATCCAGCCGATGCCGCAGATCAGGAGCGCCACCCCGCGCAGGCCCAGGCGGCGGCCGGCGCACCGCACCAGGCCCCGCATCAGACGCCCGGCGCGGTGCTCGCGCTGTTCCGGCTCCCGAAGGCCCTCGCGACCATGCCCTTGACGAGGGAACCGGCGGCGGCGATCCCGGCTGCGCCGACGGTTTGCCAGAAGGACGCGTGGAACATGTCGGCGGGACCGGCCGCGAGGGCGACACCGCCGGAGGCAGTGAGGAACGTCCAGACGACGCGCTCGCCGAGATCCTTGGCGTAGGTGGTGGCGGTCTTGACGACGGTCTCGGTGGTCGTGCCCGGCAGAGAGATGTGCGACATGAGGAATCCGTTCTGTGAGGTCAGGCGAAGATGGTGGTGGGCGGGGTGGCGCTACTTCTTGCGGAGGCCGTTGGCGGTCTCGTAGGCGTACTGCCAGGTCTTCGGGCCGGTGAGGCCGTCGGCCGGGCCGAGCGCGCTGAGGTAGTGACGCTGGAGAGCGGTGACCTTGTCCAGGTCGAGCTGCGTCATGGTGGTGGAGGGGCCCACCTTGTACTTCGGGCCCCACCCCGCCTTGTCGAGCCAGGTCTGAAGCTGCTTCGCGTAGGCGTTCTTCGCGCCGAGCTTGAAGCGGTCGCGGCCCGGGAACGCGGGCATGCTCGGCGGCTTCGCGGGGGTCGACGGCTTCGGCTTCCCGGCGTCGAGCCGGGCCTGCACGTCCGCCCGGAACTTCGCCATATCGATTCCGGCCGGGTCGGGCTTCCAGTCCGACCATTCCCGGTGCGCGATCACCGACTTCGCCGACCATCTGTGCGCCCGGCACAGCGCCGCCGCCCACCGGACCGCCGCCTCGTACTGCGCGGCCGGCCACGGGTCCCGCCCGTCACCGCGGTTCGACATCTCCAGGCCGTAGAAGTGCACGTTGCCGTCGACGGCGGCCGCGCTGCCCTCGTGGGCGTGCGGCGCAGGCGGCCGGTCCCCGTACGACTCGGTGACGACGGCCGCGAGGACCGCCCCGTCACCGCCGCCGGCGTGGTTCGCGCGCCCGGCCGACGTGAGCGTCAGCACCCCGCCCTTCGCGAGGTAGGCGTGCGCGCACGGGCCGGGCAGATCCGCCCGGCCGGACCACACGATCTGTCCGTCGGACGGGGCGGTCCCGGCGGTGTGGTGGATCATCACGCCGTGCACAGGGCCCCACGACCCGTGCCCGGCACGGTCGTGGGTCCGCCACCCGGCCTGCTCGATCGGGGCGAGGCCCTCGGCGGTGAGGGCCGCGAGTATCTGCGTGGCAGTCAGGGGCATGGACATGATCAATCCTCCGGGGTGGCGTCGGTGAGCGCGGCGCGGACCGCCCAGTCCTTCGCCTCCAGCAACCGAACCAACGCATGCGTCAGCTCGGGCCCGGTGAGCGTCGCGGCCAGGCGGTGCGTCAGGTCGTGGAACTGCACGCTCACCGCCTGGAGGTGAGGGGGGAGATGGTCGTAGGCGAAGTGCCGCAGCACCTGCGCGGTGGCGGGATGGATGTTGGACATGGGCTGCCTCCAGGCACACGGAGAGCCCCGGCCGGCGGCACGGGGCTCGAAAGGTCGGCGACGGTGACCGGCTGTCAGCCGCCGTACACGAGGTCGGACTCGTAGCGGAGCGTGCGCCGTCGGTTCTCCAGCACCCAGCCCGCAGCGACTGCGGGCGCGAGCAGCTCTTCGAGGATCTCCTCCGTGGTGGATGTTCCCGGGCTGATCGTGAGGGTGCCCTCCACGATGCGCGTACCGGAACCCTTCGTCAGGCGCACGTCGACGGTCTGCGTGTTGCCGGCGGTGGGTGCGGGGTCGGTCCAATGCCAGGCCATGATCACTCCATGTCGTTGTGCCGCGCAGCGGCGGCGTCGGCTCGGGGCTCAGGGGGTCAGGTGGTGATGAAGGAGATGTGCATCCGCAAGTTACGGCCCGTGACGATGTCGCTGGACGCGGTCCGTAGGGTGCACAGGCCGTCGCCGCCTACGACGAACGCGCCGGACGCGGTGCCGTCGTCGAAGTTGCCGTTGATGGTGCCGTTCGTGGGCCGCCACCCCACCGGGACGGTGCAGCACGCGGTGTCCACGATGTTGCCGGTGGTGGCGGTGAGAGCCGCACCGGTGCGGGCGATGTACATGTCGAGGACGACACTGCGGCCGAGACGCGTACCCCGGAAATCAGTGACGCTGAACCCGGTCGAGGCGACCAGTCCGGTCGTCGTGGTGATGGTGTCCAGGCCGTCCGCGAGGCGCTGTGCGGTGATGGTCATACCTGCGAGCCAGGTCGTCACGGGGTCCTCCTACAGGGCGACGATGGTGGGGGTGGCGAGCTGCACGGCCGTGCCGGAGGGGTGTGCCTTGCTGATGCCGTTGATGCTGCGGGTCACCCCGAAGGTCTGGCTGAGGGCGGTCCCCGTGCAGCTGGTGACCCGCATGACCTCACCCCCGACCCGGATGTCGAAGGGGAACTCGGAGGCGTAGGTAGCCGAGTCGACCCACCGGGGGCCACTCGTGGTGTTGACATTCACCACGGCGGACGAAACTGAGAGGGCGCCGTTCAGGACGGTGCCGTCCGTGTCCGCGCGCGGGACCGGATCGGAGGAGATCACTCCCACAGTCCAGGGTCGGGCCGGCACCGTGTTCATCGTGATGTCCCAGGTGTACATGTCCAGGACCTCGGTGTAGCCGTAGACGAGGAACTCGATCTGCTCGGGAGGCAGCCACGGCGGAGGGTTGCGGATCACACCCTTGTCGCCGATGCGCAGGCGGAGTGTTGAGGAGATGAGGTGGGGAGCGGTGTGCAGCTGGAGGTGGACGGTCGGGTAACGGGCTTCGTCTACGGTCCCCAGTACCGCACGCCAGGCAGCGATCTGGAGGGGCTGGTCGTCGGTAGCGAGGGAGAGGGTGACGGACTCGTCGTACAGCCCGACCCCGCCCTGTTCGGGCGGCAGCACGGACAGAGGCCCGGTCTCGATGACGGCCCGTCCGGATGATCCGCCGTCGCGCTGGATGGTGATGTCGTTGCGCAGGTGCTGGTCGTCCTCGGTGGGTTCCAGGGGCGGCGCGACCTCTCCAGCGGCCGCGTAGTCCAGGGTGAGTACGGGGCGCTGGTTGTAGAGACTGGTCCGGTCGCGGTAGACGAGAGCGAGGGCCTCCCTGTTCTCGTGGAGGATGCCTCCGTCGGATTCCGCACATGCCTGCAGGAGATCGAGCAGGGCGGCAGGTCTCTGGGGGCCCATGAGTTCTGCAGCGCGGGTCCGGTCACCGTCGATCACGCTGAGAGCGAGGTGGGGTTCCTCCTGGGCGAGCCGTACCAGCCGGTCGATCGCTGATTCGCCGGCGAATCCTGAGTCGGCCCCGTCGTAGATCACGCTCCCCGCGTTGTCGTTCGCGTTGGCGGGGATGGCGACGACGCTGAGGTGGCCAAGCACCATGCCGGTCAGGGCGTTTCCCCAGGTGCCGTTGATGGCGCTGACACGGCCCATGGCAGCGACGACGGTCGTCGTCGAGCGCCACCAGCTGTTGTTGACGATGTCCCGCCAGGCTGCGGTAAGCCGGAGCTGCCCGGCCCCGCCGTCGCGGACGTAGATCGCCAGGCGGTTCCATTTCCCGATGAAGTCGGCGAGTGCCGCTGTTCCTGTGTAGAGGAAGAAGGCCAGCACCGAGTCGTCGCTGTCGCGGGCCTCGATCCTGATGCCCGCGGTCGACGCGTACACGACGGCGCTCCGCATCACCGAGCCGGTCACCGTGACCCGCAGGACCTCGGTCTGTACGGCGGGCAGCGCGGGCAGGAAGTAGACCAGCTCGGTCTGCCACCCGGCCGCAGTCGTGGAGGGGACCACGGCGGACAGGCTCGCCGGCGACCGGGTCTTCGGCAGGGGCGACGATCCGCCGAGGGTGTCATCTGCTGCCCAGTCCAGGCCGGACACGGTGAGCGGACGGACGCCGGGGACCGGGCTGTATGCCTGGGTGGAGCCCTGCTGGTCTTCCATCGGCCAGTACGCCACAAGACCGGGGGCGGACGGGATGCGGCGGGCCAGCGTGCTGTCGAGGGCCTTGCGGCCCTGCCCGTACCTGCGCAGGACTCCAGCGGCCTCGATCTGGGTGTAGACGTCCTCGCCTGATACGTCCCAGCGTGGCGGCCAGGCGCTGACTTCACCCTGGAAACGGGGTTCCCGGTTGGTGATCTCGGCCGGGCTGGTCACGGTCCAGGCGCGGCCGGCCGAGTCGGTGAACGTGGGTGTTCCGGGAGCGACCGGGCGGAAGTCCGGGGAGGCGGCCACGGTGCCACCGATGCCGTTCCGGACTTCCGCTGCGTGGATACGACCGGTCAGCGGCAGGGTGCCCGCGAGGTAGGGGGCGAGGGTCAAGGGTGCTGTGCTGGCAAACACGGATGTGGTTCCCGTGATGACCACGGGGTCGCCGAACTGGGTCCATGGGCCGGCCAGCGACTCGGCCGCATAGAACGTGCTCGTGCTCCCCCCCGTACCGTTGTCGACGTCCAGCGTTACGCGGAGCGCGGCCCGTGGGGGAAGGGCGGGCAAAGGCCGGGACGCGTACCAGATGACGGTGCCGTTGGTCGACCAGTCCAGTTCGAGCGTCCCCGCGTTGAGGCTGAGTGCCCACGACCGCTGGGCTGGGTCGGTCCATTTGCCCATGAGTACCTGGTAGGGCTGGAGGTACCAGTCGGCGGTGACCTCCACGCGGAGGTCCAGGTCGCCCGTGATCCCCAGGGCGGGCACTGACGGTGTGCTGGCGCTCTCGGCCTGGAGGCCGCTGGGTGCCAGGTAGGACTCCGTTCCCGGGACCCATACACGTAGCGGGGTGTTGCGGCCGATCCGTCCGTAGTACGGCGACCGTGGGTTGCGCGGGGAGAACGTGCCGTCGCGGTTGTTGAGGGTGAGGGTACAGCGGCCCGGGTCGACACGGGTTCCCTCGTCGGGGCGCCCGTAGGAGATGGTGATGGGATCACGTGTGTAGACGGAGGCACTGATGTTGGTCCACGCCCCGCCCACCTGGAGCTCCGTATGTACGTCCAGTGGGCCATCAGGAAACGCCATGGTCACCTCAGTTCGTTCCGAATGCGGTCTGGACGCTCCCCCCGCCGTCCTTGCGGACGATGGCGCGGAAGAGACGCCGGACCTCGGCGGGCCCGGCCAACTCGATACGGATGGTCTGTGTGCCCCCGCCGCCGGCAGCCATGAGAGGGGCACTCCCGGGAGCCAGTTGGCGGCCCATGCCGTCGGCGGCGGCGACGGTGGGGACCTGGACCAGGCTCGCCATGGCCCGAGTGAGCAGACCCTGTTTGGCCTCAGCCCCCTGGACGATGCCGGGCGGAATCCACTGACCCACCTCATCCGCCATGACGGTGGAGGGCGAATGGATGCCCAGTGCCTCCGCGATCGGCCCCGGGATCATGTTGCGGGCGAAGGACATGACACGGCCTCGCAGCCACCCGCCCATGCTCTTGATTCCGTTCCAGAGGCCCCGGACGACGTTCATCCCCTTGCCGTAGAGGAGCGAGCCCAGGCTGCCGAGAACTCCCGAGATGCGGCCGGGGATGCCCCGCACGTAGCCGAGGACCGCGCCGGTGACGGTGGCGATGCCGGTACGGATCGCCGTCCAGTGCTTGATGACGATCCCGACGATCGTCCAGTTGAGGAAGAACGAGAGGATCATCCGGCCGACGGCCTGGATCTTGGACCAGACCCAGCCCCACACCGCTGCGGTGGCCGCCTGGATCTTGGACCAGTTGGCGATGATGAGAACGACCAGCGCGATCACGGCGGCGATGACCCAGCCGATCGGGCCCATGGCGATCAGCCACTGGGCCGCCATGATGACGGCCCAGGCGACCGCCCGTGCGGCCATCATCAGGAACTGGGCGGCGGCGGTGAGGCCGGCCCGGACCACGGCGGCGATCCACGTGCCGATCGAGACGAGCGCGCTGCCCACCCAGGCGGCCGCAGTGGTGGCTCCCGAGATGACCGCTGCCCCAGCGATCCGGGCGTAGGCCATGAGGCCCACGCCCATCATCCGCGTCCAGTTCCCGATGACTGTCCAGGTCGACGCGGAGACGATGGCGTTCGCGGCCGAGACGACGGCGGAGACCGTGGAGTAGACCATCATCGCGCCGCGCACCACCATCACCACTCCGGCCAGCGCGGTGAACGCGTACAGGGCCGGGGTGAGTGCGGTCTGGTTCTCCATGCCGAAGTTCACGACGACGCCCGCGATGTCGGCGAGCTTGACAATGGCGCCGCGCTTGAACCGCTCCAGCGCCTTGCTCGGGGACGTCGCGAGGGTCGCGGACATCTTGTCCGTGGCCCCCTCGATGCCCTCGATGTGCGTCTTTGTCAGGTCGAGATTCGGGAGGATCGACCTGACGGTGTCCTCCCACTGAGTGCCCATCAGGGCGGTCCCCAGCTGGTTCTGCTGGACCGGGTCCTTCACCTTCTGGAGGGCGGTGAAGACCTGGTTCATCGCGTCCACACCTGCCGGTCCGCCGGCCGCGATGGCGGCCCGGGTCTGGTCGGCGTTCAGACCGAGGCCCTTGTACGCGTCGGTGACCGCGGCGGCCGTGTCGATAGACCGGAGCCCGAACTCCTTGACCGCGTCGGCCGCCGCATCGGAGTCGCGGACACCGGCCTGCATCATCGCGTTGAGGAGCCCGAGCGCGGCCGGCCCGTCCATGCCGATCTTGGCGAATTGCGGGCTGTACTCGTTGAGGGTGTCGAGGAAGTCGCCGGAAGCGTCCATGCCGTTCTGGAAGCCCCAAGTAATCAGGTCCATCGCCTCATCGGCGTCCTTGGCCAGACCGGTCTTCATGAGCTGCCCAGCGGCTTTGGTGGCACCGCCCAGGTCCACGTCGAACGCCTCGGATAGGGCCAGGACGTCCTCGGAAACACCCTGGAGGGCTGCCCGGCTCTGCCCGGTGTCGCCCATGTTCTGGTAGACGCCCCGGATCGCCTCGTTGACCTGCTCGGTCGACTCGCCCCACGCGCCCTTGTACACGTCCGCCGAGATTTTCGACATCTCGGCGGCCTGCTCCGGCCCGAGGTTGAGTTGCGCCGCCAGCTTCGCGGAGGCGGCCGACATGTCGAGGCTGGCCGCCACGCCCACGCCCAGCGCGGCCCCCATGCCCGCGGCGATGCCCGTGGCGGCCATGTCGAACTTCTCGCGGACCCGGCCCAGGGTCGCGGATGCCCGGTCCCGGGCGATCAGGTTGAAGACCAGCGACGTGTCCGACACGAGCCACCTCTGTTCAGTTGTTCAGGGCCTCATCGGTGGCCTTCTGATACGCATCGAGCCAGGTGAGGGCTGCGTCGGTCTGCTCGACGGTCATGTGCTCCCACTCCCAGGGGCGGATCCCGAGCAGGTGGGCGGCGTTGCCGAGCTGACTCAGTCGGCGATCGGCAGACTCGCTTTTCCCGACTCCTCGGTGTCATCGAACGCGGTCTCCATCTCGCGGTCGATCGTCGCCAGCGACGCGGCCAACTGGTCGCCGTGCTGGCTCTCCAGGACGCCCGCGCGCATCTGCGCCCACTCCTGGCGGGAGTACTCCAGCGTCAGCTCGTCCCACGCGAAGTCCACGTCCTCGAACCGCGTCTTGGGGTGGTCGCGGCGCAGGAACGTGAACAGCAGAGCGCGGCGGCACAGGCTGTTGCCCTGCAGAACGTCGGTGGTGAACGTGCTGAAGTTCCGCCCTGTGCGCCGCTCGATGTCCTCCCGCTCCACCGACATGAGCTTCTTGGGGTTGTAGCGCCAGCGGGTCGGCTCGGCCTGTCCCTCGGGCGTATGAACCAGGTACATGGGGTCTCCTATCGGGCCCGGGACGCGATGCGGCGGGCCATGTCTTCCATGGCGGTGTGGACGGCCTGGCGGTACTGGTCGGCGTCGTTCTCGAAGGCGTCGTCGAACCACTGCCGTTTGCCGGTCTGAGTACGCCACGGCTCGTGTCCGTAGGTGAGAGTGCGCCAGCCGCCGTTGCGGCGGTTCGTGCGCTTCGGAGCGTTGGTGAAGCCGCGGATGCCGGGCGTCTTGAACGCCTTCACGCGGGCGCCCGTCCAGCGGCCGCCGAGCTTGACCTCGGGCCGGATCTTCTTCGCGATCGCGGACCGGAGGGACGGGCCGGTGCTGAAGCCGGCGGATGACATCGCCATAATCCCCGACTTGGCGCGGACCGCCCCCGGCTTCAGCGCCTCGCGCATGGTCTTCGCGAGATCCTTCCGCAGGGCCTTGCCGTCTTCTTCCTGACGGATCGCCCATACCAGCGCGTCCAGGCCCTCGTGCGTGACCGTGAGATCGAACGGTGGACCGCCGGTGGCCATCAGGTCGTCGCGCGGGCCACGGCGCCGGACGTCGGATAGCTGACAGAGACCGATGCCTCGTCGCCCACCGACCCCTCGATGGGATTCCAGCCCTTGATCAGGACGTTCCCCGAGTACTGCGGGTTCGAGGTGGAGGCGGGTGCGTTGTCCAGCCGGGCCACGAACGGGACGACCGTCCCCAGCAGCGGCCACATGAGCGCGTCGATCTTCCCGGCGGCGGTGTCCTGCAAGAACTCCAGCCCCAGCTCGCCGCTCTTCAGGCCGCCGCGGACTTCCTTCCAGCCGAGCGAGGCGTAGGTCGTGACGTCCTTGTCCTCCACCTCCACGCTGAGGTCGGCCTTGCGGGCGTAGTCGGACAGGTCGGTGCCGGCGAGGCTGACGAACGCGGCCAGCAGAACCATTTTGGCCATGAGGATCACCTGATTCCCAGAGAGGCGGCGAGCATGAAGGACGGCGTCGTCCCGGAGATCGTCCAGGCGAGCCGGTAGTGCGTATCGGTGAGGGCCGCCCCGTCGCCGCGCAGGATCTGCCCGCCGGGCGCGGTGGCCGCGGCGAACGTGAGGCGCGTCGTCGGGGTCGCGAAGGCCGCGTCACCGGACTCGATCCGGGCCGTGATGGACGGCGTCGTCCCGGACGCTGACACGATGTGCAGGGCGGCGTAGAGGCGGCGGCCAGCCAGGATCGCACCGAGGTTCAGGGCCGTCCCGGTCCCAGTGACGGTGCGGGCCTGGCCGAGCGGGTGAGCGATCTGCCCGCGTACCAGCGGCCAGCTCGATTTGATCGTCCCGGACCATGGGGCGACCTCGCCGACGGCGTCGCCGAGCTTGTAGTCGCAGCGCAGGCCCTGGGTGAAGTACGCGAGGCCGCCGACCGTGGCCTCGGCCGGGCAGACCGTGTACGGGCCCCGGCCGCCGAGGTCGGCCCAGGACGCGTTGTCGACCAGGGCGGGGTCGCCGGCCTCCCACTGGCCCTCGCCGGAGATCTCCGCCGAGCCGAGGCCGCCGAGGACTTCCTTCCAGCCGCCGGAGCGGTAGTTGGTGGCGTCCTTGTCCTCGATCTCCGCCGAGATCTCGATCTTGTTGGAGGCGCCCGACAGATCCGCGCCGGGCGCGAACAGACGCGCGTCGAGCAGGGTGAACTTGCTCATGAGGAGTTCCCCTCTCCGATGATTTTCACGGCCAGTTGGGCGCCCAGATAGCTGGTGCCCTGGTGCTCATACCAGCGGTATCCCTGCACGCGCATGACGTGAAGGTCGTGTGCCAGACCGCCGAGCGCGTACTCGCCCGGGGCGCCTCGCGCGGACTCGATCGCCTGCTTCAGGGACGCCGGGCCGCTGCCCGCGAGCAGAGCGTCGAGGATCCGCTGGGCAGCCCGGTCGTCGGCAATGCCCACCAGGACCTGGCAGGTCAGCTCCACCTCGTCCAGCGCACGGCGCATCGCCTTGTCGAAGTCGACCGTGTAATCGGCGGTGAAGAAGCACGGCGCGGTGACGGCGCCCGGCACGTAGCCGTAGCAGGTCAGCTTGGCGACCCCCTCGGGCAGTGCGACTGTTCGCGCCGCGTCCGCGATGGCGTCCCGAACTGCGGACATCAGCATGTTCTCTCTCCTATCCGAAGCCGGGCAGGCAGAAGTGTTCGATCAGGGCCCACACGTCGGGGTCGCGGCGTGACAGCCGCACCACGCCCCACTCCGCCGACCCGGTGACGCCCTCCGGGCTGTCCTTGCGCCGGTACAGGCGGGCTGCCTGGATCAGGGCCGCCTCCCGGATTTCATCCGGCACCTGTGGCCATCCCCACCGGGCGGTCACCCGAATACGGCCGGCGCCCCACCAGGCACCGGACAGGGCCGTGATGGGTCGTCCGCGCAGCAGTGCGTTGTCCGGGCTGCTCTCGTAGTCCGTCAGGGCAGTCCAGGCGCCAGTAGATCCGGACTCCACCAGGAGCGGCTCGTCGCCGATGTCGTCCAGCAGAACCCGGTCACCGCGCTCGTCCCGGACGGTCCGGCCCGCCAGGGCGAAGGTGCGGGCCACGGGGTCGGGGTCGATCCAGAAGCGGCGGCCGGTGGCGGTGTCGATGCCACGCGATGCCGCGGCGAGGGCGTTGCCCAGCAGCTCGTCGCGGGTGGTGTCGTCCACCTCGATGTCGAGCCGGGCCTTCAGTGCGTCGAGCTGGGCGTACTCGTTGGCCACCGTCACTCCTTGGCGTCGGTGCCTTCGCCTTTGCGGAGGCGTCCCGGGGCGCGCTTGCCCAGGGGCGCTGTCGCGGTCTCCGGCTCCGGTGCGGTCGCGGTCTCCGGCTGCTCTGGGACGGCTGCGGCGATACCGGCGGCGACCAGGTGCTGCGCCTCCCCGGTGGGAAGGTCCGCAGTCTGCCCCTGGGTGGGCCAATCCTCGCCGTTTCGGGTTCCTGACATCTGGACGATCATGCGGATACGCATCGTGCTCTCCCTTCAGCTCGCGCCGCCGGCGAAGTACTTCACGGCGCCCGTCTGGTCGGCGAGGAGACCGTCCGCGCGCAGCAGCGTCCGGAAGGAGACCATGTCGTGGTCGAAGTCGAAGTCGTCAGACCGCTCGAAGCGCACCCCGCCCGCCATGCGGACGTAGTACTGCGAGATGTCACCGAAGATCACCGACTTCGCGCCCAGGCCGACGGCCGCCACGTTCGGGTCGGTGTACAGAGGCTTGCCGAGCAGCGTCTCGGGCGTGCCTACGACCAGCGACGGCTGCCACAGGTACTGGCCGTTCTGGTCCTTCAGCTTGCGGATCGCCGCGACGGAGGAATCCCGCAGCAGCCACCCCGCCGAAGAGGAGTTCCGGTACGGGGCGATCACGCTGTACAGCAGATCGATCAGGTTGTCCGCCGTCGGTGCGCCGGCCGCCCCGGTGCCGCCGGTGACTCCGGCGGTCGCCGACGTGACCAGGCCGCCGGGCTGGTTGGTGCCGGTGCCGGTGATGGCCGCCGCCCCGAACGCGTTGCCCAGCGCCCGCCCGGCCTGACGGGCGAGGAAGCCTTCCAGGTCGACGGCGGTGTCCGTCGTCAGCTCGGTGGAAACCTTCATCATCGCGCCGTACTTGTACGCGCCCAGGGCCCGCTTGCCGAACGCGGGCTCGCTGGTGGGGATCTGCCCGCCCTCGGCGACCAGGGCGCCGCTGCTGTACGAGGTAACGATCGGGATCTCGATCGGCTCGCCGGAGGCAGTGTTCAGGACGGTCGGGCCGGCGGCCATCAGCCCGGACGACTCGATCAGGAACTCCATCAGCCGGTTGTAGAACGTGGTGGGGACGGTGTTCCCGCCGGCCGTCGCGGTGCCCTTGGTCAGCGCACGGAAGTCGACGCGGCCCTCGGGCCGGATCTCGTAAGACCGCACCTCGCCGGTCAGGAACCGTCGCAGTTCCTCGTTGTCCTGGCCCGGCGCCGTGCGTGTGGCGGGCTTGCCGAGCAGCTCGGCGAACGCGGCGTCCGCGTCCCGGGTGCGCTGCTCGGCGTCGGCCAGCTCCTTGGCCCGGGCGTCGTAGCGGTCCAGGTCGGCGTTCAGGGCCTGGTACTGACCTTCTTCCTCGGCGGTCAGCTCCCGCTTCGCCGCCGCGGCGGTGTCGAGCAGCGCCTTGGCCTGCTCCCAGATGTTCGCCCGGCGCTCCTGAAGCGTCTTGATGTAGCTCACGTGCCCTCCCTGGGCATGACGACGGCGCCCAGCGGCCAGCAGACCGGGGCGTCGACTCGGATGGGGTGGAGAGGTGGGGGTCGCCCTGCCTCAGAAGGTGCGGCGCCGGTACAGCTCGGCGCGCCGCTGCCGCAGTGCCAACAGCGGGTGGGTATCGCCCTGCCCGCTCGGCGCCAGATCGATGACGGTGGGCGGGGCGCCGAGAAATCGCTTCAGGTCGCCCTCGCCGGCCGCGGTCCGCACCTCGGCGAGGTCGGCACCCGACCGTTCGGCCAGCGACCGCAGGCCGGTCGACGTGTCGAGATAGGCCGGGGAGTTGACCGGGGCCACATCGACCAACTGCCCGGACAACAGGGTACGCACGGGGAAGTCCTGGCCGGTCATACCCCAGTCGTCCTCGAACGTGTAGAACGCGAACGAGCTGCGCTGGACGTCGCCGCGCTGCACCAGCTCGTACACGTCCGCGCGAGCCTGTGGCACGTCCACGCTGTAATCCAGGCCGGTCCCGTCGACGGCCAGGCGCAGCGTGCCGGCACCGGAGGTACCCAGCAGCATGTTGTCGTCGTGGTTGTACCGGGCCATCGCCTCGGGCCAGCCGTCCCCCTCGGACTTGGCGAAGAACCCGGGGTCGATGCGCTCCACGAACCCGCCCAGGTTGCGGGAGAGCTTATTGAACTTGGCGGCGTACCCACCGATCGTCCTCTGACCGCCGTCCTCCCGGACTTCGACCAGGCCGCGCGTGAACCGCCGCTCGGCGTCACTCATCCGTACTCATCCGTGCCTCCCGGCTTGGTAGTTGAGGCTCTGACAGGGCGCGCGTGGTACGCCTGCCCTTCGCCGTTCGGCAGCGGCGGCAGGTCCTCCAGCGCGCGGATGCCGTCCCGGTTCTGCCAGCCCTGGTCCAGGGCCATCCCATGGGCCCGATACCGGTCCAGCAGCGAGGTACGCAGCATCGCGTCCACGTTGAACTTCACGAACTCGCGCCCCGGCATGAGCTGCGAGAACTTCGTCTCCAGCCGGACCAGCCACGGCCGCAGTGTGAACGTGGCGAGGTCGATGCCTTCCATCTCCACCGTCGAGTAGGTCATCGACCCGCCCGTCTCGCCACCCGCCTTGCTCGGAGGCACACCGTAGATCGTGGCGATCTGCGTGGCGTTCAGCCGCATCGTCTCGATGAACTGCGACTCCTCCGGCGAGACCTTCAGCGCGGTGAAGTCCCAGTCCGAGCCGAACACCAACGGCCTACGGGCACGCACCCGCGCGGCCAGGCGGTCGCTGATCTCTTCGGCCTCATCCGGGTTGATCGCCTTACCGATGTTCTTCATCGTGGCCGGCGGCGTGCCGCCGTTCTCGAACCAGGACCGCCCGTACTCCACGGTGTCCAGACCCTGCCCGATCGACTCGGCGAACGCCGCGATCGGAGACAGCCCCACCACCCGGCCGGGCAGCACCACCCACGGAATGTGGACGATGTCCCCAGCGGGCACGACGCGGCCCTGCCAGTAGAAGACCGGCCGGGTCGGATGCAACTCGTCCACCCACACGTCGTCCGGGTTCAACCACTCGATCATCGTGGGGAATGCGAGGTCGTCCCGCTGAGTGATCAGCCCGTAAGCATTCCCGCGCATCGCCATCGACACCACGCACTTGTGGAGCCACATGAACAAGTCGTCCACGGCGGCCGGCGCGAACAGCAGTTGCGGCACGTAGGAAACCAGTTCCCGGGTCGCCCCGTTGCGGCGGTAGAGCTGGACAGGCAGCGAGGCCACCGAGTCCGCGAGGATCCGCACACACGCGAACAGCGGGATCAGCGACAGCGCGCGCTCCGGCGACACCGAACCCGCGCGCCGCGACCCTCCGGAGCCCCACGGCAGCGCCGTGATCGCCCGCTTACCGGCCGCTCCCGCCCAGCGGAAGGGCGACCACAGGGCAGTCAGCACACGTCCCACGCCAACACCTCCCTCATAGAACCGAGTCCAGCGCGTCGTAGTCGTCCAGCACTGCCGGGCCCCGAGTCAGGAGCGCCCAGCGGGCGATCGTGACCGCGACCAGGGGCGCGGCGTCGACCAGGCTGTTCGTCCTGTCGATCGTCCAGGCGTCACCGACCCTGCGGGTCCGGGCACCGTTCACCGCGGCGGTCAGCGGCACCTGGTCCAGGTGTCTGGCCCTGCCCTGGTTCCAGGCGTCGGCCAGCTGCCCGCACGCCTCCACCAGGTCGTAGGTCCGCAGCACCACCAAATGCCCGCGGTGCGGCTGGTCCTTCTTCTCGGGCACCGTGATCCCGGCCTCCACCAACGCGTCGACCAACGACCCGGCGGGCGACCCGCCGCCAGCCACCGCGACCACCAGCGGATTCCACAAGCGCTTCAACTTCAGGAGCGCCGGGACCACCCAGTCCGTACCGGGCCGCCGGTCCACGACCTCCAGGTGCACCCGCCCGTCGGTCCGCACCGAGGCGACACCGATGGACGACGACCCCCGGTCCTGCGAGACGTCGATCGCGATCGCCACCTCTGGCCCAGCCTGCGACCCGGCATCAACCAGGCCCGGCCACCGCGCCTTCGGAATGTTCGGGTCGGACGGCGGAGTCGCCTTCCGCGTCCGGTTCAGGTACGCCCGGTCGAACTCCGCCGGATCCAGTTTCTCCAGCTCAGCCCGAATGATGGCCTCGGTCACCGTGTGCCCGAGGGCGGGCAACGTCGCACGCCACGTCGCCGGATCATCACGCGGCATATCGTCCGGAGCGAACCACTCGAAGTAGGCCACCGCCGGCCGCTGCCCCGTCTTCCACAGCCGCTCGACGTGCGCTCTGCCGGCCTTGCGCTTCTTGTTCAGCCACACCGACTTCTCCGTCCCACCGGCGGACGCCCACCACAGCTGGGCCATTGCCCGGGTCAGCATCGCCGGGCTGAACGCCTGCTCCAGCCGGTCGTCCTCGTGCGCGAATGCCTCATCGATGATGCCGAGATCAAGCGGCGGGCCGTGGCCGGCCTTCTCCGTGTTCGCCGTGATGCCCATCCGCGACCGCGTCGCCGACCAGATGATCGCCTCGTTGCCATTCGACTTCCGCACCCGGATCCGCTTCGCCAACGGCGAGCCGAGGATCGTCTCCGCGAACTCGTCCTCCCACCGCTGCCGAGCCATCCCCCGCGTCTGCGCCGCGTACACCACGTTCTGCCGCTGCCACGCCGCGATCCGGTGAACCTGCACCCCGAGGATCTGTTGGGTCTTGCCCTGCTGCCTCGGCACCGACAGCCCCACCTCGCGGTGAGCGAAGTGGCCGGTCGCCGGATCAATCTCCAGCGCCACGTCCATCACGTACCTTTGCCACGGCATCGGCGGGAACCCGAGCCGCTCCATCGCCCGCCACGCTTTCGGTCCCAGCGACGGAAACTCGGGACGGCGCGGTGTACCCCAACGCGGCGGGCACGTCAGCCCGTACAGGTCCAGGCACTGGGCCGCGAACTCCGGCGGCGGCGAGAACACCTCGGACTCAGACGTCGCCGAGGTCTCCGAACCCGTCATCGTCGTCGTCATCCGGCGCCCGCCCCTCCAGCAGCGCGGCCACCGTCGCGCGCAGTTCCTTCGCCAGCTGCGGCAGGATCCGCGGATCAGCGGGGATGTGGACCATCGAGCCGCAGTCGTCGCACGGCACCGGCCGCACCCCGTCCATCTGCCGGGCCAGCCGGTACGCGATCTCCGCCAACGTCGGCTCCACCCCAGTCAGATCACCGAGCGCCTCCACGTCCTCGGCAAGCGCGGCCAGCACCGGACCCGCGTCCTGCGGCGCGTCGTCCCGGCGCCCGGGGGTGATGACGAACAGCTCTGCCCCCGTCGCCGCGTCCCGCTTCTCCTGCGGCGGGAGCAGCGCGCCCACCGACACCTCCAGCGCGACGGCCAGGACCACCAGGTCGTCCACGTCGATCCGACGTGCGCCGGCCTCTGCCTTGGACAGCATCGACTTGGAGATGGCGCTCCCGGCCTCGGCGAGCCGGGCGGCCAGGTCGCTCTGGCTCCAGCCGCGCGCCTCCCGGAGTCGCGCCACGGCCTGGGCCGCGTGCTGTCCCGCCGGGCCGATCTCCAGCGCCCTCGTCGCCATGACCGCCTCCCTCCGGGATCGTCGCCATCATGGCGTCGTTGCTGGTCAGGGCCGGGGGGAGAAAAATAAAAGCTGGGCGCGGGGCTGGGAAGATGATCTCCCTAAAAATCCGGCGCGTCTTCGCAGGTCAGACCCGGTAAGGCTCGCCGCCGTTGAGCCGTTGCTCGCGTCGGATGATGTCGCGGATCCACTCGGGGTTGACGCGTGCCTCGGTGCGCAGCGCCACCGCGACGGCCTCGCGGTTGACTGGGTCGCGCAGGGCCCGGCCCCACCCCTGGGCAGTGAGCGCGGCGTGCTGCTCGCCGTCGGCCAGCGTCTCGTGTGTAGGCATCTGGTCGCGAGCGATCCAGCCGGTGTTGAGTCCGCAGTTACAGACGGCGAGCATCTGGCCGGTGGCCTCGGTCTCGCGCCAGCACGCGTCCCTGCTGTCGGCCGGGCTGTCGAGGGTGCGCACCTGCTGGAACATCGTGAGTTCGTGGCGGCTGATCCACGGATCGGGTTCGGTGGTCATGGCCGCCACTCCTTGCGGTAGTCGGGATGGTCGGCATACGCGGCGGCGTGCAGGCGCACTGTGAGGCACGGCCCCTTCGGTACGTCGTCGCGACGTTGATAGTGCGAGTGCTTGGGGGCACAGAGGCCGCAGACCGGGGTCTCGCTGCGCTCCTCGTCGCCGTTCTCCAGCCACCCGATCTCGCGATAGACGATGCCGTGCAGGTCTACGATCCGCCGCTTGGCGTCGACCTCCCGCAGCACTCGGGCGGGGTCGTGGCGGGCGATGTGGGCTGCCGTCGCCCTGAGTTGCCGGTTGCTGAGCGCGAAGCCTTCGGCCACCGTGATGTCGTCCACGGCGAGCACCTCGTCACCCTCGGCGTTGAGGTGCCACGGGCCAGGGCTCGCTGCGCTCGCCCCCTGCTCGTCCTCGTCCAGGCGGGCGCGCACGAAGGTCACCATGTCGTTGTTCATGCGAGGCATCGTCTCGCGCCTCATGGTCCGGCGTACCAGTCGCGTGAGGTGACGAGCTGGGTGACAGCGCTCAGCGGCTTGTCGCCTTTCTCGTTGTTGCACTTGCGGAGGCAGGTGGGGCAGCCGGTGACGCCGTGGATGGGGGCGAGGTTGTCGGGGTCGGCGATCGCGCCGCCCTTGCTGACGGGCTGGATGTGGTCAACGGCGTCGGCGGCCTGGTGGCCGCAGACGATGCAGACGTCGGATGCGGCGAGGCAGCGGGCGCGGGCTTGGCGGTACTCGTAGCTCGTCAGGTCGGTGCGGCCGGCCATTGTCGTCTCCTTCAAGCTGAGCGGCGCCCCGTTGCCTAGGACGGGGCGCCGGCACGGTCCTCACGGATACCGCATCCAGGGGTGTGAGCCGGGGTGCACCACGTTGCAGGAGAGCCGGAATTCCTACCTGGACATCTGGGGGTATGCGAAGGCCCGGCCGCAATGGTTGCTGGGCGGGCCGGTTGAGCTGTGGTCAGGAGCGGCGTCTGAAAAGGCAGATCAGCGCGACGCGTTCACCTGTAAGGGCCTTGCCCTCAGCCGCGGCCATGTTGGACAGCATCCATCCGTTGGACTCGACCGCCTGGATCTGGTCGGCGATGCCGGTCATGGGCGCGGTGGCTTTGCTGCTGGTGTTGGCCTCGATGAACTTGTAGACGAGTACGTAGTCGCCGTTGGTGTACGCCTCGCGTGCGCGCTTACCGGCTTCTTGTGCCTTGGCGTCGTTGATGAAGCCCATGGTGGTCCCCCCACGGTTGATGATGAGGGGATCACGGTGTCAGGGAACGAGCACCGGGTGAAGGCGTATGACAGTCCTGTGACATGACGAAGGCCCCGGTCGTGGGCGGGGCCTGGGGGCGTTGGCGGTCTGTGGGCACGCCGAACGCCCCCTGAGTGTTACACCTGCTGATCGGGCTGGTCAAGCGGCGTTCGCGGTGTCCTGTGGCTGGAGTTCGGTGAGGTCGACACGGGCGCGTCCGGCACGGTCGTAGCCGTGGTGGGTGAGCCGGCCTCGGCGAAGCCACTGGCGGAGGGTGCCCGGCTTGATGCCGGTGGCGGCTTGGGCTGCGTATATGTCTACGAGGATCGGCGTGGCCATGGCTCCATGATCTCTCGCAGGGCGGCCCCGCTGCGATAGTTCGCAGCGGGGCCTCGGGTCCAGCAGCGCAGCAGCCATGAAGCGCGGATGGGATGTGCTCAGGCTACGGCGAGGGTCTGACAGCCGTCATGTCTTGCACGGACCGATCAACCCTTCTTTGGTGCGCCCGCGATGGGCTTCTTCAGCGGCGGGTAGTGCCCGCCGCGCGATGCCTGATAGGTCGTCTCGTGGCCGCGCAGGCGCGGGTCGTCGGACGCGGGTTGGGGCTGTCGGAGTGCCATGATGGCGGTCCTGTCTCTCAGGGGACGGGGCCCGGGGGCGGCCGGTGCTGGCAGGCGGAGGCCGCCCCGGGGGTACTACTGGGGGCTGGTACGGCGGGCGGCGTTGATCTCGCCCGGGTAAATCCCAGCCCGCCGCGCCTCGGTGAGGTTCACGCGAAGGATCGTGACGTCGACGGGGTCGGGCGTCTGGTCGGCTTCGATCTGGTCAATGACAACATCGGTGGCCTCGGCGGCCTGGCAGATCAGGTGCTCGCGGTGGTCCATCAGCGCTCCTCACCGTCAGCGAGTCCGTCCCACGGCTGGCCGTCGTCGGCCACGTCTGCCGCGATCTCGGCGGCGTTGCGCGCGTCGTCCTCCGAGTCGAGCCGGTACTCATCACCCCGGTCCATCCCGTACAGCTCGTTGGAGCTGATGACGTCCGTGATGTCCATGTCGTCGTAGTCCATGTCTGTGCCTCTTTCGTCGTCCGGGGCCTTCGTCAGGCGTGCTTCGGGTGCCAGCGGCCGGCGTCGAGGTCGGCCAGCTCGTCGAGGCATTCGTCGGTGCCCTGCCGCATCCGCTCGGCGACGCCGTGCTGTCCGGCGGCCTGGAGGTCACGCTGGGCGGGCCTGGTCGACGGGCTGGTCCTTGCGGAAGTGGCGTGCGCTGGACATGGGCTCTCCTTGTTGTGGTCAGCGTCCGAGGACGCGGGAAATCACGGTCGCGAGGGCGAACAGGCCGATGCCGATGAGGACGGCGCGGCTGGACAGGTACCGGGCGTCCGGGTCACGCGCGGCGTCCCCGGTCACGCGGTCGATGCGGTCACCGTCGGGGACCAGGCCGCCGTGGACGGTGGCCCGGTGGTAGTCCCGGTGGGCCTCGGATTCGGCTCGTGTGGGGGTGGGCGGGCTGCTGGCTCGGCACTGTCCGCAGCAGTAGCGGTAGGGGCTCACAGGGGCCTCCCGGGGGTGGTAGGCGGGTAGGTAGGCGGGAGGTAGGAATATGGGCTGACCTGCGGTTCCTACCTCCCTACCGGGTCCCCTGAGAGGGGTCCGGAAGCGGGCGAGGGGAGGGGTCGAGGGGGGCCTCGGACGGGGCGTCGACAGGCGCGTCGAGGGCGGCCCTGGCGGGGTCCTGCTCGGGGGTGTCGGGGAGGTTACGAAGGCGCACCCCGTCGCGGACCCGCTGACGGGCGCCGAACTTGAGCTTGATCTCGCTCACGGGGATGCCCCAGTCGCGGGTGAGCGCGGCCTTGAGGTCGGGCTGCTCCCAGCCGTCCAGGGCGCCGGTGGCGATGACGTCGGCGAGGTGCGCGGCGTGGCGGTCTCCGGCGACCTTCCGGATCAGCGCGAAGACGAACTCGCGGTCGGGCTCGGCGCCATCCTCCGGCTCGCGCTCGGCGGCGTCCTGGCCCGCGTGCTCCTGGGGAGTGGTGCGGCCGGGGGGCGGGGCGATGGTCCAGGCGGCGATGCACCAGACGATCGCCCCGCCGGGCAGAAGGAAGGGGCCGACGGTGCCGAGGTCGGCGTGCGCGAGACCGTAGACCGTGACGTAGCCGCCGAGGGCGACGTAGCCGAGCCGCTGCCAGACCGGGGCGTCCGGGGCGATCAGGCGCCAGCCCTTGCTCGCGAGGATCACAGATCCGGTGCGCAGGGCGTACGCGGCCTCCCCGGTGAGGACGGACCGCAGACCGTCGGCAGCGCGGCGGGCCAGGCCGGGGGAGCAGGACACTGCCGACTCCCCCGGCGCGGTGATCATGTCGTCGGCCATCAGGCAATCCCGAGGGCGCCGGCGCCGGTGAGGATAAGGGCCTGGGGGATGCCCCAGATCCCGCCGGCCGTCGCCCAGACCCCGGCGGCAATGATCCCGGTGAACGCGGACTTCCCGGGGGTCATCTCGCGGAAGTACATGATCAGGGCAAGGAGCCCGGCGACCGCGCCGGTCCCCGCGTCGCCGAACCCGCCGCTGGTGAACAGGGAGCTGAAAGCGTCGGAGAGCTGCC
This sequence comes from Streptomyces sp. NPDC051569, assembly GCF_044454085.1. Taxonomy (NCBI): domain Bacteria; kingdom Bacillati; phylum Actinomycetota; class Actinomycetes; order Kitasatosporales; family Streptomycetaceae; genus Streptomyces; species Streptomyces sp. NPDC051569. Next base: position 496,532 of record NZ_JBITDJ010000004.1, read on the forward strand.
CGCCGACGGTCCAGATCGATCCGGCGGTCATGTAGAAGGTGCCTGCGGCGACCCCGGTCCACTGGGCCTGGTCGCTGGTCATCTTCTTGCGGATCTTGCCCTTCTTACCGCCGGAGGGCGCTCCCCCGGCCGCCGCGGCGGCGCCCTTGGGCTCGCGAATCCCGGCGATCATCGCCCCGGTCAGGGCGATCGCGATGCCTCCGGCGCCGACGGTTCCGAGGACCCGTCCCGCATCGATGCTGATCGGCGCGGCGGTGACGATGAACTCGATGTGCTGCTGCATGACGTCCTCTGGTCAGAGCTGGGCGCCGGGCGCGTAGAGGCCCAGGGCGGTGATGGCGGTGGTAAGCGGGATGCGGGCGGCCCAGGCGAGGCCGATCCACCAGTGCCGGGTGCGGCGGTCCCAGACGTGAGCGATGAGCAGGCAGGCCCCGGTGCCGAGGACGAGGGCGGCGCCGGCTCCGGCGTCCGCGTCGCACGCGGCGATGGTCCGGCGGAATAGGCCCAGGAGCCCGAGGCCCCATCCGGCCCCGGCCGCGCTCGCGTTGTAGATGAGCAGCCGGGTCTTGGGGCTGAGCGCGGCGGGCGCCGCCAGGACCGGCAGGGTGGTGGGGATCGCCGGGTAGTAGCCGGGGTGCGGCTGGAGCCAACCGGCCGGGGCCAGCACCTCCTCCGTCTCCAGCTCCACCTTCGCCTCGTGCTCAGGCTGCTCCTGGTCGACGTTCTCCTCGGGCGGGGGCGGCGTGGAGGCCGGGCGGGTACGGGCGAGGATCTCGTCCACCCAGTCCCCGCTGCTCCCCTCAGGCGCGGGGATGTCGGGCGGGTAGGAGGGCGGCGGGGGTGCCGAGGCCGGTCCGACCCCGGAGACGCGGAGCAGGTGGGCGATGCGGCGCTCGTCGGCGCCCTGGTCGAGGCTCACGCGTAGCCGCCTTCCATGTGGTCCTGGCCGGTCTCGGTGTCCTTCTTCGCGCGGGACAGAACGGCGCGGACGTAGCCGGGCTTCACGGTGATGCGGTTGATGCGCTGGACGCGGTCGGCGATCTCGGAGGCGGTGAAATCAGGCCCAAGGACAGCAGCGGCGGTAAGAATTGCCTGCGCCTTGGTCGGGGCCGTACCGGCTGTGACCTGCGGCGCATCATGCGCATCAGCGGGCGCATCACGGGGCGCATCATCCGCATCGTCACGGTCGACGGTGGTCTTGGCGGGACGTCCGTGAAGGGCGAGAAGAACAAGGGCGACCTGTACGGCGTCGACATTCACGCCGTAGGTGCGCAGCAGCGCCGCGAGTTGAGAGGGAGAGAGCTCGGGCTGGGAGTCGTGGGAGATCCGGATCACGTCCGCCGGGTCCATGTCGGCGAAGTGCCGGCTGAGTTTGGCTGTGGCCGTGCGCTGCAGGGATGAGGGCTTCGTACTGGTCGTCTGCTGGGGGGCCATGGTGAGCATCCTGGCCAGCGCGTCGTCGGCCCCCTGGCCGAGCCGGTCACGCTGAACGTCGACCAGGTGCGAGCCGAGGTGGGCGTCACCGACACCGACCTCGGCGGCGAGCTCCCATGCCCTCAGGTCCGCCCGCTGCCGCTCGTCCTCGTCGGGGTGGTTGGCGGCGACCGCACGGGCGACGGCCAGCTGCTGCATGGTTGCGGCGTTGCGGCGTTGCGCTTCCATGTCGACGCCGGTCTGGAAAACGACGACTCGGCGGGCGAGAAGGCCGAGTCCTTCGGCGGCAGCGGACATGGCCATGGGGGTGATGCCGTAGACGACGCCCTCGGTGCCGTCGTCTGCGATGACGATGCCCGTGATGGCGGCAGCGACCGGTGCGAGCCACAGTCCGAAGCGGACCGGCTCCGGGGATGCCTGGCCGAGCATGGTGAGGCCGACCATGACCAGGGCGAGGATCAGGGTGACGCCCTCGCCGGCGGCGACGACACCAAGGGCGGTCGCGGCACGGTCGAACTCGGCGGCCACGTTCGTGTAGGTGCCCCATCCTCCGGCCGCTCCGGCGGCGATCATGGGAATGGTGGCGGCGCCGAGGACGATGCGCTGGGCGCGGCTGAGCTTCTTGCGGTTCATGGTGTTCTCCCGGTGGGGGCCGGGCGTGCGGGACAGGTCACCGTGCGCCCGGCCGGTCAAGAGGGGTCAGCCGAGGCCGGGGACGCGGCGGTTCTGCTCGCGGCGGCGGGCCTCGGCGGCCTGGTAGTCGCGGTGGTCCTGCTCGCGGGCGGCGCGCTGCTCGGGGGTCTCAGCCACGGTCGCCACCGCCCGTCTGGGCGTCGTCGGCCGGGGTGGCCAGCGGCTTCGGCTTGTCGCGGTAGGGGGTGTAGGTGACGGGCAGTTCCGCGACGAACTCGCGGATGCCCTCGGCCTGCCAATCGGCTACCTGGCCGATCCGGACGATCCCGCCCAGGTAGCCGCGGAGACACGCGGCCCGGGAGGCGCGAAGCATCAGTTCCTTGTCGCGGTCGTCCCATTTGGCGGCCATGGGGACGTCCAAGACCTCGGTGATGGCGGCGAGCAGGTCACGAACGGCCGGGGTGAGGGGCTGGCCCTCGGCGGGCGCGAGGCTGGCGCGCAGCTGGTTGCGGACCTCGGCGGCCGCACGGCCGTGGCGCGGCTCGGTGATGTCGCTCATCGAGCCACCGCCAGCGGCATGGTGGTGCACGTGGTGCTGCCGGTCCAGGGGGTGCAGCGGCACTGCCAGTACTCGCGGACCGGGCACACGTCGCCTTGGCCCTCGGGGCGGGACACGGGGGCGAGGCCGGTGCAGGTGCAGTCCTCGAACAGCAGCTCACAGACGGGGCACCGGCTGCTGACGGTACCGGTGGCACCGGTGGCCGTGCGCATCGTGGTGATCGTGCGGCGGCGCGTCTTGCCGATGATCCCGGTGGCGATCAGCCGGCGCTCGGGCCTCGGGGCGGCGGTCGCGGTGGCCCAGGCCGCCTTGCGCAGGCGGAGGGCGTACTCGCCACGGGTGATGCTGCCAGTGGGGAACGGCAGGATCCGCAGCAGCGGGCGGGCGGCGACGGCGCTTCCGGCGATGCCGAGGGTGACCGTGAGGCGGGCGGCCTCGGTCATCGTGGCGTCGGGCCGGTGGGCCGCGAGGTGGTCAGCGACGGCGCGCAGCAGCGCACTCGTACGGACGGGACTTGCGGCGCGCAGGGTGCGCGGGAAATGATCGGTCATGCCGACTCCTGGTGATGTCAGGTTGTTCGGTGTGGGAGTCAGGCGGCGCCTGGGCCCTCTGGCGTTCCAGCGCCGGAGGAGCTGCCGTCTGGCTCCCGTTTCGTTATCCGGTTGTGGACCCCTTCGGGCCGTTCCGCTTGATCGCGTTGTCCACGGCAGTCCAGGACTTGCTGATGTCCTGGGCTACCGCGTAGACGCTGCCTAGCTCAGCGACGCCCTCAAGAAGGGCGGCCGCCCTGCGTTTGGCGGAATCGGACACGAGGCTTTGCAGCTGTTCCAGCAGCTGGTCTTCCTCGCGAACCCGGGCCCGCCAGGACTTCGGTTCCATCACGAAGAAGCTATCACACAGAGGGTGTGATAGTCCATCATCTTCCAGCGTCCGCAAGTTCTTTCACGTCCGCGTCCATCAGCACCTTCAGCCCCGACCACGTGGCTGGCGGATACGTGCATCCGCACCACTCGCACGTGACGACCCGGGCGCCGGTCATCAGCCGCAGCACCGCTCCGCACACCGTGCCGTCGTCGTGCTCGGCCGGACAGTTCCCGATCCGCGTACCGCGGTCGACCGGCACGCGCGGCATGATCACTGTGCGGGCGGCGTCGGTGAGGTCCCGGATGTCCTGGGCGAAGACGGCGGCGTCCGGCCAGGACACCACCGCCCAGGGCATCTGGTCGAGCAAGTCGGCGACAGCGTCGTCCAGTCGTGCGGTCAGCGTCCCGTGCGGCTGGCGCTCAGGCCGCCCGCGATCGCGGCGCATGATCCCGCTCCAGTTCTCCACCACCCCGACGATGCCGCCGGGGCCGCGAAGGTCGAGCACGTCCTCGGACACGGGCATCGGCGCGTGGACCGGGCGGGACCCACGACCCTGTCCGCCGCGTGCCGCCGGGGCGAGGAAGAGAACCAGGCCGGCGTACAGGTCCGGCAGGCACTCCAACCGGACGCGGGTGTCTTTGGTGCAGCTGAGGCACAGGTAGCCGTCCTCCAGGGGGCGTTCGCAGAGCTGGCAGGTGGTGGTCACGGCTGCTCTCCCTGCGGTCCGGCGGCCGAGCCCGCTGCGACGCGCTGCAGCGTCGTGATGCGGGCGTACAGCTCGCCCAGGGCGTCATCGGTGATCGTGTCGGCCGTGTACCGCCCTTCCTTGGCCGCCGGGCCGGAAGCGGGACGGACCGTGTCCGGGACGGCGGCGTGCACCTCGGCGGCCCTGCGGCGCAGCTCGTTCGCTGCGGCGTCCAGTGCCCGGACCACCTCGGCCTCGGTGCCGTAGTCGGAGCTGGAGAGTGCGTCGATGCTGCTGGCCCGCTGGGTGAGCAGCACGGCGGCCTCCTCCAGCACGGCGGCCCGGCCGGCGGCCTGCTCCTCCAGGGCGGTGATGCGCGGGTCGTCGGGGACCGGGGTGTCGTGCCTGATGGTCTGAAGCGCAGCCCGGATGCGGGCGACGGCGTCACGGCGACCCGCCATAGCAAACGGGTTCAGGCCCTTGGTCTCAGAGTTGAGGGCGCGGCACTCGGCCGTGACCGCGTCGGTGCGGGTCCGGTACCGGTTGGCGCGGTCGCGGTGCTGCTCGCCCCACGCCTGCGCCTGCTCAGCCAGAGCCTTGAAGTAGCGGGCGGTCTCTCTGGCGCCCTCCATGTCTTCGTCGGCGCGGTCCATGACCTCCTTGGTGATGGCCGCGTCCTGCTCCAACTCGGCACGCAGACGGGCGTTGTCGGCCAGTGCGGTGTTCAGCCTGTTCCCGTTGCCGACTGCCCAGCCCTGGAAATAGTCCGCGTCCTTCCGGAGGCCCTCCAGTTCGGCGCGCAGTTCCCGCTGCTCCTCGTCCGCCACGGTGGGCTGCTGCGCCTCGTCGGCCCACCGGCGCAGCTCGTCGGCGTCGGCGTGCATCACCGTGTGCGCGGTCCTTCCTGGCGCCCACAGGTGGTCGGCCTGCCGCGCGAGGTGATCGGCGGCCTCCCGCAGGACGGCAGTCCGGTCGGCGGTCGCGGGCGTGGGGTTGTCAGGCATGGTCGGTCTCCCTGGTGCAGTCGGAGTGATGGCGGTACAGGTGACTGGGCTCCCACCAGCCGGGGCAGCACGCGTATTCCACGGCCGCGCGCAGCAGCGCCAGTTCGTCCAGCAGGGCCGCGTACGGATTGACGGGCGAGGCCGGCCTCGCGGCCCGCTCGGCAGCAGCGGCCTCAGCACGGCGGGCGCGGCGCCCCTCCTGGAGGAGGAGCACCGCGAGCACGACAGCCGCGACCAGGAGCAGCACGGGGACCCCGCCGCCGACGATGCGCGCGGTCACGAGCGGGACGCGGGGCAGCAGCCCACGTGGACAGTGGTGCCGGTCAGCCCATGCCCGTACTCGCCGGTCCCAGGGCAGGCGTCGTTCTCGGCCTTGTGGGTGGGGCAGTAGTCGCCGGAGCGTTCGCACCGCCAGCCCTTGCCCCGCATGTGAGCGCGCGCCACTTCCAGCCGCTCGGCGCTGGTCTGCTCCTCGGACACCATGTACTCGCCGCTGAACTCGGTGCCGCAGTCGTCGCAGAAGACAGTGATCCGGGACGGGTACAGCGGGCTGGTCGGGTCACGCAGGATCGCGGAGACGATCTCCGGGCTGAGCGGCGCCGCGTAGCCCGCGGTCGTCTCGGCGACGGTCGCGTGCCCCAGCTGCTTGGTGAGCGGGGTGTGCTGGTTCTCCATGGGTTCCTCCGTGGTGTGATGGATGGAGGTCCGGGCCTGGTAACGACAGGCCCGGACCGTCAAGCGGCAGTGGCGAGCAGGGAGCCGAGAACACTGCCCACACGGGCCTGGTCGATGAGGTCGGCGACGTCACCGGCCGTGCTGCCGCGCGGCACCGCGAGCCCTAGCCGCCGGCACAGGCCGAGCTGCTTCGGGGACGGCTGGCCCAAGCGCCACCGAGCCTGACGGCTCACGAACGCGCCCGGCGCGAGCACCTGGGCCTGCTGCTCCAACCACGCCAGCGCCTCCGGTAGAGGCCGCGCCACGTCCTCGCGAGGCGAGTGCACCCCGTGCGCCTCCGTCCAGCGGCGCATCCGGTACAGCCGGGTCCCGGGGTCACGGGCGAGGAACAGAAACATGGCGCCCGTCAGCCGGATGAACCACGTGCCCTCGGGCGTACGCAACCAGCGAATCGCAGACGTGCCGAACAGGTTGATCTCCTCAGCCGAGATCTGGGCCGCGAGCGCGCGCCGCTGCTCCGTCGCCGCGTGCTCCTCAGCGACCTCCCGGAGCGATCGGCCTTCCTCAGCCTCGCCGATCTCCCGCGCCGTCAGGTCGACCATGCTCGCGAGCCGGTGGCGGGACGCGGCGCCCATCACGTCCAGGAGCAGCGCGTCAGACTTCCCGGGCGCCGGCCGAAGCCCACGGCCGACCATCTGCACGTACAAGCCGGGCGATTTGGTCGGACGGGCGACCACGACGCAGCTGGTGTGCGGCGCGTCGAAACCTTCGGTCAAGACCATGCAGTTGGTGAGCACCTGGACTTCACCGGCCTCGTACCGCGCGAGCGTCGCGCGCCGCTGATCGCGGCCCATGTCGCCCCACACGGGCGCGGCCTCGATGCCGACCGCCCGCAGCGCGGCGGCGGCGCCCTGGGCGGTCGCCACGGTCGGCGTGAAGACGACGCCCGGCCGGTCGCTCGCGTGCTGGGTGTACGCCTTGGCGATCGCGTCCAGGGCGCCGCTGTCCTCCAGCGCCTTGCCGAGCTGCCCGTCGACCAGGTCGCCGCCCCTGGTCTTCACCTTGTTCAAGTCGAGGGTGTCGACGGTGATCGCCTTGCCCCGGACGTCGCACAGGTACCCGTCGCTGATCATGTCGAGGATGTCCATGCGGAAGACGACGTCCTGCCAGACCTCGGCCAGGCCGCCGTCCGTGCGCGTCATGGTCGCCGTGAATCCTGCCGTCGGTACGCCGTCCCATGCTCCGAAGTGCCGCAGCACCTCCATGTACGTCGGGGCCGCCGCGTGGTGGCACTCGTCCACGATGATCAGTCCGATGTCGCGGATCGCCTCGCGGCGGCGGGGCACGGCCAGGGTCTGAACGCTGGCCACGATCACTTCGGCGTCGTGGTGGTCGTCGCGAGCGGCCTTGACGATACCGACGCGAAGCATCGGGTCGACGGCGAGGAGCTTGGAAGCGGCCTGCTCGATCAGCTCCTCCCGGTGGGCGATGACGAGGGCTCGCCGACCACCGAGGTTGTCGAGCATCTGGTGGGCCAGGTGGGAGAAAACCACGGTCTTACCGGCGCCGGTCGGCAGGACGATCGCCAACCGGTTCTTCTCCGTGGTCCAGCCGTCGCGCAGGGCCTTGATCGCGTCGATCTGATACGGGCGGGGTGTGAAGGGCATGGGTCACCTCGGTTCGGTGGAGGGATGAGAGGGGGCGGTACGCACTGCGTACCGGCTGCGTACCGGCTGCGTACCGGGCTGAAAGGGCTTCTGACCTGGTCTTATGTCTCTCTCTAGAGAGAGTGGTACGCAGGTACGCAGAAACAGACAGGGGTCGATGTGTGCGCACGCTCGCGCACAGGCGCGCACACGCGCCCACGCCGGAGGGGTGCCATTTCCAGGCCAGTGCGTACCGCCCCACTGACGGCACTTGCAACGCCTCTGACCTGCGGGAATTGGCGGCGGCGGGTGGTACGCATCTCGTGCGTACCACCCCGGCGGCGGCACTCATGCCGCCTCGTCCTGGCCGCCGAACGTGATGCCCTCGGGCGTGAAAGCCAGGCACTTCGCGCGGGCTCCGTCGAACCGGCGCGGCACCAGATGCGTGGGCCGCTGGCTTTTCAGCGTCTCCAGATACCCGGCGTCGACCCAGCTCCCGACAACCGCGTCCAGCGAGTAGCCAGCATCGGCGAGGATCTTGCGGACGCGTTCGGGGAGCAGCGCGACCTTCATGACGCCCTTGTCGCTCGACAGGGTCCCGAGCCAGCCGGAGTACGGCGGTCGCTCCCCCATCACCGACCGGCTCGCGCTGTACAGCTCGTGGGCGTGTCCGGCGACGTACTCCCGCAGGACGTCCAGGGCCATGTCCGGCCGGTTGTCCGTGGGGTTGTGAGCGGTGAACAGGCCACGCCAGACGTCGTAGCCGAGCGGTTCGTACGGCAGCAGGCCGCGACGGCACGCCAGCGTCTCGGCGAGCACGAGAGCGGCGACCATGGGCGCACGCCGGTTGGTCATATCGCCACCGCCGCGGAACTCATCGACCAGCGCGCGGTGTCGGGCTTTCAGCGCCTCGCGGCCGTTGGGCTGCGCGAGGCCGCTGAGGATGTACTGGATGAACTCGGGCCCGGCCTGCCCGTGGTTGGCGAGCACGCCCTCACGGGCCGCAGCAGCTGCTTCCCCGCCCCCGTCGCCGAAGGGGGCGATCGTCGTGCCGAGGATGCGGGCCGCCGCGCCCTGGCTGGTCGTGAAGGAGAGGGCCGGCCGTTCGCCGGAGGACAGGAGGATGGTCTCCCAGGGCAGCATGTTGCCGAACGCCCCGCCGGAACGGGCCTTCCCGTGGTTCATCGGGAGCTGATACAGCACCTCGTCAATGAGGGTGTCGTCCGTGACGGCCATGGTCTCGTCAAAGACCGTGACGATCCCGCGAACGAGGTTGAGCCGCTTCTCGATCGCGTACAGCGTCGTGCGCCAGTTGGACATGGCCGAGGCGTGCTCGGAGGGGTCCGCCCACACGCTGAGCGCGACCTGAAGGGCCGTGGTCTTGCCCTTGGTCGACCGGCTGGAGATGTCCAGGGTGAAGCTGTTGATGCCCAGCGGCTTGAGCAGCGGCGCGGCGAGCGCGGCAGCGACGGCAACGCGCGGAACGGGGAACGGCTCCAGGTGCGCGACGGTGTCTTTCCAACCCTCCAGCGTGCCCTTCCGGGTGTGCGCGCGGGCCGGGCCGCGCTGCTCCTCGAACGGGACGTCCACCTTGATGCCGTCCTCGGGCGAAGAGACGAACGTGCCGTCGTCCTGCCAGCCCAGCCAGCGGGCCAGCTGCTCGCTGGGAATGCGGCCGACGTTGGCCGCCTCGAACTCGGCCAGCCACTTCTCGACTGCCCGCGCGTCGCCCTCGACCGCGGGGAGGCCGGCCGCACCCAAGGTCTCGATGAGCTTGCGTCCGCGCTTCGCGGTCTCGCGGCTGACGATGCGCGAGATGGTGCGGGGCCGCCCCAGGCTGCGGTCGATCCACGACAGCTCTACGTACTGGTCGCCCTCCGGGTCTTCGAATGTGGCGGTGACGGCTAGCGGCGCGAAGGTGACGCGTAGCCAGTTCTCGCCGCTGGTGCTGAGCACTTCCACGCCCCGGCCGGTCACCCGGTAGTCGTAGGGGGTGCGCACGGTGGCAGGCAGGCCGAAAGTCGCGGCGTAGTCGAACCCCTTGGGGTCGGTCTCGTCCTCGGCCGGCGCCGAGGACGTTTCGGCCGGTCGCTCGTCTGCGGCGGGCTGGTTCTCGGGCGCCGGGGGCGGGGTAGAGGGGCGGGCGCCGACGGCGGCCAGGTGGCGCGTGCCGTAGTCCTGGCGTGCCAGCTCCCGAGCGGCGGCCTTGTGATCCCCGCCGTGGTTGAGCAGCGCGTAGGCCCCGAACTTGCTGTAGGGCACCTCGGACTGGAATTCACAGCCCGTGGCGAAGACCCACAAGCGGTCGTGCTCGTCTCGCCCAGTGGTGGCTTTGACGCCGCCGACGCCGTCGGCCCATCCCCACTGCGTCTCGCTGCCGCGCGTGGTGAGCGGCCGGAAGACGCCGCGCAGGATGTCCGCCCACGACGCTCGGGCCTCGAAGTCGTCCCCAGGCCGGAGACTTCCATCGCGCCGGGGCGGCGCCGGGCGGGGTGCCGTCTTCGGCGCCTCGGGCATGGGCATCGCGTCAAAGGCCCGGCAGAGCGCGTAAATCGCGTCCAGCTCGTCCGCTCCAACGGTCGGCATGGTGGAGGGGCCGCCAGCGAGACGGGTGTAGGGCTCGCCGCTGGGGTGTGTGGTTCCGTGTGACGGGGCGACGACGACGAAGCCGCCTTCGCCGCGTGTCTCGATGAGGACCCGCGCGATCTTCGTGCCGGGCTTCTCGGATACGCGCTGCCGCTCCTCCGGCGTGTACTCGTCTTCCCGAGCCAGACGCCGTGCGAGCTTGGTATTCGGGTCGGCGGGCCTGCCCGTGACGACGACCTTGTAGTGGACGCCTCCAGAGGGAGAGCGTTCAGCCCAGCCCCCCGTGACGGCTTCCCAGAGGTCACCGAGCTGGCTGTTGCGGGCTAGTTCGGCGACCTGGTCCAGGACACCCTCCTTGACGGCCAGGCCCTCGAACTCGATGAGCACGACGCCGCCGGAGACAGTGCCGGTCACGGCACCGATGCCGGTACGTTGCCCGTCACCGAACCAGGCATCGTGCTCGTCCGGTGTCGACCGGGTGACCTTGTACTGGGTCCAGCTGCGGACGTCGGGGGCCTTGCTTCCGTCGGGTTTGACGGGCAGGACGCACAGGCCGGCGTCGTGCAGCTCGCGAGCTGCGGCCTGAAGGTTGGGGATCTCGTCGGTCACGTGCGGTGCTCCTGGGCGGTGCAGCGGTCGCGGTGGGCGGACCGGATCTCGGCGACGAAGCGGATGACGGCGTCGGGGCCAGTGACCGGGCCCTCGCGGGTGCCGCAGCGGTGGCAGTCGTAGCGGGCCCGCGGCGGACGCGTGTAGGTGAAGGAGCCGCGTCCGCTGGCGCGGCCCTCGCCGCAGTCGACAACCAACTGGGCGTTCAACACCTGGCGGGCGGTCATGCGGCATCGCTGGTGTCGGGGGTGGGCAGGCGCAGGAAGGCCAGCAAATCGACGTGCCTCACCGACCTGCGACGTCCGAGGCGAATGACCTCGAACGGCAGACGGCCCTCTGCCGCGAGCTGGTAGGTGGTCGATTCGGCGAGTCCCAGCGCTTTTCCGACGGTGGGCCAGAGCGGGACCAGAGCGGGCTGGTCGAGGATCTCGGCGATCGAGAGCGCGGGCTTCATGCCGTTGCCCCCTGACGGCGGCTGCGGACGGCACGCCCGTCCCGCTCCCAGAGGAGCAACAGGTCCACGCCGATGCGCTCGGCAATGGCCTTTGCCACGTCGCTGGACACGGTGGCCTGTTCTCCGGTCAGGAGATTCCCGATGGTGCTGTGGTGCACACCGGCCGCCTTGGCCAGGGCCCGGATGCTGACGGCGCGGCCGTCGCCCGTACGGCGCATCAGGAGTCGCAGCACTTCGGGGTTTGCCATCACGTACTTGTCACTCAAGGCGTGTCCACCTCGCACATCAGACTGTTCATTTCGATGGACAACACTGTCACACGAGACCGACAGTTTGTCTATCTCAATCAACAGTGGGTCGTCCGTATTCAGCCGCGCACGGTGAGCGTCCGGCCATCCGGAAGCATCCGTGTAGCCAGATGGATCCAGCTGCATGGACAATCTGTCGATGGACATAGATGGAGGGCGCCTCTGACCTCAGTGGGGGCACCTCGTGAACCACTGGTCAGATAGACATCTAGCGGCAGCGGAGTGGCAGGATGAATCTCATGGCGGAGCCGAAGACGCGGACGGACCTGTCCGATCTCGTGCGCCAGCGGCGCGAAGAGCTTGGGCTGAGCCTCCGAAAGCTGGCAGACAGGTGCATCGACCCGGAGGACGCCCAGGGTGGTCCGCTGTGGAAATACGGCGTGATTGACCGCCTGGAGAAGGTCCTCCCCGTCATTCCGCCCCTGCTGCCCGAGCTGCGCGCGCTGGCAGCCGGACTGCAACTGCCACTTGAACTGGTAAAGGAGGCGGCGGGCGCCCAGTTCTTCGGCATCGACACTGTGTGGTCGGACGACCACCGCGTGCGAAGCCTGGTTCATGACTTTCAGTCAATGAGCCCCGACGACCAGGACCGAGTCCAAGCGCTGATGAAGGCGTGGCGGAGAACACCTTTGGCCAGCGATAACGACAGCGAGTAACACCCCCGTAACCTCTGGTGCAGCCGTCAACGATTGGGCATGATGGTCATCCGCCGGGGGGCGGAATGGACAGCTCCGCCGCTGTCATCGAACAAACGTGCGCCTAGGTGTGCACGGGGGGATCGACATGCGCAAGATCAACGAGGTACAGGTCCAGTTCCACCTGGGAGCAGCGGAGCGCCGCATCCCGGCGGGGCGGGCCTGCCACCTTCAGGAAACGGACGGCGCAATCGCCGTGCTGGTCCGGCACGGCGAAGCCACGCAGAGCTTCATCACCCGTATGAACGAACTTCACCGAGTGATCCTTGGCGCCGAAGGCCACTGGGCGCAGCACTGGAACGCCGGGACGGACCGCGTCGACGCTGCGCCGAAGGGCCTGGGGATAGCAACCGTCGAGTGGGCAATCGTCCCTTCCTCGCGCATGCCCCGAGGCGTGGAGTGCCTCCCCTTGGAGGAGCCAGGCCGATTCGTCTGGGCGATCCGCGCCGGCAGCGCCACCCCACAGCTCTGCGCCGAGATGAACACCTACCTCGCCCGGATCACGGGCGACGGCCTCTGGGTCCAGCACTGGGATGCCGCGTAACAGATCCGCGCCCAGGCGGCGAGGAGACTGGCGGGGACACGTCCGCACTCGGCGGACCACTCACGGAGGCACGATGAAGGGCTCGACATACCGCCGTTGTTACTGCCGCGACGGCGACGGAAGAACGCTGGGGAAGAGCTGCCCGCAGCTCACCTCACGACGGCATGGGGTGTACGCGGTACGGCAGGAACTACCCGCGCGCGGCGATGGCACCCGGCGCTCGTTCTCCCGCTCCGGGTACGAGACCGCGAAGGCGGCTCAGGAGGAACTGGACAAGATTCGGGCGCTGTTGGCGATCCCCGACGGGGATGACACCGAGGGCCATGTGCGCGTCGGCGATCTGCTGGAAAGTGTCAGCACGGACAAGAAGGCGCCGCTGCCGGAGCTGGAGGACGTACGCCGCCGATACACGACGGGCCAGTCCCTCACGTCTCGTACAACGGTCGGCGAGTGGCTCGACGAGTGGATGGCGGGAAAGCGCGGCCGGCCGACGGCAATCAGCCGGGACGAGATCAACGTCCGCGTCCACCTCAAGCCGCGCATCGCCCACCACCGGCTGGACCGGCTCCGCGTCAGCCACCTGAGCGAGATGTTCACGGCCATCGCAGACGCCAACGGCGAGATTCTGGAGCAGAATGCCCAGCGCCGAGCCGCGATCGAGGAGCTGGCGACCATCCCGTGGAAGGGAGTGGAGAACCGCGCGCGCCGGAAGGCGATGAAGGAGTCGATCGCGCAGATGCCGCCGTTCCGCGACACGGTCGGCCCGACGACCCGGGAACGCATCCGAGCGACTTTGCGCGCGGCGCTGAACGATGCAATCGCGCAGCAGCGCTTCGGCATCACCTTCAACCCGGCAGCCCACGTCGAGCTGGACGTGGGCCGGCGGCCGAAGGGAGTCCTCTGGACCAGCGAGCACGTTGCCCGCTGGGAGGAGACGGGAGAGAAGCCATCCCCCGTGATGGTCTGGACTCCCACGCAGATCGGCCAGTTCCTCGAACACGCGGCGACGGACCGGTTGTACAGCCTCTACCACCTGGTCGCCTTCCGGGGCCTGCGCCGCGGGGAAGCGTGCGGGGTGCGCTGGACTGACATCGACCTGGACGCGGGGCTGTTGACGGTGGCGAAGGCGCTTGTACAGAACGGGTGGGACGTCTACGAGGACGACCCCAAGACGGACGCTGGTGCCCGTACCATCTCTCTGGACTCGGTGACCGTAGAGGTGTTGCGCGAGAACCGGGCCCGTCAGGACGCTGACCGCGAGGAGCTCGGCACAGGGTGGGTGAGCACCGGCCGCGCGTTCACCCAGCGGGATGGGAGCTGGCTCCGGCCGAGCCACGTCACGGACCGCTTCACGGAGCTGGCCGATGAGATCGCCCTGCCGCCGGTCCGGCTGCACGACCTACGCCACGCTGCGGCGACGCTGATGCACGCGGGCGGCGGCGACCTCCACTACATCAAGTCGACGCTCGGCCACTCAGGGATTCAGATCACTTCGGACACGTACCTGAATCTTCTGCCGCAAGTCGACAAAGAGGTGGCGGAGGCGGCGGCGAAGCTGGTCCCGCTTCAACGCTCCAACAAGATCGTTAGCACGTCCGCTCACGCATCGCTCACGCGGGAAGCCTCGGATGATGAGTCCGAGGCTTCTGATGAACCCCCAGGAGAGGATCCTGGCCCAGGTCAGGGACCTGGACGTTCTGTGGGCGCGGACGGTTTCGAACCGCCGACATCTGCTTTGTAAGA